>NZ_JBZXDO010000004.1:0-339856 GCF_058725505.1 Serratia sp. A07
AGTAGGTTGTGATCTCAGATTACAAACCGGCCAAAATAATTGTCGCGAACCGGCCAGATTAATTGTCGTCAGATAAACGGCATAATGGTGATTGGAAAGTTTACTTTTCAACCACTCTTCCAGCGTGCTGAAGGCTGAAAAGAAGCTCTCGAACTTGGTGCTTGTCAGGGCGCCGACCAGGCTCATCATGTGCCGGTTTTCACCCAGCTCGGCAATGTCGGTGTTCAGAATTTCCCGGAAAGCGTAAGGCATGGCTTGAACACGCAAACCGTCCTTTACCGGGAGCAGAATTTTATCGGTTGTTTCATCACGGAAGAGCGATTCGGGGAGTTGGGCCATAAACAGCGGCAAAAAGCGGGCGTGTTTTTGATTTCTTGTCTTTTCTTTAATGCGCAGGATGGGGAACATAATTTGCAAAGGTTCAATATGCTCTATATTCCCTTTCCCATCTTTCTTGACGAAGCGCTTGCGCAGGTAGGCAAGGGTTGCCGGTGGCAGGGTGATAAAAACGCCGCGCTCATTCTCATCGCAATCTTGTTCGGACAGCATTAACTGTTGTGATTCGTGCAGTTCACTAGCTGATATTTTGCTTTTTTAGACACCGTTTAGCTTTATATACTCTTGCCATGCTTCTAGAACGATTCGTGAATCTTTACTTATCATTTTGAGCGTTCCTTGCACAAAAACTTCCTTTTTAGTCCCTGCGCGTCATCATATAAATAAAAATATTTTATATAATACGTGCTGTATTGAGGCTTGTGAAGCCTAGGGTTTTTAGTATTTTGCCTCGTTAGGCATTGTTTGGGGGGGCGTTCGGCGTCAGTAGAGTCAGACACTTTTCCTGTTTGATCGACTTCACAGGAGGGCTACTACGTTGTTACGAGCGTGGTTGTGCCTCTGCACGATGGATACCTGAATTCGAGAACAAGGTATGAAAAGGGAAGATTGCTGATGGTTCTGGAGGAAGTTTGGTTATTTGCTATGAGATAGTATGAAAGTTAAGACACCCGAGTTGAGTGTCTTTTACAAGTTTTCGGCATTGCATCAAAAGTGAATGATGAGAGAAATACGGCGGATAAACATTGCTTTCATGCATCTGCAACAGGTGATTATCCGCCAACTCGCTAAATTCTAATAGGGCAGGGAGTATATGTAAACAGGCCTTGAGCCAGGAGCTGATTTACCCCTGTTACCTGTTAAGTGCTGTTTTCCACCCTATTGCGACAATAAACCTGCTGATGTTATTTATGTTTCCGGCGTAGCCATTCGACTTCATCGGTTCCCGTTCTGTTCAGATTGGAAACAAGATTCCCAACACGTGTGATAGTATTGAGATCGTGTAAATCCCCAATCCATATATACTCGTTACAGTCAGCATCAAAAAAGTCTATTAGATCAGTCATTGTATTGTTAAACGATACTTTTTTGTTTTTTTCACTATCAAATAAAATATGCTTCAATTTATTAAATTTTGGTTGAGTACGAAGGTACATATAATTACCATTTTTAATGGAGTCTAATTCTTTCAGCTGGTCATGGAGTGTGTTATTGGATGCTTTCCCTTCATTTGTCAAACAATGGTCAACGATAAGTTTTTTTATTTCATCTTTTTTATTAGGAATGTGGTTTTTTATTTTGTTTTCTATAACGAATTTGTTTTTCGGGATGACAATGTCAAACTCCTTATCTATCTCTTGGTCTGTAACCATAACTTCATTAAGTATGACAAAAGAAAAATTAGTGATTTCTTCTATTCTTACTGTGTCACATTTTGGCGTAACACATAGAAGAAATTGATCTTTGTTTTTAGAGTAAATAAGCGAACCTTGGGTTAAGTATGGTGTTTCTGAAGTGCCAATAATATCTTTGAATGTACGCCTAAAGAGTGATAGTATTGAAAGCTCAACTGAGGATTCCACTACGTTTATATCACTTCTATTAAATATTGAAATTGCCTGCAAAAATGTTATTTTACTGGTGTCTTTATATGCATTGCACATTGCATTTTTCTTTGATTTCAAAATTTGGTACAACCTGCTTAAAAAACCATGTTGAGATAATTCAATCATCTCATTTAATTCACATTGATACTCGTTATTGCCATGTTTTATTTTTTTATCAAGTATTTCATTATGTTCTCTAATCCACTGTTCAATTGAGTCAGCTCCTAGTGTAGCATTGTCTATTCGTGAGATAGCAAGTATGTTTCTCATGTAAGAAACAAAGTTATCAAGCATAAATACTTCCGAGTCTTCAGGTTCAGGCAATAGAGCTCGATGCGCTAAATATGCAGTGTCAAGGTTTTTTCTAAAACGAGATATGATCCTTCCTGTATTTTTCCTGATAGATGCAGCTGATTTCATTGCAAAAACAGGAACCAAACCGTCTACTAAAACTGTAAACGAATTCAATGCTTGCTGTGGAATCTCGGATTCAGACATGGCTCGATCAGGAGTGAAACTATAGCCACCATGATTTTTATTATAAAAAGAAATTATGATGTTTTCCGAGCGGATTTCATAATCAGAGCTTCTATCTAGCTCATCGATATTTAGATAAGTGAATAACTCATCCCTCAAGTAATGTAAGTTGCTTTCACCAGTATAAACTATTATAGCTCTAACCCGTCCGCCATTTTTGTGGTCGCCTCGAAGTATTTCCTTCACTACTGCTTTACTATACTCTGGGTTACGATCTTTAAGAATCCAGTCTAGTATGATTATGTCCGCTTTGTCACAAACAGAACTTGTTCTTGATGCAAATGCTTCAGGGGTCTGACTATCTTCTATTTGAGGTTGGTAGATGCCAGCAACTATTCCCTCCTCAAAAAATGCATTAGTTAATGAGAATGTATCCAGAGAATGCGTGATATGTCCAGGGGGGACTGTTTCAATCGGTATCTCTTCAGACTCACTGGCTGAAAATGGATCGTTAGACGAAGGAATGACAAGATCCCTAGCAACAATGCCTTGATTATCTAAGCCAGCTCCGTCATCAATAATCATAACCGTGTGAATATATTCTTTTACAACACTTTTGCAATGTTCAGAAAATGAAGTCATTTTGAAATCTCCGTTTTCAAATTTTCAATTACGAAGCATGGAGAGTCGTCGTTATTGCCTCCACCAGCTAATTTAATGTCAAATCCTTCTCTATTGAGCGTTTCCTTGGAAATATAGAGCCCCATTCCTCTACCTAAATCTTTTCGAGAGAAGGTAAACTCAAAAATACGATCTCTATCTTCGATTTTAATTGCTGGACCATTATTATAAATAGTTAACGAGTCGCCATGAGTATCAAGTAGTATTTGCTTGTTAGGATTTTCAGTGGTGCGCTGTTTATTTAACCAGTAAATGGCATTGTCAATAACATTTATAAATACCGGTAAAAATGTAGAAGGATATACGTTGTTAATTTTATTTAAAAATTCATGTGTTGACTCGAATGAAATATTGTGTCGCCTCATTCTCTCTTCAAATATATCGATTAAGTAGCGGTATATTTCTTTTCCACTTAGATCAACTTTAGACCTATAAAGTCTTCTATTCAGTGGGGTGAACATTTTCAAATAGCCATCTAAATGAGAAAAGCTGTGATTAATATTGAAAAAAATATTATTTAGATTTGGGTTTTTGTCTGCCCATGGTTTAAGTGACTTAATGCTCTGCCTGACAGTTCTAACTGTGCTGCTGAACTCATGTTGAATAATTCCAATAGACATACCCAACTGTGCGAAATCAAAGTATTTATTAAGAGAGTCTCTAACATGCTCGTTTTCTGTTTCTAAGGCAATTAGAGTGTCAATAGATGAAATGCTATCGCTTTGCAAATCATCTATAATGTTTTCCACTGATTCACGTATTTTTCCTAAATACTCTTCTGTTTCATTCGACACTTCTTCCAGGCGTTTCTCCCATGTATTTACGAGTCTACTAGCTTCATCTTCAGATATCATATCTAACGAAGAGGAATTAATCTCGCTTATAACCATGTTAATTGAATTAGAGAGAGTTGATGTTTTTGAACGAACGGTCTCCTTAATTGAGTCATCTAATAGTGTAACATTATCCTTCATTGCCCTCTTAAATGAATTTATTGTTTTATTAAATACTCTCTTCTCTTCATTAACAATGTCAGTTACTTTTTCTCTTCTGCTAAATGATAGCGAATTATCATCCATGTATTTATTGATAATATCATCTAAATTATTTTTTCTTGGCGCTATTATCTCATGTTGTAACTTTTCTTTTAAAATGAGATAGCTTTCCCACTGTTTCAGTATCGATTTATTTAATCCAACATTCGGCTTTGATATTTTTATTTTTTTGTTGAAATCAAAAATCCTGGCCTGGTATTTTCGCCTAACTTCATTTACGAAGCTATATTTTTGTGAGACTGTCCAGTTATCATGACTAGTAAGTAATTCAGATGTAACTTCTTGAGTTATTTCACTAAGAATATCTGTAAATATATTTTTATTATAGTTAACAAAAAAACAATCCAGTTCCTCTTGGAAGGTTTCCTTTTTAAACCCAATCATCTTCCTTCTTTTATCTAATATTCTTTTTTGTTTTATTGACTCGTTATTAAAACGCTCCTTTATTTCCCAAAAACGATCGTTAACAGAGTTATTTCTAAAAAAATCAGAAGCCAACTGTTCAAAAAAATTAATTAATATGCTTTTGAATTCACGATATGCTATATTTTCTATCAAGCCTTCTCTACCAGCTTTTTCTATCAACATAGAGTTAACATCGTGCTCTATTTCAATGGCACCAAACATTAGTCTATATGAGAAAAATGCGGTGGAGGCCTTTTTACTTCTTCTTTCCTCTATTCGGAGAAAATCAAACTCTGGCTTTCCGTAAGGTAATACACGGATGCCATCTTTGTAAACATAGAGACCACCAAACATATTTAGTTTGGCTTTGATTTCTGTATATATTTGTGTTGGAACAGTACTCTCACTTGCATCCCCTTGCAGATAAGAAAACTTTATTTTAAATTTACCGCACTTAGTTTTAGAGCCGTAATTTTCATCCCAATTTATAATGTGATTGATGGGTTCTCCTTTATAAACGGTCACTGATCCTTTAAATTGCCCATACTCATCAAATTCACCTTCTATATAATGGTCCGCATTTCGTGCGTCGCCAGTAGTAAAAAAGACATTCTCTATGAGTTCTTCTACCTCAGCACTTCCTTTATGAGTGCGAAATTTAGTAGCCATTATTTGTTTATAGTTTTCATTTAGTGAGTTTGCAAAACCCACCAGAATTTTTTGCAACTCAGTTGTGTCGTTTTCATCTTGTTTTATATCTAAAGCAAGAGCTGGGTCACATGGCATTATTATAAAATGTGTTCCACGATGAAAACCATCTAAAAGAGGACTGTTATTATTCTCAGATGTTGTATTATTTTTGCGTTCTGAAATAGATTCATCCCAACTTTTAAATGTTGATTTTTGCAAGTTTGAAAATAATAATTCAGGTGAGAATTGAAATGAATTTAAATCGTGTTCAATTTTGTCATAAATACTCTGAGGAATTTTATTTTTTATATTATCCAGGTTTTCTATGATCTCGCCAGACATTGATTTAATATCAATTTGACTTGGGATTATCCCTAAAGGGAATGTCCTAATAGGAATCGCAATATCAGAAATACTTATATCTGGAATTTCGAATTGAGTCCAGTGGACAAGCGCAACCACCATATCGTGCATGCCATCATTGCGTTCCGCCCGACTTAAAACAAGGACTAGTCGCCCAATTGATGCTATTGCTAACCTGCCAATCCCTTTTTCGCCCATTAAGGGACGCTCTTCCATTCCAGCGGGTATATAAATAGATTTTCTATTTACTCCCAGTTTACTGGATGTCCCGATTGTGAGCCATTTATCAATGAAATCATCTTTGGTCATCCCTATCCCATCGTCTCGTAAAGTGAGCAAGTTTTGGGATTCAAAGAAATCTATTTCGACATTATTAGCATAAGCGTCATGCGCATTTTTGAACAGCTCATGAATTGCCGTAGGGATACCGGCAATTTGTTGCCTGCCTAACATGTCGACAGTTCTTGCGCTCACTCTCATTTGTGCCATGTTGTATACTCCCTTTTTATATAGATGCCTAACTATTAAAAATGATAGCTTTACACGCCCGTACCAAAATTTGTGCAATGAATGGGCTTGGTATTAAAACAGAGAAAAGAAGCATTATCCGTTTCCACCACATTGAGTGGTATGGTGGTTACGCCAATATGTTTAACCGCTATCGCTGGTTTACTTTCTCGTAACACCAAAAGATTACCTCTTTATGTTGATGCCCACTGCCGCTCTATGCTCCTGTTAGGAACCTAATCAAGTTTTTTATCAACTCTTTCCCTAACTCTACAGGGACAGCATTTCCTATTTGTCTAGACTGCTGAGTTGCGTTGCCGTAAAAAATGAAATTGTCCGGGAAGGTTTGCAGTCTTGCGGCATGCCGCATGGTAATGCCGTGGTCTTTCCAAGGGTGAACAAATCTTCCCTTGGATGGGTTGATGCAGCCTGTGGTAACAGTATTCGAAGGTTGATGAATCATGATTCTTCCGTACACATCCTTATGGCCGGTATGGGTTTCGTGGCAAGGCAGTACGCGATTTGAGTCCATTCGACTGCCGTTTAACGGCGTTGAACTGAAAACCTTGACCATTTCTGCCGAGTGCGTCATGTGAAAATTGAGTGAGTCTTTCTCGTCTACTTTGCAGCCAAAATCAAGATTTGCCAAGAGGCTATCGACTTGCGATTTTGAAAGTTTGGTCTTTGTCGAAAAATAGTCATGCCAGTAGCGATTTAAAACATTCTCAGGTGGCTGCTCAAAAACGCAAGATGCCGTTTTCCACTTGGGGATTTGCTTGCCACTTGGAGAGAAATGCGTCGGTTTTGGGGGGAATACGATAGTATCGGAAGCGATGTCGTGCCTAACGCCAAGGATAAATACCCGTTTGCGATTTTGCGGCACGCCAAAATCTCTAGCGTTAACCAGATCGCAAAATTTGATGATGTAACCATTTTCTTCGGCGTTTTGCTTAAGTGTTGCGAGATAAGACTCATGCCTCTTCCATAACAAACCCGCTACGTTTTCGATGAGAAACATCTTGGGACGGAGTGCGTGGACGAACTCGTAATACTTGAACAGTAGTTGATTGCGCGGGTCATCTACACCAGCATTATTGATCCTGTGGGTTGAAAATCCTTGGCACGGAGGACCGCCCAGCAAAAGATCGAGTTCACCCGGGGCAACGCTGACATCTTTCATAAATTTATCAAGATCTTTGATATGATTGATATCAGTGTTGTAGACCTTGGTGTTACTGCTCCCAAAGGTTTGTTTGATGTTTTTTTTATAGGTATTTGCCGCTGCTCCGTCAAACTCGACGGCCGCCAAGACGTTCATACCGCTTTGAAGCGCTGCTAGGGACAAGCCGCCTGCGCCGGCAAACAGATCGATAGCGGTCAGTTTTTTCTTCATTGTTGTTGTTCGATATGTATTAATCAAAATACTTTGATTATATCGAACGTGGTATCGATGCATAGCAAAAAGGCTTGTTCGGCGTCTACTTCTTTTCGCGCCGGTTCATTCATGTGTAGAACGAGCGGCATCATGCCAGTTAGGGCTGGTACCTGGCGATTCGGTACGTTCTTCATTCAAGCGTTTTAGTTCAAGTTATGACCTCATCTTCATGGCAGATTTTGAACTGTATTGAGATGAGAAAAATTCTCAACAAGAGTGGTAAGGATTAACTATCTAAGAAAGATAGATGCGCAAAATTTTCTTGCTGTAAGGCCCATTGAACTCGTGAACGTATCTGGAAGGTGCGTGCAGCTGAAGTATTACCCAGTATTTGAATTTTTTATAAGATGAGGTAGAAAAGTTAAATATTCAGCATTTACGTGAATTTAACTGGGGCAGTTTTGGGTAGAGATGATTGCGGATATGAGTATAGGCAGCTATATTGCAGAATGTGCTGGAGAACCATCGAGTAGACAGCCCTCTATAGAGAGCTATAAATTATTAATTATGTTTTTTATATGATTATTCTGAGCGTTTGAGTAACATAGGAGTATGGTTTTTAAGGTTGCTTACTCTCTTTTAATTTATATAATTTTTAATTAACAGGCTAGATATGGATAATGAATTTAAAAACAAACTCAATGTTAAATTAATGCGACTTCACTCTTCGATAGATAATCAAAGGGCCAATAAGACTTGTTTAAGGCGTTGGAGTGAATTCATTCGATTCAGAGACGGCTACCGGTGTGTTGTTTGCCATTCGATGAGTAGAGTTTCTGCGCACCATATTTGTCGTAAAAGTTTTTTAGAGGAAGCTAAGTTTTATACAGGGAACGGTATAACTCTTTGCATTGATTGTCATAAGGTTGCTCATAAAGGATTTAATGGAAAAGCAGATTATAATCAACCAATGGATGCGCAAGGGGGAGAAAAAATAGAAATCATGTTGGAACTGTATGAGGAATTAATCAATGACGCATATGAGAGAGGGTTGCTTTGTGATGAATATTATTTTTTAAGTGACTTGGTTTTATGTAAGTTCAAGTTACTGCAAGGTTATGACCCTTTTTCATCTTTCCCAGGTACACAGCTGGAACAAGCATATTTGATCTGGAGGCAATGCCCCTTACCGATGAGAAATGCTATTTTAGAAGCTAATGGCTTTTCTGCTACAACTGACTATCTACTTCCAGGAATGACAATAAGATATATTAATGGAGAGTGAGTTTTTTATTCTGAAGGTATCCGGATTAGAAAGTGTTTTTTGCTATTGTTGTTATAATGAAAAAGTTGTAATGTTCATGATGTTTTTCACCAATTATAAAATAAAAAAATTAATATTTGATGGTTAATTAATTGTTTATGGAAGGTGTGATTATTTAAAAGTTGCGGAGAACCTATTGATGGATAGAATAGATAATAGTACTAGATCCAGAATTATGGCTAGCGTGAAGAGTAAAAATACGCAATTGGAAATTATCGTGCGTAAGTTCTTACACGCACAAGGGTTTCGCTTCAGGCTTCATGACAGTTCTTTACCGGGTAAACCGGATGTCGTGCTTAAAAAGTATAGATTATGTATATTTATACATGGTTGCTTCTGGCATCATCATGATGGATGTCGCTTTGCCACAATTCCAAAAACTAACGTCGAGTTCTGGCGGAATAAATTTATAAAAAATAGACGGCGTGATATCCATAATAAAATAGTCTTGCTCGAAACTGGCTGGAGAGTTTTCGAGTTATGGCAGTGTGGTCTTAAAAATAATGATAAATCACTTGAATGGTTATCTAGTTATATTAAAAGCGACATTTGTACATTAAGCTGGCCTGATTATATATGCAGTAATGATAAATAAAATTTAATCACTTATAAATATATTATCTCTATGATAAGCCAAGTGCTTCCTGTCAGGATGACAACTTAATGGCAACCGAAGTTTTTTTCCTTCATACTTTTCAAAATTATCTACATAAATACTACTTTTTAACTTCTTAAGTTGCGGTGATAACACCAACTCCAACTTATCATCAAACGTAATGAGCCCACGGTCAAAAGCCTTATCATGTAGGCTGGACAGGCACAATCCGTTACTCGGGTTAAGACGTTGTTCGATTGAGTGGCTCCAAGGCAGGATATGGCTAGCGACCAGCAATGCGGGCTCTTCCAAGCCGGTCACGCAACAACGGTATTCATACACTTCAAGCACATTCTTGCGAAACAGGTTTTGATCAACGCGTGTTTTGACGGTAGAGATGCGTTCGCTGCCGCTGAAATCCTTTGGGCTCTCATTAAGCCCCGGCGTAACCGTTTCTTCTTCTAGGTGCTCCATCGCCAGCTGACATTGCTGATTGAACGCTTCGGTGTCGTGGCTCATTTCAAGCCATAACGCACGATCGGCGTTAGAGGCCCCTTTCAAACCGCTTCGACCAGATTCGATAATGTATGGATCCAAGCTAGCGAGGTTAACCAGCTTCATGGCTAACGCCGACGGCGTACGGTCAATCAATTTTGCATAGTGGATTATTTCGGGATTTCTCGAATGAAGTTTGCCAAACGGTATTTGGCTGTACAGAGTGAAAGCGATCAGTAATTCTTCTCTAGTCCAAAGTTTTGCAGCAGCCATACATCAATACCCAGCAGTTAACTCATCGATTTACCGAATGCGTTAACTATGCCAGGTAGGGGAGGAAATGCCTACCTTGATGAATGTTTTTGTTTTGATATGTCAGTCAGATCTATTGGAAATCGTGGGTGGGAAGGGCGACGAGTGCAGGCATCGCCCTGATTGCTATTTATGTTAGCCGCAGGCTTCCATCTCCCGCAGTGCCCGCCCATAAAGATTACACAACGCAGGAACCAGATGCGCCGTGGCGTTGAGATAGTGATTCAGCTGTTCCCAGCCTTCAGCGTCCAGCTGTGGGTGCTTTTGCAGCAAGTGGCCGAACAACATCAGGCCGTGGCACAGCCCTTCAGCCTGCTCGGCAGAGAGTGCGGCCAGGTCTAAGAGTTCTGAGGGATTGTAAGCGCTGAGATCGAGGTGGTTAAACAGTTGGCGGTAGAGGGTAAGGGTGCTTGTGGTGTTTTCGGTAATGGTGACATTATCCATGTGTCTTTATCCTTAGTGTGTAGTATGTGTACTACCACATGAGACGCTAAACCCATGGTGGTAGCCCAAGCGGAGTTAGCGTTACCGGACACGAAGGAAACCGGCGCTTCTTGCGAAGCCCCCACTTGGGCCACCATAATTCTGGATGTTTAAAGCCCCAACATTATATACATAATGCTGCCTTGTGTAAGTGTTCGGAACGCTAACTCCGGCTGCGGATTTGGCCGCAGCGGAAAAACTATAGCGTTATCAGTAAAAGGAAAAAATAAGCTGTATGGAATTACAGTTTGTTTGCTTTTAGGATTGGAATGTACCTCGCAATTCGGCATATCATCTTTGCGTCGAACTATCAGTCATCTATTCATGGATAATATTTCCTCATTAAGATTTATAAATAATGGAATATGATGAAAGCTAATTTCTTGCTGGCCATTGCAGGATCGATATTGTTAAGTACCTGTACTGGCGATCGTCTCGATCAGCGCTATTCGCCGGACATCCCTATCACCGTCCATACTAAAGCGAATGGCAACATCTGCATCTATCCGTCACCAAAGGAAAACGAGAGGCAAGATACGCTCTATCTCAGCGGTGATACGGATGATAAATTGATTGAGGTGGGGAATCAGAATCTGAAAAAGGGCATTTGCGTTACCCAAGAAGATTACCCGTTTCAGGAAAATCATATCTACAGCATGAGGCTAAATTTCGTACCGATAGAGAAGCGCAGAAATCTGCAGGATGTTTCCGGCAGGGCCTTTATTGCTCACTTCAAAGTGAAAAGATTCAATAATCACTTTGCTATCGAAAACATCCAATAACGAGGCGCTCTATTGAAATACAGTGCTTCAGTATTGACCGAACCTTGCAGATAAGGTGCCGGTTAATTCGGCGTTAACCGTTCCAGTATTTATCCTTTCTAGAGCTTATGTTAATCATACGGCTTTGCTAATTCACGGATGAACGAACATGGCGAATGAAGATAAGTTGCGTATTGCCCTGTCGCCGGTGCAGCTTGCGGCGGTGCTGTCTGATGAGAGTGTCACTGAAGGTGAAACGCTCAGTAACCGTCTGCTTGGCGGTTTGGGGCTTGCCGGTGGTGTCGTTGAGCTGATGGGGGCTGGGGTGTTGTGCTATGCGCCGGATCCGACGTTTATCACCAAGGTCGGGTGCGTGGTGGTGGGAACGCATAGCCTGGACAGCATCAAGGCCGCTTCCAATCAGATGATTACCGGGCAGCCAACGATGACTGATACTTATCAGTCTGCCGTTTTATTGGCGCAAACACTGGGTGCCGATCGGGAAGCGGCCTATAACGTCGGTTTAACGGTCGATATTGCCGTGCCTTTTGTCTTTGCCGGAGCGGTTGGCGCAGCCAGAGTCGCATCCGTGCGCATGGGGCGGGTTAAGCTGATTGAGCATGAGTCCCCTGCGGGGATGAAATCGGGTGGGCATACCATTAAACGTCATGTTGGGATGACGAAAGAGCAACTGTTAGAGCGTTTAAAAAATCCACGAGTGAACAAAGCCTCTTCGTTTAAATCATTAGGGGCCGCGGAGGTCGCCGTCAGCTCGGCGTTAAAAGCCAATAAAGAGTGGATAAGACTGTGGGCCACGAATCCTGCCGGAAGGCCAAATCTTGAATTGACCCATATTATGTCCAGCGATATTGGTTATGGCCTGAGTAAAAATTCAACGCAATTAGTGAGAACATCGCGATTAAAGGTCGTGTTGCACTATCAGCAGTTTCAAGGTAAACCCTACTTCATACTGACAGCGTTTCCCGACTTTTGAGGTAATGATGAGATTGCACGGAGACTTCAGCGAACTCAGTAAGTTATTCAGTATTTACTTCGGTCAGGATTATGATCTGTTTACTGATGCCGAAACGGCCGAGGGTGTGATTGACGGCTTTCTGGAGCAAAACGGCACTCAAGTCATCCGCGATATCCTCGAGGAGACTAAAGAGTTTCAGGCTACTTATGCAGGGCGTTTAGACGAAGGCATGGCGGAGCATTTTTCAGATGAGTTTGTGCCAGAGAGCTGGGGCACTACCGCGGTGGTGTTCTTTGCCATGTTGCAACGAAAAGCGGAACAAAAGCTGGGCAGTTTTAATTAACGTAGAGGATGGCGAGTTATTCGAGCTTGGATCTCGGCCTGGCGTTGTAATGCAACGCACACGCATTAGTGGCAAACCTGATTTTATCCTTAGCGCCTTCCCTGCGAGATAAGCCGATGAAAACCAGCGAACTTGATAATCTGATCGTCGTTTATTTTGGCCAAGATTATGACCTGATAAATGCAGAGGGCGATATTACTGCGCTGATCGCAGAGTACATTCGTCTGGCGACTCATCAGCAGCGCGAGGCTTTGATCAATGAGCTCGATGAGCTACTGGCGCAGGATACTGTGGAGTCATTCTTCAACCAACGTTTCGAGTTTACCTTCAGCCCCGAGTTATGGGGCACAACGGTTCCCGCGTTTTTGCAGCAGGTGCGTAGTGCCCTCGTGAAGTCATTGACGCATACCAAATGAAGTCCCAGCGTCAGAGGTAGTCATGAAACGGATCTTCCCCCTCGCATTCCCCTTCCTGCTAGCAGGCTGTCCGTCGATAGGCGATCGTACCCCTGTAGACTATCCCGCCACCGCCAACCTGCGTGAGGGCAAAGTATGCATCACCGTTCAGCCGCAGGGAGACGAAAAGCTCGCGGGTATCTCGATCTACCGATTGGATGAGGCGCAGAACCGCACATTCAAATTCTTCGAGCCGCTACGTGATATCGCCCCCCATCAGTGCGTTCCTGATGAAGGCTACGTATTTACGCCGGGGCAGCAGTACCATTTCTCCGCGAAGCTGGTCTCCCAGAAGAAACAACAGGCAGGTGAGTTCCCTTCTGCACGTGAGTTCGTCGCTGAATTTGCCTTACAACAGGCAGGAAGCAAACTACGGCTAATGCCTCTCCCCCCACCCCGTTAGCGCCATAAGCCCATAAAGGAGCCCACCCACAGGCTCCCATATCCAAACCCCGCTTACCCCAGCCCCCCAATCCTGCCCCGAATCTCCTCCTCCGGCAGGTTCACACCAATAAATACCAAGGTGCTCCGGCGTTCCTCATCAGGCAGCCACTCCCGATCCCAGTCGGCGTTATACAGCCGCTGTACGCCCTGGAACAGCAGGCGGCGCGGCTCGTCTTCGATAGACAGAATGCCTTTGTAGCGCAGCAGGTTGTCGGCGTATTCCAGCAGCAGGCCTTCCATCACGTCGGAGATTTGCATCAGCGGCAGCGGGCGCTCCAGCGTCACCACGATCGAGCGGATGTCGCTCTGTGGCTGCGGGATGCGGCGGAACAGCGGGGCGGGCGGCGTCAGGTTGAGTTTGTCGTTCAGCGTAAAGCCTTCGATGTCGAACAGCACGCTCAGATCGATGTCGCCGTGCGTCACCTTGTAGACCGGCGCGCGGGCGTTCATCCGCTGCAGCCGCTGGATCAGCGCTTCGCAGTCCGGCGCCACGTCGGTTTTGGTCAGCAGGATGCGGTCGGCGTAGCCCACCTGCGCCTGGACGATGCTGAACTGGCTCAGCTGCTGCTCGGCGTGGGCCGCGTCCACCAGGGTGATGATGCCGTCCAGCAGGAAGCGTTCGCACAGGATTTCGTGCGAGAAAAAGGTCTGGGTAATCGGGCCGGGATCGGCCATGCCGGTGCATTCGATGATCAGCCGATCGAACGCCAGCTGGCCGCTGTCGACGCCGTCCAGCAGATCCAGCAGCGCGTCCGCCAGTTCGTTGGACTTGCTGCAGCAGATACAGCCGTTGCTCAGGGTGGTGATGCGGCTGGCGCGATCGCCGATCAGCGCGTCGTCGATCGGTACCTCGCCGAACTCGTTCTCGATGACCGCGATTTTATAGCCGTGTTCGGCGTTCAGGATATGGCGCAGCAGGGTGGTTTTGCCGGCGCCCAAAAAGCCGGTCAGGATGGTGACTGCAATGGGTTTCATACGGATCCTTGTGACTGCGGGTTAACAGCAGCGCATGCCGCCTTTGCCGTCGCCGCCGTAGCGCGCTTGCTGGCGCTCGCGGAAAAATTCTTTATAGGTCATCACCGGCTTGTCCGGGTGGTTGTCTTTCATATGCTGGACGTAGGTATCGTAGTCAGGCACGCCCACCAACATGCGCGCCGCCTGCCCGAGGTACTTCCCCGCCTGGCCGAGATTTCCGAACATAGTTTCTTACTCCCAAATACCCTGCTTACCCTTCGTCTTTCGAACCGCAGCGGTGTTGGCTGCACTCCCGAACCCCAGTCACTTACTTGAGTAAGCTCCTGGGGATTCGCGCACTTGCCGCCTTGCTGCGGTCCGAAATCCTTTGGGTACCGGTTAACTTTCATGTCGGTACTGCATAACTGATTTTATTATGCAGGGTATCCGTTAAATCACATCAATGCTGGGTCGAAACTTTGACCTCCCCCTCAGTTACGCCGTCGGCGGGCGCGGCCTGCGGCACCGGCACGTAAGGCGTTTCCTGGTCGGTGCGTTTCGGGTTCTTGTGCGCCGCCAGCGCGGTTTTCACCCCGTAGAAGATGATGCTGTACACCACCAGCAGGAACAGAATGCTCAGCCCGGCGTTGGTGTAGTTGTTCACCACGATGTGGTTCATGTTGGCGATCTGCTGGGCGCTCAGCTCGGCGCCGCCTTCGGCGATCTTGCGCTTGTACTCGCCAGCCAGGAAGAAGAAGCCTTCCAGCTGCGGGTTGTCGCTGAACAGCTTCAGCCCCAGCGCGTAGGTGGTGCAGATCAGCAGCCACACCGCCGGCAGCACGGTCACCCAGATGTATTGGGTGCGCTTCATCTTAATCAGTACCACGGTGCCCAGCACCAGCGCCACGGCGGCCAGCATCTGGTTGGAGATGCCGAACAGCGGCCACAGGCTCTTCACGCCGCCGAGCGGATCCACCACGCCCTGATACAGCAGGTAGCCCCACAGCCCGACGCAGCCGGCGGTACCGACGATGCCGGCCACCAGCGAGTCGGTTTTCTTCAGGAACGGCACGAAGTTGCCCAGCAGATCCTGCAGCATAAAGCGCCCGGAACGGGTGCCGGCGTCCAGCGCGGTCAGGATGAACAGCGCCTCGAACAGAATGCCGAAGTGGTACCAGAAGCCCATGTTGGCGCCCGGAATGATCTGGTGGAACACGTGGGCGATGCCCACCGCCAGCGTTGGCGCGCCGCCGGCGCGGTTCAGCACCGAAGGTTCGCCGATGTCGGTGGCGGTCTGCAGGATCTGTTCCGGGCTGATGACGAAGCCCCAGGAGCTGACCGCCGCCGCCGCGTGCACGGTCACGTCCTTCAGCGAAGCCATGATCATCGGCGCGTCTTCGGTGCCCAGGCGGTGCAGGTCCGGCATGGTGATGCCCAGCGCCGCCGGCGGGGTGTTCATGGCGAAGTACAGGCCCGGCTCGATGATGGAAGCCGCCACCAGCGCCATGATGGCGACGAAGGACTCCATCAGCATCGCGCCGTAGCCGATAAAGCGCGCGTCGGTCTCATTGGCCAACAGCTTCGGCGTGGTGCCGGAGGCGATCAGCGCATGGAAGCCGGAGACCGCGCCGCAGGCGATGGTAATGAACAGGAACGGGAACAGGGTGCCTTTCCACACCGGGCCGGTGCCGTCGACGAACTGGGTCACCGCCGGCATTTTCAGCTCAGGGTTGAGGATCACGATGCCGATCGCCAGCCCGACGATCACGCCGATTTTCAGGAAGGTGGCCAGGTAGTCGCGCGGCGCCAGGATCAGCCACACCGGCAGCAGGGCGGAGACGAACGCGTAGCCGATCAGCGTGAAGGTGATGGTGGTGTCTTTAAAGGTCAGCGCCGGGCCCCAGTACGGGTCGTGCGCCACCACGCCGCCGAACCAGATGGCGGCCACCAGCAGCACGATGCCGATGACTGACACTTCACCCACGCGGCCGGGGCGCAGATAGCGCATGTAGATGCCCATAAACAGTGCGATCGGCACGGTGGAGCAGACGGTGAACACGCCCCACGGGCTTTCCGCCAGCGCTTTCACCACGATCAGCGCCAGTACCGCCAGGATGATGATCATGATCAGGAAGCAGCCGAACAGCGCGATGGTGCCCGGTATCGGCCCCATCTCTTTTTTGATGATCTCACCGAGCGAGGCGCCGTTGCGGCGCGAGGAGATGAACAGCACCATAAAGTCCTGCACCGCCCCCGCCAGCACCACGCCGCCCAGCAGCCACAGCGTGCCGGGCAGGTAGCCGACCTGCGCGGCCAGCACCGGCCCCACCAGCGGCCCGGCGCCGGCGATGGCGGCGAAGTGGTGGCCGAACAGCACGTTCTTGTTGGTCGGCACGTAGTTCAGGCCGTCGTTGTTGACCACCGCCGGGGTGGCGCGACCGGCGTCCAGCTTCATCACCTTGGTGGCGATGTACAGGCTGTAGTAGCGGTAGGCCACCAGATACACCGCCACCGAAGCGACGACGATCCACAGCGCGCTGATGTGTTCGCCGCGGCGCAGCGCCACCACGCCGAGGCAGGCTGCGCCGAGTATCCCCAGCAGCATCCACGGAATGTGCTTTAAAATCCCCTCTCGTTTCATGAGGTATCCTTAATTCCAGTCTGCAAAATATGAATGAACTCATCCGCTTGTAAGAGATGTCAGAGTGGCGCGGTGAGCCGTAGCGTCTTTCCCGAGGTAAGGCGGGTTTAGGAACAGCTCATCATCGCCGGGGGTAAGGGGGGAAGACAGGCGTATTTCGGTCAGCGGTCAGATTCGCCGGGTGAACGGTTGGATTGGCGGGGTGAGCGGTTGGCGGCTGGTTTCATCATGTTTTGAATATAGTGGCGCAGTTGTGTCGGGTGAGAATCGTATATACCCTGCGTTAGGCAACGTATGGAAAAGGATAAAGACATGGAAGAACAAACAGAAGGCGTCAGCAGTGAAATGCGCGTCAAAATAAAAAAGGTGTTGCGCGAAATAGAAGCGCGATATGACGTAAGAGTGTTATATGCCTGCGAGTCCGGCAGCCGTGGATGGGGATTCGCCTCGCCGGACAGTGATTACGACGTGCGTTTCTTGTATGTGCATCGGCCTGAATGGTATTTGCGCGTTGAGACGCAGCGTGACGTGATCGAGCTGCCGATAGATGATGAGCTCGACGTCTGCGGGTGGGAATGGCGCAAGTCGCTCGGCCTGTTAAAGCGAGCTAACCCGACGTTGATCGAATGGCTGGATTCACCGGTGGTTTATCGGCAGGATGCTGAAAGTGTAGAGGCGCTGAAAGGCGTCGTACCTGAGTGGTTTTCCGCAACGCGAGCACGCTGGCATTATCTTTCCATGGCGCGTAAAAATTTCCGCGGCTACTTACAAGGCGAGGAAGTTCGCCTAAAAAAATATTTCTACGTTCTGCGGCCACTGCTGGCCGTCCTTTGGATAGAAGCGGGCAAAGGGGTGCCGCCAATGCGTTTCGATCACCTGCTGGCTGGAACGGTGAGCGATCCATTGTTGTTAGCGGAAATTCATGCCTTGTTGACGGTCAAAAAAAGAGCCGGAGAAGCAGAATACGGTCCCCGTAGGGAGCTGATACACGCGTTTATTCTGCAAGCGCTTAAGGCTCATGAACAACCGGCTGAATTACCTGATAGCTGCGCGCGCAGTGATTTCTCGCTCGACGAATTGCTTTATAAAACCGTCATGGCGTAATGGTCGTGTGGGTTGCCGATGAGGGGGCATTGGAGGGCGTAATAATCCCTTTCTGTGCTGTTGCATTGGCAATCACCGCCAGGCTGCCGCTGTTGCCAATGCAGACCCCGGAATAACCGGCCGGCTTTAACCCCCTGTTTTTCAGTTCGCTTACCGGGTGCCGAACGTTTCCGGCAGCCTGTCTTCTCAGGCCGTCTGCATGGCCTGCAGCAGGTGGATAAACGCGGCGCTGAGCGGCGGCGTGGCCGGCTCATGGCGGGTAAAGACGTAAAAGCGCGCGCTGATGTCGATCTCCTGCGTCGGGATTTTCTGCAGGTGCAGCTGCGGGGCGTAGTGTGCGACCACCCGATCGCTCAGCAGTGCGATATAGCCTTGCTGCCTGACCAGGCACCAGGTCGCCAGAAAGGAGTCGGTCTCGACGATCTGGCCGTGCGGCGTGTAGCGTTCGGCGATCTCGCGGATGGCGGCATGCCCCACCGAGCAGGAGCGCGGCACCACCCATTTGGCCTCGGCCGGCGGCTGCCCGGCCGCGCTAAGGTCGCCTCCCTGATAGAGCGAGAAGCGCTCGCTCTTCAGCGCCTGCATCGCCAGATCGGCGCCGCCCGCTGCGCCGTTCAGGCTGCTGACCGCCAAATCCAGCTCGCAGTTTCTCAGCCGGGCCAGCAGGCCTTCCGGGCCGTCCTCCACCACCGTCACCCGGGTATGTGGGTAGCGGCGGTTGAAGCCTTCGAGCACCTGCGGCAGGTAGCACAGCAGCGGATCGACGCTCATCCCTACCCGCAGGCGCTTCTCGCCGTCGGCACTCAGGCCGCGCAGCTCGTCAAACGCGTTGAGCAACTGATTGGTGGCGGCGTCTATCCGCCGGTAAAACAGCTCGCCGACCGCCGTCAGGCGTACGCCGCGGTTGCTGCGCTCCAGCAGCCGCGCGCCGATGGTCATTTCCAGCTCTTTAAGCACCCGGCTGAGCGTCGGCTGCGAGATGGCCAGCTTTTTCGCGGCCTCGTGCAAACTCCCACAGTGGACAATGTCTTTGAACATCGTTAGATGAGCCAGTTTCGGCATAGTTTTCATGGTTGATCTCCCTGGAAGTGAAAGGCATCAGCCGGAGCCGGCGATGCGGCTGTAATAGGCCTGTTTCATCATGCTGTCGTTCAGCAATTTATTGATGGTCTGGTCGAGCACCGGCGTGGTGACGGAGGCCGGCATCAGCGTGGCGGTGATCTCCACGTCGTCGTCGCCAAAGGGTTCGATATCCAGATGCGAGATAAAGCAGTTTTCCCCTTGCAGCACCTGTTTGAATTTGGCCAGCGCCTCACGCTGCTCATGCTCGAAGGCAATGACGCAAATCTGGTAGGTAGACTCGCCGTTAAGGTCATTGAAGGGCTGTTTGTTGACCATATTGACCAGCGGGCGCAACAGGGTGTTGGCGGCGAGCACGAACAGCGTGTCGGCCAGCGCATCGCCGTACAGGCCGCAGCCGGCGCAGGCGCCGACCGCCGCGGAGCCCCAGAGCGTGGCGGCGGTGTTCAGGCCGCGGATGTTCATCCCTTCCTTCATGATGGCTCCGGCACCGAGAAAGCCGACGCCGGAGACCACGTAGGAGATGACGCGCACCGCGCCGCCGCTACCGTCGATGGTCATGGCCAGATGGACGAAGATCGCCGCGCTGGTGGCCACCAGCGTGTTGGTGCGCAGCCAGGCGGTGCGCTGGCGGAACTGTCTTTCGTAGCCGATGGCCGCGCCCAGGATGGACGCGGTCAGCAGCGTCAGCAGTGTATGAATGAAATGCATGATAATAACTCGATGTATTATCCGCTTATCATGAGCCACCCGTGGTGGGGTAACTCTTGATAAACAGGTAGTTAAGTTGGCGGGGGTCCGTCCCGCCAGTCTAGGGCGACGCTCAATGCGCGGCGGCGATCTGCCGGCTGAGCGTCTCGCTGATTTTGTCCGTCAGCGGCTGCATCCCCTCGCGGGTGCGCGCCTCGCGGCGCTGCGTGATGTGATAGCAGCCGTCGAGGGTGCCGGCGCCCAGCAGGAGGATGCGGTCAGACATCATCACCGCCTCCTCTACGCTGTGGGTGACCAGCACGATGGAGCGGGTTTTGATCTGGCGCGTGCTCCAGATACGCAGCAGATCGCTGCGCAGGTGTTCGCCGGTATAGACGTCCAGCGCGGAAAAGGGTTCGTCCAGCAACAGCAGCATCGGTTCTACCGCCAGCGCGCGCGCGAAGCCGACCCGCTGGCGCATGCCGCCGGAAAGCTCGCGCGGGTAAGCGTCGCGGTAGGGCGTGAGCCCGACCAGATCGAGCATTTTCAGCGTCTGGGCTTCGACCACCTGAGGCGGCAGATCCTGCGCCTGCAGCCCGAAGGCGATATTTTGGTAAACGTTCAGCCACGGGAAAATGGCGAAGGTCTGGAACACCATGTTGATCTGCGGATTCGGCCCCGAGACTTTTTTATCCCCTAGCATCACGCTGCCCAGATCCGGCGCGATCAGGCCGGAAAGCATGCGCAGCAGGGTGGATTTACCCGAGCCGGACTGCCCCAAAATGCTGACGACCTCATTGTCGTAAAGGCGCAAATTGATTTCATTCAGCACCAGACGTTTTTCTTTACCGGTAGGCTGAACGCTTTTGCTGACGTTATTGACCGTCAGCAGCGTGGTTTTTTTTACCATCATGATTCGTCTCCACCCAATTAAAAATATGAGCATGGATAAAGGGCCGATATTTATCGCCGGGCAGGCGTAAAATAAATGCGGGTGCAAATAAGCCTGACCGTTATCGGACTGTTAATACGCTTATGCTGGAGGGGTTAGCCCATCGGGCGTGCCGGTGCGGCATGCGCGCAGGCCAGAGGCTGAAGGGTAAAGCGAAGGGATGCTATAACTGACTCATATCCTGACACTTTCAGGATGCAATGGGATGACTATTGCTCCTGTGACCTCAGCGATTCCAACAATAAAATAAACAACCAACTGTCGCCGTCCATATCATTCTCCCGTTATTTTTCGTGTGGCCATAATACGCGTGCCATAGCCTGTTATTCAATGTGGTTACGCCGAATTATGGCGGCAAAATGTAATTTAATATGAATGCGGGAAAGATTTTCTTTATTCATTAAACGGGGCGTAAACAGAAAGTGCCAGAATGAATATAGGCATCATTTTATGGAAATATAAACCTGAGTTAAACGAGAGAATAAGGGGGCGGACGAAAGTTAAATCATGAACCGGCCGGAGAGCGCCCTCCGGCCGGGATGGGGATCAGAACTGATACATGATGCCGGTTTCGACGATGTCGTCGGCGCCGGCGCCGACGGCGTTCTGCCGTTGCAGCAGGTTGAGTTTGTACTCTACGTAGGTCGACATGTTGGCGTTGAAGCTGTAATTCAGCGCCAGATCCAGGTATTTAACCAGATCGGCATCGCCGATGCCGGGCAGGTTGCGGCCGCGCGTTTGCAGGTAGGCCAGCGAGGGCGTGACGCCGGAATCGAAGTGATACTGCGCGACCGCCTCAATAGCGTCCGCGCGGGGGGCGAAGCCGGCGTAGCGATCGCCGTCGACGTAGGTCATGTTCTCGGTGCGCGCGTAGCTTGCCGCCAGGTAGAGGTTGTCCTGGTCGTATTTCAGCCCCAGCGTCCAGGCCCGGGCGCGATCGCCGTCAGCCAGGCCGAAGCGCTGTTGCGCCAGCGTGCGCGCAGAGTTGGCGTAGGCGCCGCCAACGTTGAGCCCCACGCCGGTGTCGTAGGTGGCGGAAAAGGCGTAGCCATCGCCGTTTTGCGTCTGGATATCCTTCGCCCGTTGAGCGTCGTCCCCCCGATTCTTCCCCTGATATTGCAGGCCGAGATCCAGGCCGTCGACCAGACCACCCAGGCTGCGGTTGTGGTAGGTCAGCAGGCCGTTGGCGCGGCCGGTCATAAAGTTGTCGGCCGCTTCGTAGCTGTCGTTGCCGAATTCAGGCAGCACGTCCGTCCAGCCGGCCACGTCATACAGCAGGCCGTAGTTGCGGCCGTAATCCAGGCTGCCCCAGGGGCCGAACGTCAATCCGGCAAAGCCCAGGCGGGTATAGCTGTCGCCCGGTCCGGCGCTTTCCGGCTGATCGAGCCCTGCCTGATATTCCCACTGCCCATACCCCGTCAGCGCGTCGCCGATCTGCGTTTCGCCTTTGAAACCGAAGCGGGTATAGGAGCGGTCGCCGTTATTGTCGGCGTCGCTGCTGAAGTAATGCACGCCGTTCAGCTGGCCGTACAGATCCAGTTTATTGCCGTCTTTATTGACGATTTCCGCGCCGCTGGCGGCGGCCGGCAGCAGGATGAGCAGCGTCATCAGCACGCTTTTATGGTTCATTTCAGTTCCCCAAGTGGATGAAAACAGGGCCGTTAACCGGCCGATTGCGCTTGCGCGATTTTTTTGTACAGACAGCTGCGGATCCGCTCGGTGAGGTGCCGCAGGCTTTCCCGGTTGCGCGCCGCACGCGGGAGGTTGACGCTGAATTCGTCGTCGATCCGTTTGCTGGTTGCGTCCAGGATCAGCACCCGATCGGACATCAGCACCGCTTCTTCGACGTCGTGCGTCACCATCACCATGGCGCGCGTGCGCAGCCGGTTGTCTCCCCACAGCGCCAGCAGGTCGCCCCGCAGTTTTTGCGCGGTAAAGATATCGAGGGCGGAGAAGGGTTCGTCCAGCAGCAAGAGGTCGGGCTCTACCGCCAGCGCCCGGGCGAAGCCCACCCGTTGACGCATGCCGCCCGAGAGCTCGCGCGGCCAGGCGTGCTCATAGCCGGTCAGGCCCACCAGGCGCAGCAGCGCTCCCAGCCGCTCGGCGATCGTCTGCGGCGGCAGCCGTTGCGCCAGCAGCCCGAAGGCGATGTTGTCGTACACCGTTAGCCAGGGATAGAGCGCGTAGGACTGAAACACCATGCCGACGTTGGTGCTCGGGCCGTCGACCGGTTTGCCCGCCAGCGTGAGCGTGCCGCTGTCCGCTGGGATCAGCCCGGCCAGCATGCGCAGCAGCGTGGACTTGCCCGAGCCGGATTGCCCCAGAATGGTGACGAACTCGCCGGCGTGCACGGTCAGCGTCACGTCGCGCAGCACGGGTTTGGGGCGCTTGTTTTCGCCGATAAACGTCTTGTTCAGCCGGCGGGCGCTGATAATCACGTCTTGAGTCACCATGTTATTCCCCCTTGATCAGTCATATTTGAATTTGGTTTCCGCGATGCGGTACAGCGGTTGCCAGACGAAGATGATGCACAGCGCCACCAGCGCGCACATCGCGGCGCAGCCCAGCGCGGACTCCGGGTTCTTGCCGGCGTCGGTGACGACGGAAATGAACGCGCCCAGCCCGGTGGCGCTGAGGGTGGTGCTGCCCCACTGGATCACCTCGGCGGCGATGGCGCTGTTCCAGGCGCCGCCGGCGGCGGAGATGATGCCCGTCACGATGTAGGGGAAGATCGCCGGCAGCATGTAGTAGCGCCACCAGCGGAAGCGGCGCAGGCCGAAGGTTTCGCTGACTTCGGTGATCTGCGTCGGAATGGCGGAAACGCCGGCGATCACGTTAAACAACACGTACCACTGGGTACCCAGCATGATCATCGGGATGGCCCACCAGCCGAGATCCTGATGATAAATGGCGATGAAGGCGGCGATCAGCGGGTAGAAAATGTTGGGCGGAATGGCCGCCAGGATCTGGATGATCGGCTGGAAGATCTTCACCAGCCGCGGATTCATGCCGATCCATACCCCCAGCGGCGTGAAGATCGCCACGCTGAGCAGCATGGCCGCGGCCACGCGCGCGGTGGTGAGCAGCATCCATTCCGGCAGCATGGCGAAGTACTGTTTGGGGAAGTATTCCCACAGCCGGTAACCGAACCAGACGCAGGCCAGCACCACGCCGAGATACCACAGGCTGCGCCACAGCCAGTTTCCCTTGGCGGCGAGTCTGAACAGGCGGTGCAGGCCGAGGGCGTACCACAGCCGCGGCAGCTTGAACAGCCACAGGTCAGCCAGCGCGCGCAGCGTGCGGCCGAGCGCCGTGCCGACGTGCGAGAAGGCCAGGCTGTTGTAGAACCACGGATTGCCGAGCGGCCGGCTGGCGGTGACGTCTTCGTATTTGAAGCGCGCGGTATAGCGCACCAGCGGGCGGAAAACCAGCTGATCGAGCAGCACGATGTTGGCGGCCAGCGCGACGATCGCATACAGGATCGCCGGCACGTTCTGCTGCGCCAGCGCTTCGGCGATGTAGGAGCCAACGCCGGGCAGTTCGACCGAGCGATCGCCGACCGGAATGGCTTCGGAGGCCACCAGGGCGAACCAGGCGGCGGATTGCGACACCATGGCGTTCCACAGCAGGCCCGGCACCGAATAGATGAACTCCAGCCGCCAGAAGCGTTGCCACGGGTTGTAATTGAAGCTGCGGGCGGCTTCATCCAGCTCCTTGGGCACGATGCGCAGCGTCTGATACAGCGTCAGCATCATGTTCCAGGCTTGGCCGGTAAACACCGCGAAGATGGCGGTGCACTCCAGCCCCATCACGCTGTGCGGGTAGAGGTTGAGAAAATACACGGTCGTGAAGGTCAGGAACCCCACCAGCGGCACCGACTCCATAAAGTTGACGAAGGGCAGGATCACCCGGCGCAGCGGCGTATAGCGCGCGGCCAGCACGGCGAATACCACAGAAAACAGCAGCGACCAGGCCATGCCGAGGAGAAAGCGCATGCTGGTTCTGAGCGAATAATAAAGCAGGTTCCAGGCATCAAGACTGATGGCAGAGACGTTTTGTTCATTGAAGTCACCGTGCATGTCACCCCAGGCACGAATAAAAAAGGCAATGAAAAAAACACCGATGGCGATAACGATAAAGTCGTTTAAATAAGACTTTCTGAAAACAGATGTACCCCGGTTATTTTGCATAACGCAATACCTTATTTTTCCCATACGAAATCCGTCGCCGCTCGGGGAATATGCCCGGCGACACCAGATAAATACCGCCGTAGCGGTTGAGACAGACGTTGTTTTCGCAGCGGGGCGATGGGCGGGCCGGCAGAGCGGGAAAGGCCGTCAGAAGGGGAGCGGTTGCCGCATTCCGTGTCTTTCAGAATGCAACCTGGATGGCATTACTGAAAGACGCCCAATAGCATTAGCGTAAAACTAAAACTTTCATCGCCCATGGGGCCCTCCTCGGTTTAAATATGGCAGGGAGAGGGTAATGTGTTTTACTAATAAAAAGCAATTGGCGAAATAGGGTTTTTACGGTTGATATGTAACAGGATGAATATTCATTTTTTAATCGCTATATCCGGAAAATGAAATAACGCATGGTGATGGCAATAAAGGCGGTAAAAATAAATCGCGGCGAAATAAAACGGCGCGCCTGAAGGGCGCGCCGCCGTAAATCAATAAACCTGCCTGCCGTTGATGCCGGCGGGGAAAATGCCGGTGGCGAACAGATGCCCGTTGGCCTGGATCTGATCGTCGGGCAGCATCTCCAGCGGGAACTCGGCCGCCAGGCAGCTGAGAAAGGCGTTGCGATCGTCGGTGGTGGTAAAGCCGATCAGATCGTAGAACAGCAGCGAAGCGATCAGTTGGCGATGTTCCGGGATGCGCCGCAGCAGCGCCGCCGACGGGAACGGCAGGTGGAAGAAGAACGCGCAGGCGTTCAGCAGCCCTTGCTCCTTCAGCGCCTGGGCGCAGGGCAGCAGCTGGTAGTCGTCGATGCAGACGATGTCGCCGGGGCACAGGTGCTCGCAGGCGATATCGGCAAAACGACGGTTCAGCTGCCGGTAGGCGCGGTAGTTTTCCGGCGTGAAGTGCGCCTTCTCCGGCTGGTTGTGGAACACCGGCCACAGGCCGTCGTGGTAATAGCCCTGATAGTGGCGGCGGAACTCCTCGATCGACAGCGGAAAGGTCACCTGATCGTAACCGGCGCGCTGCCGGCAGCTGATCGGGCGCTGCGCGAAATTCTGCACGTCGCCGTTCCAGCCGAGCCACAGCCCCGGCTCGGCGTCGGCCGCCAGCGTCTGGCCGGCGCAGGCCAGATCCTTACCGTCGCACTGCTTGTTGGAAATCAGCACCAAACGAGACATGGGGGCCTCCTTATCAGTGAAGGGCGCGCAGGGCGTGCGCCGCACCATCGGCGCGCCAGGGCGCCTGCAGCGCGGGCAGCGTGACGCGCAGGCCGCGCAAGGCCGGATGCGCCAGGCAGCAGCGCGTCAGCCAGCTTCCCAGCCCGACGCCGCGGTATTCGGCGCTGACGAACAGTTCGCTCACCGACGCGAAGGTGGCGTAATCGGTCACCATGCGGGCGAAGCCGAGCAGGTGGCGCTTGCGATACAGCCCGAAGCACAGGCCGTGGTGCACCAGGCGCTCGGCCGCCGCCCGATCCGGCAGGCTGAGGAAACGCTGGATCGCCTCGATATCCAATAACTGCCGATCGGTGCTGATATGAAAAACGCCTTTGCGCCAGCAGAGCAGCGGCTGCACGGGCGCGCGTTGCGGTTGCATATTCATGATTATCCTTAGGTTAATGAACCGGGTGGTTACAGCATCCAGCCGAGTTCGGCGGCGGTGACCTGTTCCTCGAAGCGGCGCAGTTCGGCGCTTTTACAGGTGTGCCACAAGGTGCAGAATGCCGGGCCGAGCAGCTCACGAAGGGGATCGCTGTGGCGGAACAGCGCCAGCGCCTCCTGTTGGCCGAGCGGCAAGGGCGCGGCGTTGTCGCTCTCGCAGCCGTTGGCGGCGGGCGGCAGCGGCAGCGGGTGTTCCAGCCCGTGCAGCAGGCCGCCGAGCATCACCGCCAGCGCCAGATAAGGGTTGGCGTCGGCGCCGGCCAGGCGGTATTCGATGCGCTGGTTGGCGCTGTCGGCGCAGGGCAGGCGCAGCGCCACCGTGCGGTTGTTGTGGCCCCAGGAGGCGCGCAGCGGCACGTGCATGCCGGGGCGGAAGCGGCGAAACGCGTTGATGTTGGGTGCCAGGATCGCCATCGACGCCGGCATCAGCGCCAGCATGCCTGCCATCGCCTGCTGCATGTTGTCGCTCAGTTCGCCCGGCGCGCCGGTCAACAGGTTCTCGCCGTGCTCGTCCTGCAAACTGATGTGGAAATGCAGCCCGCTGCCGGCGGCGTGGGCGCAGGGCTTGGCCATAAAGCAGGCGTGCTGGTGATGTTGCTCGGCAATCTGCCGCGTCAGGCGTTTCAGTGCCATGATCTGGTCGCAGGCTTCCAGCACGCGCCGGCTGTGATGCAGATTCAGCTCGTATTGGCCGGAGGCGGCTTCGGCCACCACGCCGGTCAACGGCAGGTTTTGCAGGCGGGCGTGCCGTTCGATGTCGCTCAGCAGCGCATGGTGGCGCTCGGGCGCATCCACAGCGAAGCTCTGCGTTGGGCAGGTTTCCGCCTCGGCGGGGTGCTGCGGATCCTGCAGGTAGAACTCCAGTTCGGCCGCCACCACCGGGAAGCAGTTGCGCTCGTGCAGGCGCTTCAGCACCCGTTGCAGCACCACGCGCGGCTCCAGCTCGCAGGCGCCGCCGTCGGCGTTTTGCATCGTCAGCAGCAGCTGGGCGTGGCGTTCGGGATCGCGCGCGCAGGGGCGCAGCGTGCCGGGCACCGGCAGGCACAGACGGTCCGGCTCGCCCGCCCGTTGCCCCAGCCCGCTTTCTTCAATCACCCGGCCGTGCAGATCCAGGGCGTAGATCGACAGCGGAAAGTAGCAGCCTTTCTCCAGCCCAAAGGCTTCGGCGATCGGCAGCCGCTTGCCGCGCAGCTGGCCGTTCAGATCGTGCAGATAAATATCCAGCTGTTCGGTCTGCGGATAGCGCTGCAGGTAGTGTTCCAGCTCTTTGTGGAAGGCGCGCGTTGGCGAAGCGGGCAGCTCCGCCAGCAGCGGATTGAAGCCGATGATATTAGCATGCATGGCGCGCTCCAGAACGACGGCCGGTCACGGCCAGAGGCAGGGATAAACGCATGGGACAACTCTCTTGTAAGGCCATAGCGGCGATGTGAAAAGGGTATCTGCGGCGGCAAAAACTGTCTGTAAAAACGCCGTAACGTTAACGGGGCGCGGAATAAAAATGCCGTAAAGAGTACGGCGGCGTTGGCGGGTTGGCCGCGCCGGCACGGTCTATACTGGCGAAACGGGCCGTTGAAGGAGAGATAACGATGAAGAAAATAGGGCTGCTTATCGCCGCGCTGGCCGCGTTCAACGCCACCGCGTCTTCCCCACAGGCGTGGGCCGAGAGCGAACGGGCGATGCGCGGCGCCTGCCTGAAAGCCAGCGGGCTAAAAAACGCCAGGGTGGAAGGGGCGATCGTTCACTACGGCGATGACGTCGGCTATTCGGCGCTGTTTATCGGCGGGCGCTACCCGCAGCCGTTTATGAAAAACAAGCCGGGCAGGGAGCTGTGCTTATATCAGCGCGCCACGCAGAAGGCGGCGGTGCAGGCGGTGGAGGGGGATTAGACCGACTTCAGGAGATAGTTCAGGAGACACATGATGATTAAGAGTGCTCCTTGTAACATTAATAATCTGAAATCATTACGGATCCAATTTTTTAACCTTGGTGATGAAGCTGCTCGAACGAAATCGTAGGTTTTGGGGCTTAGCCAAACGTTGCGAGTCAGTTTTAATTTCCGGTTGTTCAAAATCCAACGAAACCACTGGGCTTTTAGTGAAACACCGATGAAGTTAAGGTTGTCCGCTATCACGACAAAAAGTGGAACAGGGTGTTTACTCACCACATAGTGTTGATAAAAGAGATCAAACTCTTTTTTATGAAGTCGATAGTAAATAAATTGGATAATAGCGATAAGAAGGCAAAGAAAGAATAGTAATACCACTAAGAGTTTTATCTCTTTTATGTAAGACTCAATATAATTGATCATTTTTATACGTTGATTTTGATGAGATAAATAAAAATACAGCCCACGGTGGTAATAATGGCTTCTACGAGCAAAAGTATAAAGTCCATCGCCAGCCACTTCTGTAGCTCAGGAGAGGCGGTTTTTTGCACGAAATCGTAGGTTTTCGCATCGAGCCAAACTTGATCCCTTATTTTTATTTTTTTCCTTTTCAGAATCCAAAGAAACCACTGTGCTTTCAATGAGGTTCCAAGCATGCCGAGGCTATCGGCAAAGGCGACGTAGGGCGGAATAAAATGTCCGCTGCCGGCGTAACGTTGATAGAAAGCGTCAAACTCTTTTTTATGGCGACGGTAACCAATGAACTGGATGAAGGCGCTTAAAACCAGCAATATCAAACACGATATGACGATAAATTTCATCATTCACCTACCACTAACGTCGTCAAATAATCGGAACCCATGCCACCGAGTGTGGATCCTGCTGCGCCTCCTATGGCGGCTCCAGCGATACCACAAACGATCACACCTGTTCCTGCTGTTGCTGCACCTAACACAATTGAACAGGCTGCAATCGCAAGACCTGCACCTGCATTCCCTACCCAAATCCCCGCCGCAGTACTTGCCGCAAAATGACTGTATCCCTTCACCGCGATCTTGGCGCACTCCTGTTCGCGGCCGGTGGTGCAAGCATTGTAGACGTCGTTGGTGGTATTAAGCCCGCTCAATCCGATGCCGATCCAGCCGCCGGCTTTCATAAACTTGGCCGCACGGCTGGCGCTGTCGACGTAGTTCGAATAGCCCTTGATGGCGCCGACGCCAGCGGTACTCCATTCATGCACCAGCGATTTACTGGAGAGCCCCAGCGCGTGTTTGATTTGCGCATACTCTTTCATATTGAGTTGAGCACGAGTAAGGCGATTCAGTAACGGTTTTAATGTACCGAACAGCCGCGCTCGTTCCACCTGAAACTGAGTGCCAATCAAAGCGCCACTCGTGCGGAACTGATTTTGGTAGGTTGCTTCAATTTCGACCAGGATATGTTTGATCTGACTGAAGTAGCGTTCTCCGGCATCCGAAGCCAGCCCGACGGCCGTTTCCCCATAGCTGGTGAAGGCGGCGATAGCGGCGTAATTGCGGTGCAAGAAGGTGGAGAAATCGCTGTCACCGGCTTTCACCGCTTTGCTGGTGCGGCTCTTGGCCTGCATTAGGGCGGCGATCTGCGTAGATTGATGATGATTGCGCGGATCGGCGACGATCAGCATTTGCCCCGGTTGAACCAGCGGCGTATCGGCATTGAGCTGCATAAAAAAGCGTGCCGCTTCGGATGGCTTGCCACCGAACAGGTAGTTGGCGTGGAAGGCGAGCGGGCCTGTTTGTTGGGCGATGCAATAGCCCGGTGCGATGTTGCTGGACTTCTGTTCCATGTCGAAAAGCCTCCTTATTTTTAGGAAACTTAACATTTTCTATAGGGTGGTAACAGGTTCTGGCTCACGCTCTCGATCGGAGAATCATCTGAAAACATCGGCATTTCGCTAAATTTGCCTCTCCTTCCCTCTATTTGATTGAACTGATAGGCGATGGTCCTATCGGTTACTTTTTCGAGCTGCCAGGCAAAACGCCAACGGCGGTCTGGAGAAAATTATATATTCCGGTCTATCGTCTTGTCATAGATTGTACTCTATAATCAGGCGATGCCATGTGGACGGTAATGACAACGGAAGAGTTTGATCGGTGGCTCTGTGAACAGGATGAATCGACGCAGGAAAAGGTGCTGGCCGCGCTGGTGATGCTTGAGCGTGCAGGGCCTTCTCTTCGGCGGCCTTTTGTCGACGTGCTGAAAGGCTCGCTGCATTCCAACATGAAAGAGCTGCGTATTCAGCACAAAGGGCGGCCGATTCGCGCTTTTTTCGCCTTTGATCCGGCGCGGCAGGCGATTGTGCTGTGTGCGGGCGACAAAACGGGTAATGAGAAGCGGTTTTATAAAGTGATGCTGCCCATCGCGGATGCGCAGTTCACCCAATATTTGATGTGTTATTTCAAGGAGTAACCCATGAGCACCTTAAAGCAACTGCTGGCCTCCCGCACCCCGGAGAGCCGCCGGCGCATCGAGGAAATGGCCGAAGAGATGCTGTTTGAAGCGCACCTGCACCAGCTGCGGGAAGCGCTGAATATTTCCCAACAGGAACTGGCGAAAACGCTGGGCATTTCCCAGCCTTCTGTCGCGGCCATTGAAGGGCGCGGCAATGAGCTGAAGATTTCGACCCTGAAACGCTACGTGGAAGCGATGGGCGGCACGCTGCGCCTGGACGTTGAGCTGCCGGGCGGCAAGCACGTCGGGTTTACGGTTTAAGCGCAGGCTGCCCACCACTCCCCGCCATTTCCCGTTCGATCACCGTCGCCAGCGCCTGCGCGGCGGAAGAGAGTTGGTGCTGCGCCAGGCGGATCAGGCCCACGCGCCGTTCGATGATCGGGCCGATCAGCGGCACGCAGACCGCCCCCAGCTCATCCATCTGTTTCTCGCACAGCGCCGGCACCGCGCTGGCCCCGAGGCCGTTGGCCACCATGCGCCCGACCGTCACCAGCTGGTGGCTTTCAAACGCCACCTCCAGCGTTCGCCCGCTGCGGGCCAGCTCCTGCTCCAGCAGCAGCCGCACCGCCGATGGCCGCTGCAGGGTGATGAAATCCAGCGTCAGCAGCTCCTTCCAGCTCACCTGCGCCTTGCGCGCCAGCGCCGAATCCTTCGGCACCACCGCCAGAAAGCGATCGCGGCACAGCGGGGTGAAGTGCAGGGTGTCGCTCGGCTCCGGCTCGAAGGCGATGCCCATCTCCACCCGCCCTTCGCGGATCATTTCAAACACCTGCTCGTTGATGACGTCGTGCACCGCCACGTTGATGCCGGCGTAGCGATCGCGAAACGCCTTGAGGATCGGCGGCAGCGGGTTGCCGGCGAACGACGGCATGGCGGCGATCGCCACCTTGCCCATCTGCAGGGTGAAGCGCTGGCGCATTGCCTCTTCCGCGTTATCCCAATCCGCCAGCAGCTGGCGCGCCATCGGGAAGAAGGTTTCGCCCTCCGGCGTCAGCGTCACCCGGCGGGTGGTGCGCAGCAGCAGCGGCCCGCCCAGCGCGTCTTCCAGCCCACGGATCGCCAGGCTGAGCGCCGGCTGAGAAATATTCAGCCGCTCGCTGGCCTGGGCGAAGTTCAGAGTGTGAGCTACCGCTAAAAACGCGCGTAACTGTTTGATGCTCATTTTCATTTTGGCTGGCGTTAACTCTTTGTTAATTGTCGGTTAACGACTGATTAATAAAAATTCTAAATGAATGCGGCATAAAAACAAAATTAACAAATCATTTTTGTGACCTGAAGATGCCCTCACGCAAGCCAGGGCATTTCGCCCTGCGCCGCAACATGCAGGGGCAACGATATGGCAGGGCTCGACAAACGCGTCGGCAGCTACCAGGAAGCGCTGGCAGGCCTGACGGACAACATGACGGTGCTGGCGGGCGGCTTTGGCCTGTGCGGCATCCCGGAAAACCTGATCGAAGAGATCCGCCGGCGCGGCGTGCGCGGGTTGACGGTGGTCTCCAACAACTGCGGCGTCGACGGGTTCGGCCTCGGGCGGCTGCTGGAAACCCAGCAGATCCGCAAGGTGGTGGGATCTTACGTCGGCGAAAACGCGCTGTTCGAGCAGCAGGCGCTCAGCGGCGAATTGGAGGTGGATCTCACGCCGCAGGGCACGCTGGCGGAGAAAATCCGCGCCGGCGGCGCCGGTATCCCGGCGTTCTTCACCGCCACCGGTTACGGCACGCCGATCGCCGAAGGCAAAGAGGTGCGCGAGTTCAACGGCCGCCCTTACATCATGGAAACCGCCATCACCGGCGATTTCGCCATCGTTAAAGGTTGGAAGGCCGATCACTTCGGCAACGTCATCTACCGCCACACCGCACAGAACTTCAATCCGCTGATGGCGACCGCCGGGCGCATCACGGTGGTGGAAGTGGAAGAGATCGTCGCGCCGGGCGAGCTGGATCCGGCGGCGATCCACACCCCCGGCATCTACGTCGATCGGCTGATCCAGGGCACCTTCGAGAAGCGTATCGAACAACGCACCCTACGGGCATAAGGAGAATTTGCATGCTTACCCGTGAACAAATGGCGCAGCGCGTGGCGCAAGAGCTGCGGGACGGTTACTACGTCAACCTGGGCATCGGCATCCCGACGCTGGTGGCCAACTACGTGCCGGCGGGCATGGACGTGATGCTGCAGTCGGAAAACGGCCTGCTGGGGATGGGCGAGTTCCCGACCGAGCAGCAGCTGGACGCTGACATGATCAACGCCGGCAAGCAGACGGTCACCGCACGCCTCGGCGCGTCGATCTTCGATTCGGCGCAGTCGTTCGCCATGATCCGCGGCGGCCACGTCGATCTGACCGTGCTGGGGGCGTTTGAAGTGGACGTCGAGGGCAACATCGCCTCGTGGATGATCCCCGGCAAGATGGTCAAGGGCATGGGCGGCGCGATGGATCTGGTGGCGGGGGCGGAGAACATCATCGTGGTGATGACCCACGCTTCGAAGGGCGGCGACTCCAAGCTGCTGCCGCGCTGCACGCTGCCGCTGACCGGCGCCAACTGCATCCGCAAGGTATTGACCGATCTGGCCTATCTGGAAATTGAAGACGGCGCCTTTGTGCTGCGCGAGCGCGCGCCGGGCGTCAGCGTGGCGGAGATTGTCGCCAAGACCGCCGGCCGGCTGATCGTGCCGGAGCAAGTGCCGGAAATGCGTTTCTGAAACGGGAGGTGAATGTGCAACAACGTGAAGTGGTGATCGTGGCGGCGACGCGCACGCCGGTCGGCAGTTTTCACGGCGCGCTGGCGCCGCTGACGGCGGTGGAACTGGGCACGGCGGCGGTGCAGGGGCTGCTGGCGCAAAGCGGCGTGGCGCCGCAGCAGATTGATGAAGTGATCCTCGGCCAGGTGCTGACCGCCGGCTGCGGGCAGAATCCGGCGCGCCAGACCGCGCTGAATGCCGGGCTGCCCGTTACGACGCCGGCGCTGACCATCAACAAGGTGTGCGGCTCCGGTTTGAAGGCGGTGCATCTGGCGGTGCAGGCGATCCGCAGCGGCGACGCCGAGGCGGTGATTGCCGGCGGCCAGGAGAGCATGAGCCAGTCGCCTTACCTGATGGCCGGCGCGCGCGCCGGTCTGCGCCTCGGTCACGCGCAGATGGTGGACAGCGTGATCCACGATGGCCTGTGGGACGCGTTCAACGACTACCACATGGGCATTACCGCCGAGAACCTGGCGGAGAAATACGCCATCAGCCGCGCCGAGCAGGACAGCTTTGCGCTGCGCTCGCAGCAGAAGGCGCAGGCGGCGCAGCAGGCCGGGCGTTTCGCGCAGGAGATCACGCCGGTGACGGTGCCGAAGCCGAAGGGTGAGGCGCTGTGTGTGGGGCACGACGAACAGCCGCGCGACACCAGCCTGGAGGCGCTGGCGCGGCTGCGCCCGGCGTTTCGCAAGGAAGGCACGGTGACTGCCGGCAACGCTTCGTCGCTCAACGACGGCGCCGCCGTGGTGCTGCTGATGAGCGCGGAAAAAGCCGCCGCGCTGCGCTTGCCGGTGCTGGCGCGCATCGCCGGTTACGCTTCGTCGGGCGTCGATCCGGCGATCATGGGCATCGGCCCGGCGCCGGCCGCGCGGCGCTGCCTGGAGAAAGCCGGCTGGCGGCTGGAGGAGGTCGATCTGATCGAAGCCAATGAAGCCTTCGCCGCGCAGGCGCTGGCGGTGGGCAAAGAACTGGGCTGGGAGGCGGAGCGGGTCAACGTCAACGGCGGGGCGATCGCGCTGGGGCATCCGATCGGCGCGTCCGGCTGCCGCATTTTGGTGTCGCTGCTGTACGAAATGCAGCGCCGCGGGGTGAACAAGGGGCTGGCGATGCTGTGCATCGGCGGCGGGCAGGGCGTGGCGCTGGCGGTAGAGCGCCCGTGAACAACCGAGGAGGGCACGATGCAGTCATCTGATTATGCGGTACTGGGCGCCGGATTGATGGGGGTGGGCATCGCCACCCACTTTATTCGCCACGGCCATGAGGTGCTGCTGTATGACCCGGATCCGCAGCGGCGGGTGGAGGCGCCGGCGGTGGCGAGCGGCATTCTGGCCGAGCTGAGCGACGTCGGGCAGTTTGATAACGCTGAGCGCGACGCGGCGCTGGCGCGCCTGCGCGTGACCGGCGAGCTGAACGACGTGGCGCGCGCCCGGCTGCTTATCGAGGCGATCCCGGAACGGCTCGAGCTGAAGCACGCGCTGTATGAGCAGTTGGAAGGGCTGATCGCCGACGACGCGGTGATTGCCAGCAACACCAGCGGCCTGCCGCCGGACGAGCTGGCGGCGCGCATGACCCACCCGCAGCGCCTGCTGATCGCCCACTTCTGGCACCCGCCGCACCTGATCCCGCTGGTGGAGATCGTGCCCGGCCGCGCCACCGATCCGCGCCATCTGGCGGCGGTGCAGGCGCTGCTCGGCGGGATGGCGCTGGAGGCGGTGCTGCTGGAGCGCGCCGCGCCGGGGTTTGTCGGCAACCGGCTGCAGTTTGCGGTGCTGCGCGAGGCGCTGCACATCGTCCACAGCGGCATCGCCAGCGCCGAGGTGGTGGATCAGGTGATGCGCGCCTCGCTGGGGCGGCGCTACGCCATGGTCGGCCCGCTGGAGGCCGCCGACATGACCGGGCTGCCGACGGTGGCGGACATCGCCCGCCACCTGTTCCCGGAACTGGCGACCGGCGACGAGATGATGGCGCTGGTGGAACAGCGGCTGCAGCGCGGCGATACCGGCCAGCGCAGCGGCCGGGGATTTTATCTTTGGGATGACGCACGCAGGGAACGCATTCAACGGCGACGGGCGCATCAGCTGCGCTTTGCGCTGAAACCGTAATTTCGCACTCCGTACCTGACAATAACAACGATACTGAGGTGACCGATGAGCGTTTTGATTGCCCTGGCAGCACTGGGATTACTGATGCTGGCCGCCTACCGCGGCTACAGCGTGATTTTGTTCGCCCCGATCGCCGCGCTGGGCGCGGTGCTGTTGACCGATCCCGGCGCGGTGGCGCCGACTTTCACCGGGCTGTTTATGGAGAAGATGGTCGGCTTCGTGAAGCTCTACTTCCCGGTGTTCCTGCTGGGGGCGGTGTTCGGCAAGCTGATCGAGCTGTCCGGCTTTTCCCGTTCGATCGTCGCGGCGGCGATCCGCATTCTCGGCCGGCGTCACGCCATTCCGGTGATCGTGCTGGTGTGCGCGCTGCTGACCTACGGCGGGGTGTCGCTGTTCGTGGTGGCGTTCGCGGTCTATCCGTTCGCCGCCGAGCTGTTCCGCCAGAGCGGTATCCCCAAGCGGCTGATCCCGGCCACCGTGGCGCTTGGCGCCTTCTCCTTCACCATGGACGCCTTGCCGGGCACGCCGCAGATCCAAAACATCATCCCGACCAGCTTCTTCGGCACCAATGCCTGGGCCGCGCCGTGGCTGGGGCTGATCGGCTCGCTGTTCATCATCGCGGTCGGTCTGCTGTATCTTGAACGCCAGCGGCGCAAGGCGCAGCTGAAGGGAGAAGGGTACGGTACCGATTTGCTGAACGAGCCGGAAACTCCGGACGACATCAACCTGCCGAACCCGCTGATCGCCATCCTGCCGCTGATTTTGGTCGGGGTATTCAACCTTGGCTTCACCCATTGGATCCCGCAGTGGTACGGCGCCAGCCACGAGCTGACGTTGCCGGGGCTGGCCAAGCCGATCACCACCGACGTGGCGAAGATCACCGCCATCTGGGCGGTGGAAGCGGCGCTGGTGTCGGGTATTCTGCTGGTGGTGGTGTTCGGCTTTCGCAATATTCGCGGCCGGCTGGCGGAAGGCAGCAAGACGGCGGTCGGCGGCGCGATCCTGGCGGCGATGAACACCGCCTCCGAATACGGCTTCGGCGCGGTGATCGCCGCGCTGCCGGGCTTTTTGGTACTGTCGCAGGCGCTGTCGGCGATCCCCAACCCGCTGCTGAACGAAGCGATCAGCGTCACCCTGTTGGCCGGCATCACCGGATCGGCTTCCGGCGGCATGAGCATCGCGCTGGCGGCGATGTCCGACAGCTTTATCGCCGCCGCCCATGCGGCACAGATTCCGCTGGAGGTGCTGCACCGGGTGGCCTCGATGGCCAGCGGCGGCATGGACACCTTGCCGCACAACGGCGCGGTGATCACCCTGCTGGCGATCACCGGCCTCAGCCACCGGCAGGCCTACGGCGGCATCTTCGCCATCACCCTGATCAAGAGCGCCGCGGTGCTGTTCGTGATCGGCGTGTTCTACCTGACCGGCATTGTTTAAAGGAGCGATACCATGAGTGTACAAGGCAAAACCGCGCTGGTGACCGGCTCGACCAGCGGCATCGGCCTCGGGATAGCGTCCGTGTTGGCCGCCGCCGGCGCGCGCGTGATCCTCAACGGCTTCGGCGACGTGGAGCAGGCGCAAGCGCAGGTCGCGCGGCTGGGCGCGGCGCCGGGGTATCACGGCGCCGATCTCGGCGATGCGGCCCAGATAGCGGACATGATGCAGTATGCCGAACGTGAGTTCGGCGGCGTGGACATTCTGGTGAACAACGCCGGCATTCAGTATGTGGCGCCGCTGGATCAGTTCCCGGTGGAGAAATGGAACGCCATCCTCGCCATCAACCTGTCGGCGGTGTTCCACACCTGCCGATTGGCGCTGCCGGGGATGCGCGAGCGCCACTGGGGGCGCATCATCAACGTGGCGTCGGTGCACGGGCTGGTGGCGTCGAAAGACAAGTCGGCCTATGTGGCAGCCAAGCACGGCGTGGTGGGGCTGACCAAGACGCTGGCGCTGGAGACCGCGCGCACGCCCGTCACCTGCAACGCCATTTGCCCCGGCTGGGTGCTGACGCCGTTGGTGCAGCAGCAGATCGACAAACGCATTGCCGCCGGGATCGACCCGCAGCGGGCGCGCGATGAGCTGTTGGCGGAGAAGCAGCCTTCGCAAGCGTTCGTTACGCCTGAGCAGCTCGGCGAGCTGGCGCTGTTCCTGTGCAGCGATGCGGCGGCGCAGGTGCGCGGCGCCGCCTGGAACATGGACGGCGGTTGGCTGGCACAGTAGTGAATTCTCTCTCGGAGCGCGCAACGCGCTCCGTCGTTATTTCCCGCCATGAGTTAATTCCTCTGCGTGACGGTTTACCTGCGGCAATAATATTTATTTGTTATTTGCTATTTTTATTCCCGGATAATCACGCCGGTTTATTTTGGGTGAAACGTGCGGATTGGTTTATTTCGTGCTGCGGTTATTACACTATTTTTCTTCGCGTTACAGATGAACACGTTTTTGCTGAAATTAAACCCAACCTGAAATAATGACAGGTTATGGCGTGAATTTTTATATCTTGCGTGCGCTGTTCACATCGGTTAATTATTTCTGCGTGGCTTAAGACCACCGTGTTTATAACAATAATTTTTTCGGGCAGGGGTAATAATGAGAAAAAATACAACGCCAATATTCATTGGCGGCGTCTTGCTGTCGGCGTTATCCGCCGGCGCACAGGCCGAGATCACCATTCTGGATAAAAACCCGCAGAGCAATGTGTTGCTGGCGCCGCTCAGTGTAAAGGTGGGCGGCAGCATTCGCCCCGAGTGGATCTTCAATAACGGCCCGGAGCCGGGCTATGACAAAAACGGCCACGACGGCGGCACGCGTTTTCGCTTCAGCGGCGACTATGCGCTGACGCAGGATACCTCGATCATCGGCTATTACGAGTGGGGTGTCGATCTGGCGCACGCGCTCAGCTGGGACGGGCACTATAACGAAGACGGCAAGCGCGACTATCAGCGCCAGCTGTACGCCGGTTTTAAAGACGATCGTTACGGCACCCTGACCTACGGCCATCAATACGGCATCTATTATTCGGTGGTCGGCATCAAAAGCGACGTCTGGGATAACGATGGCCATGCGGGCGGCACCGGCATCGGTATTTCCGGCGACTACGACGGCGGCAATAAACCGAAAAACAGCATCAAGTACACCAATGATTTCGGGCCGGTAACGCTGTACGCCAACTATTTATTGCCGGAAGACGATCTGCACACCGCGGATAACCTGATTTATCGCCGTAAGGGCGGGGGCGGGTTGGGCTTCGATTACAAGGTGACGAAGGATTTCACCTTCAGCGCGGCCTACAGTTATACCGACGCGAAGATCAAAGACAATCTGTACAGCGAAAAGGATTATCACCAGCAGCTGTCCGGCACCGCGTTGACCTGGCAGCCGAACAACTGGTACATCGTCGGCACCGCCAGCTACTACAAAGACTATGTGCCAAGCACCCGCCAGCGCACGCTGTCGCACTTCTTCGCCGGTGACGGCTACGGGCTGGAAGGCTTCGTCGGTTACACCTTCAATATCGACAAGCCATTCCTCAAATCGATCCAGCCTTACGTGGCGGCGGACTCGCTGCGGCTGAAAGGTGACGAGGCGTATCACGCCAACCACGTTTACCTCGGCGCGGGCACCACCATCGGTTACGGACTGTCGGTGTATGTGGAGCGCACGCTGGCCAACAGCAGCGACAACGAGCCGGACTCCACCTGGATTACGGTGTTCTACGACTTCTGATTCTCACCTGCTTCAAGCCGGCGCCTGCGCCGGCTTTTTCACATGGTAATTGCGCCGCCCAGGGTCTCTCCAGAGGCGTTTCGCTCCGCCAGGTAGCGCGCCGGCGGTTTGCCTACCGCCTTTCTGAACATGGTGACGAAGCCGCTGGCGCTCTCGTAGCCCAGATCCAGCGCCACCGTCTGTACGCTCTCGCCCTGCGTCAGGCGCTGCAGCGCCAGCATCACGTGCAGCTGGCGCCGCCAGTGGCCGAAGCTCATGCCCATCTGCTGTTGCAAGGTGCGGCTGAGGGAGCGCTCGCTCATGCCGATGCGCTGCGCCCACTGCCCGAGGGTGGATTTGTCCGCCGGGCTGCTCAGCATGCCTTCGGTCAACTGCCGAATGCGTGCGTCGTCGGACACCGGCAGATGCAGGTTCTCGATCGGCGCGGCCGCCAGCTGGTCCAGCAATACCGCCGTCAGGCGCCCTTCGGCGCCCTGTTCGTCGTAGAGCGGCTCGAAGGTGCTGGCCTGCAGCAGCAGCTCGCGCAGCAGCGGCGAGACCGACAGCGTGCAGCAGTTTTGCGGCAGACCGGCGGCGGCATGTTGATCGACGAACAGGCAGTAGGCCTCGGTGGAGCCGGCGCCCTGAGCGTTGTGCAACACGTTGCCCGGCATCCACAGCGCGCACTGCGGCGGCACCAGCCACAGCCCGTTTTCCACTTCGCAGCGGATCATGCCGCGTACCGTGTAGATCAGCTGCGCCTTCTGATGGCGGTGCGGCTCGACTTCCCAGTCCTGCTCGAGGGTCGAACCTTGCAGGGCAAACAGCGGGCGCGGCACCCGATCGATATCCAGACAGTGGCGGGGGATCTGTACTTTCATGAGAATAATTCTCAATTTGGCGGAATTGAAAAGTATTATGTCCTGATTGCGCAATGTGGTCTAGCGCCGGTGCCGATAAAGTAAGCGCCAGTCCTAAACCATTTCCTGAGGAAACTGATTATGTCATTGGATACCGCCGATTTTCCGCTGGTATGGATGCGCCAAAACGGGCGCGATACCCAGGCCGAACTGGCCGAATTCAGCGCGCTGCTGGCGCGCGCCGAACCCTTTGTCCTGATGACCGACCGCAGCGTCGGCGATGAAGAACAAGAACATGACCGCGATGCCCGCACCCAGGTCGCGCTGTGGAAGCGCGATAACCGCGAGGCGCTGAAGCTGTGGGTGAAAGGCATGATCATGCTGGAGCCGGACGACGCCAAACGCACGGCGGCGGAAGAATTCGCCGAATACGGCGCCAAGTTCTGGGGCTATCCGGTGCTGGTGGCCGCCGATGAAGCCGCAGGGCGGGTATTGGCGCAGACGTTATTGTTAAAATAAGGGGAATACCATGCACCAGCAACAGGTGATTGAACAGCTGCTGGCCTGGATCGAGCAGAGCCTGGATCAGCCGCTGACGCTGGACGACATTGCTGCCAAGTCCGGCTACTCCAAGTGGCATTTGCAGCGGATGTTCAAGCAACATACCGGCCATATTCTCGGCACTTACGCCCGCCGCAGAAGGCTGACCGCCGCCGCGCGCGAACTGCGCCTGACCGGCACCAGCGTGGCCTGCATCGCCGATACTTACCAGTTCGATTCGCAGCAGACCTTCACCCGTTGCTTCCGCAAACAGTTCGGTCTGCCGCCGGCCAGCTATCGCCGCAGCCAGGATTGGTCGAGCTACGGCCTGCAGCCGCCGCTACGGCTGACCGAAACGCCGTTGCCGCAGGCCGACATCGTGACGCTGCCCGCCATGCAGCTGGTGGGCAACACCCAGCGCCGTAGCTTTACGCTGGGGCAGCTGGCGGCCTCCAAGTGCGAGCTGCGCCGCCACGCCTGGCGGCAGCTGCTGCAGCCGCAGGCGCTGCCGGAGGTGGTATACGGCCTCACCAGTCTGGAGGTCGACAGGCAACGCCGGGGTAATCCGCGCATGGCCTATACCGCCGCTCTGCCGGACGAAGGGGCGATGGGGGAGCGGGTGACTATCGAACAGGGGGAGTATGCCCGTTTCACCTATCAAGGGCAGGCGGAAGGGTTACAAAACTTTATCGTGCGGCTGTACGACACCGCGATGCCGCAGATGAACGCCGTCCGCCGGCCGGGGCAGGATATTGAGCGTTTCTACCCGGCGCAGGAGGGCAGCTGCCCGCTCGGCGGCGCGGCGATCCGCTGCGAATATCTGATCCCTATTCGGCGGGTGGAAGCGTTGGCCGCCGCCGGTTAGGCGGCGGTTCTCGCAAAAAATCGCCTTCGTGGCGCGTCAGGTTACAAAAAATTGCGATATTACATCGGTAATGGTTCACACTTTGATTGATGTGCACATATAATGCGCATCCGGTCAAATCCCCCCTGGTTTTTCAGGCCGCAGCGCCGTTGGCTGCCGGCTGAAATGCAACGGGGTAAAGTGGCCGTAGAAACCGATACCCATAATCGCCAGTGGCCTTGACCAACACGAAGATGAAAATGAGCATTCGCGCGTTATTAACCCTGTTTACGGCACTGGTTGCATTCAGCCAGGCTGCCTTCGCCGTCGTCTACCCGCTGCCGCCAAAAGACAGCCGTTTGGTGGGCGAGAATATCCAAATCACCGTACCGGAAGACAGCAAACTGCCGCTGGAAAGCTTCGCCGCCCAGTATCAGATGGGGCTGAGCAACATGCTGGAGGCCAACCCGGGCGTGGATCCGTTCCTGCCGAAGGCCGGCAGCACCCTGACCATCCCGCAGCAGCTGATCCTGCCGGACGCGCCGCGTGAAGGCATCATCATCAACAGCGCCGAGATGCGTCTGTACTACTACCCGAAAGGGTCCAACACCGTGGTGGTGCTGCCGATCGGTATCGGCCAGCTGGGTAAAGACACCCCGCTGAACTGGACCACAACAGTACAGCGCAAGAAAGACGGCCCGACCTGGACGCCGACTGCCAAGATGCGCGCCGAATATGCGGCCGACGGTGAAATCCTGCCTGCGGTGTTCCCGGCCGGCCCGGATAACCCGATGGGGCTGTATGCGCTGTATGTTGGCCGCCTGTATGCCATTCACGGCACCAACGCTAACTTCGGCATCGGTCTGCGCGTGAGCCACGGCTGCGTGCGTCTGCGCGCCGACGACATCAAGTACCTGTTCGAGAAAGTGCCGGTCGGCACCCGCGTGCAGTTCATCAACGAACCGATGAAAGCCACCGTCGAACCGGACGGCTCGCGCTACGTGGAAGTGCACAACCCGCTGTCGGCCAACGAAGAGCAGCTGCAATCCAAAGATCCGGTGCCGCTGACCATTTCCGCGCCGGTCGGCAAAGTGCTGATGGACGCCGGCGTCAACCAGAGCGAAGTGGACGCGGCGATCAAGGCCCGTTCCGGTATGCCGGTGAAAGTGAACTGATTGCCTCGGGCTTCAGTGAACGCGATAAAAAGACGCCTGCGGGCGTCTTTTTTTATGACTGTTGAATCTTTATCTCTGCCGAGAGGGTTAATTTATTTTTTTCCCACCATCGTCTGTAAAGCGAAAAGCGCCGACTCATATTGCTCTTTATTGACCCGTTCAAGGTACCTGTTATCAATCGCGTCGGCGATTGGGCGGCTGGCTTCGAACAGCGCCTGTCCCGCAGGCGTCAGGTAAATAAATCGGCGGCGCTTGTCCTGCTCGCCTGCTTCACGCTTTAACAGACCTTTCCCTTCCATTCGGCTGAGTAATTCAGCCAGCGCGGCTTTACTGCTGATTGCCGCCTCCATTAACTCGACTTGCTCAATACCCGGAGTTTCTGAAACGGTGGCCAGAATGGAATATTGCTGTTTACTGAGTTCAGGGAGCGATTTCTGCCATTGAGAACTATGATCCTGAAGCAACTCGCGGATGAGATGGAAAAAAGTATTGGCCAGCGTTCTGTTCATACGTTTATTCCTTAAGAGGAAAAAAGCGAGCAATAATATCAATATAACAAAACTGACCGCTGAGAGATACTTGCCCTGGCAGGTCGTTCGTTTACGAACGGTTACATCTTGCCCGCTTGTTTTATCTCGATCCCAGGACTAGATTTGGCATATTGTTCGTATACGAACTTTGTCGAGGTAGGCATGAGATTAACGATCGCGATGACGGGCGCTACCGGGGCACCGCTCGGTACGGCGCTTCTCCAGGCCCTGAAAGATATCGAAGGTATAGAGACGCATTTGATCTTGAGCCGGTGGGCCAAAAAGACCATTGAACTTGAAACAAAGCACAGCGTACGTGACGTGATGGCGATGGCTGATGTCACACACAGTGCGGCCGACCAGGCCGCCACGATCTCCTCGGGTTCATTTCGCATGGATGGCATGATCATTATTCCCTGCAGCATGAAAACGTTGGCGGGAATTCGCGCGGGTTATGCCGAGGGGCTTATTGGCCGAGCGGCGGATGTCATGATTAAAGAAGGGCGGAAGCTGGTGTTGGTTCCAAGGGAAACGCCGCTGAGCGCCATCCATCTGGAAAATATGCTGGCGCTCTCGAAGCTGGGCGTTTCATTGGTCCCCCCGATGCCCGCTTATTATAACCATCCCACTCATATTGATGACGTCACCGATCATATTGTCGCACGGGTTCTGGACCAGTTTGGCCTTGATTACAGCCGGGCAAAACGCTGGGCTGGATTAAAAAAAGAGGTTTACAGTCAGGAGGGTTAAATATGGCTTATGACGATCTTCGAAGTTATTTGGCGGCATTGGATAAGGCCGGGCAATTACTCGACATTGCCGAGGAGGTGCAGGCGGAACCGGATATCGCCGCGGCGGCCAACGTCACCGGAAGAATCGGTGAGGGCGCCCCCGCCATTGCATTCAGGAACATTAAAGGCTTTGAACATGCGCATGTGGTGATGAACACCCTCGGCTCATGGCAGAATCACGCCATCGCGCTGGGCCTGCCGCCGACCACGCCGGTGAAACAGCAAATCGATGAGTATATTCGCCGCTGGGATCATTTCCCTGTCTCTGCAGAGCGCCGCGATAATCCGCCCTGGGCGCAGAATGAGGTCAACGGCGAGGAGATTAATCTGTTTGAAATCCTGCCGTTGTTTCGCCTAAACGACGGCGACGGCGGTTTTTACCTGGATAAGGCCTGCGTCGTTTCCCGTGATCCTGAAGATCCCGCTCATTTCGGCAAGCAAAACGTCGGCATTTACCGTATGGAGGTGAAGGGCAAACGCAAGCTGGGTTTGCAACCGGTGCCGATGCACGACATTGCGCTGCATCTGCATAAAGCCGAAGAGCGCGGAGAGGATCTGCCGATTGCCATTACGCTGGGCAACGATCCCATCATTACGCTGATGGGGGCGACGCCGTTGAAATACGATCAGTCGGAGTATGAGATGGCCGGCGCCCTGCGCGAAAGCCCCTATCCGATAGCGACGGCCCCTTTGACCGGCTTCGATGTGCCGTGGGGGTCTGAAGTGATCATCGAAGGGGTGATTGAAGGCCGCAAGCGCGAGATTGAAGGCCCGTTCGGCGAATTTACGGGCCATTATTCCGGCGGCCGCAACATGACGGTGGTGCGTATCGATAAGGTTTCTTACCGAACGCGGCCGATTTTTGAATCCCTGTATCTGGGCATGCCCTGGACAGAAATCGACTATCTGATGGGGCCGGCCACCTGCGTGCCGTTGTATCAGCAGCTGAAAGCCGAGTTTCCGGAAGTGCAGGCGGTCAATGCGATGTATACCCACGGGCTGCTCGTCATCATTTCCACCAAAAAGCGTTACGGCGGCTTCGCGCGCGCGGTGGGGATGCGGGCAATGACCACGCCGCACGGATTGGGCTATGTGAAAATGGTGATCATGGTCGATGAGGATGTCGACCCCTTCAATCTGCCGCAGGTCATGTGGGCGCTGTCCGCCAAGGTCAATCCGGCCGGCGATCTGGTGCAATTGCCGAACATGTCCGTGCTGGAACTGGATCCCGGCTCCAGCCCCGCGGGGATTACCGACAAGTTGATCATCGACGCGACAACGCCGGTGGCTCCGGATGCGCGTGGCCACTACAGTCAGCCGGTCAAGGATTTACCTGAGACCGCCCTGTGGGTGGATAAATTAACCGCCATGTTGGCTAACCGTCCTTAAGGAGCTCCTATGATTTGTCCTCGTTGTGCCGATAAACAGATAGACGTCATGGCGCATTCACCGGTCAAGGGCGTATGGACGGTATACCAGTGCCAGCACTGTCTTTATACCTGGCGGAATACCGAACCCGCCCGCAGAACGGAACGGGAGCATTATCCGCCTGAGTTTCGCATGACTCAGCAGGATATCGATAATGCGCCGGAAGTGCCGGCCATTCCTCCTCTTTTGACGAAATGAACCCAAAGACGGGCAAGAGCCCGTCTTTAGATGGAAATCGCGATGATGAATAACGAAGACGTCGTTTTGCTCGATGCCGCCTGGCAGCCTTGCGGAACGATGCCGAAAAATCAGGTGCACACGCATCATACGCCGCTGCATTTGGCCTTTTCATGCTATCTCTTTACCCCAGAGGGCAACGTGCTGGCCACAAGACGTGCGTTGAGTAAAACCGCCTGGCCGGGGGTTTGGACCAATTCCTTTTGCGGCCATCCTCTGCCGCAAGAGGCGCTGGCACAGGCGGTGATGCGCCGCGCCCAGGTTGAACTGGGCACGGAGGTGGAGCAGATAATGTTGCTGAGCGAAGCTTTCAGCTATCAGGCTACCGATGCGTCCGGCGTAATGGAAAATGAAGTTTGCCCGGTATTTGCCGCGCAAATTAAAGGCGCGCTCCATCGCAATCCGGATGAGGTCGCGGATTATGCCTGGGTCGAGCTCAACCATTTAATGGCGGCGGTAAAATTAACGCCTTTCGGTTTTAGCCCGTGGATGGTTTCGCAATTAAATACCGACGCGATAGCGGCAGGTTTGAAAGAATACCGGGATGCGATAATGATCAAGCGTTCAGCGGGCGGCGTAGGGTGAGGGCGGCAATAAAATAAATAGCCACCGCGAGGGTGACTATCTATTCGTGCTTACAGGCTGCCGCCGACCGAGGTCGAGGTGGAGCCGATAGTTTCGCGGAAATGTTTTGCGTAGTCCGCCACTTCCTGCTGCGTATGGGTCAGGCCATACAGCCCCAGCCCCACACCGCCTGCGACGCCGCCGATGATGGTACCGACCAGTTGGCCGACGGCGCCGGCAATAAAGCCGCCGGCCCCTGCGGATTTGCCTGCAATCAGCGCGCCGGTCATGGCGCCGTCCAGCAACCCATCCCAGGCCGCGTTCAGATCGCCACCGCTAACGTACTGCTCTTCATATTGACTAAGTACTTTCATATACAATCCTTATAAATAAAAGGGTGACTTAGTGGGGTTAATTAATACCGAGAATAACGCTGTGGCGCTATTCCACTTTAAAAATATAACAGCTGATAATCTGTTGGCAATAATATATCCAATGAGGAATATTGTTTGGTTATATATGCGACTATTTATTTTCTGTCGATATTTTTATGACAGGGGTTGAGAATATTCTTGGTTAAAAAAGGCGATATCACTGGAAACCCCATCATGCCCTTATTGCGGACGGGCTGAGGCGATTTCTTCTTGTCGTTGCCGTGGGCCCGCCGTGGCTGTCACTATTTTCACATTTCAGGCTCTGCTACCCGTTAGGCGAGTGCGTCCGCCCTGTGATTATTCCATTAAAAACTATAGCTAATTAATGGGTTATATCTCCGCGCTCGCCTCCCGTCATTGAAAAAATTCTCGCAAAAAATCCACACTGTGAAAATAAGATCACACAAGCGTAACAAAAGGTAAACAAACCCCTCCTATATTGGCTGCTTCGCTTTTGGGAGGGAGTGTCATGCGTAACTGGAACGAACCGAAAAAGAATAAAGCGCACATCGAGCTGATCCCGATGATCGACGTGATGATGTTTTTATTGGTGTTTTTCGTCTTGATCAGCCTGAACGTCATTCCGGCGCTCGGGCTGAAAACGCAGCTGCCGTCTGCCGGCAGCGCGCAGCAGCTGAAACCGCAGAAAAAAGCGATCGTCACGCTGGGGGCCGACGAGCAGCTGCAGCTGGATGGCCAGCCAATTGCGCTCGACGCGTTGGTCAACACGCTGAAGCAACAGCAGCAGGCCAACCAGACCACCACCATCATCGTCAACAGCGACAAGGGCGTGGCGGTCGAGCGGCTGGTGGCGGTCATGGACAACCTGCGCCAGGGCGGTTTCCTCTCCGTCTCCATCGCGACACGGAAGCTGTGACATGTATCTGCTCTATCGCTCACGTCATCTTTTCAGCTGGCTGCCGGCGCTGATTGTCGCCGGTTGCCTGCTGTTCGCCAGCCAGCAGGCGGCGCTGAAGATCCAGCCGCGCTACGACGAAACCGCCATCGAACTGGCGCTGGTGGAGCCTGAACCGGCGCCGGAACCCCAACCGGAAACGCCGCCGGAACCCCAGCCCGAACCGCCGCCGCCCGAGCCGGAGCCGATCCCCGAACCGGTGGTGCCGGCGCCGGAACCGATCGTGGAAGCCAAGCCGGTGCCGAAACCGCAGCCGAAGCCCAAACCCAAACCGGTGAAGGAGAAAGCCAAACCGGTAGAGAAGCCTAAAGCGACGCCGGCGCCTGCCGCCCCGCGCGCGCTGGTGAGCAAACCGGCGGCGCAGCCCGCGCCGGCCGCCCCGACGGCGCCGAAGGTGAACGCGCAGGCGATTGAAAACGGCTATCTGCAGGCCTTGCGCCGCGAGCTGGAACAGCGCAAGCGCTACCCGAGCGGGCGCCAGGCCTCGCTCGAGCGCCCGCAGGGCAACGTCGAAGTGTGGCTGGAGGTCGATCGCAGCGGGCGGGTGCTCTCTTCCGGCATCGCCAACAAAGCCGCCAGCATGCTGCTGAACCGCGCGGCGATGAGCAGCCTGCAAAGCATCAGTTCAGTGAAGCCGTTCCCGAGCGAGGCGTTCGCCGGGCAAACAACCAAAAGATTTACCGCAACGTTCAATTATCAGGCGCCTTAGCGCAAGGGTTAATCGTTTGATTTTTATGGGATGCACACAATGAAATCGTTTAATCGTTCTGGGATCTATCTGGCGGTGATGTCGGCGATGCTGCCGGGCGCCGCGCTGGCGGCCGACGCCACCGATGTCGGCACCATCAGCGTCAAGGGGCAGTCGCTCGGCGGCGGCATGATGGTGCAGGATGACAGCGCCAAGGCGCGCTCCACCGTCACCAAAGAGGCGATGGACAAAATGCCGTCGGCGGCCAACGCCATCGACAAGCTGAAATACACGCCGGGCCTGAACGTCAACAGCAACGACGCCAGCGGCCTGAGCGGCGTGGACTACACCATGCGCGGCATGAACTCGGATCAGATCGGCCTGTCGATGGACGGCATTCCGATCAACGACTCCGGCAACTACGCGGTGTACCCGAACCTGCTGGGCGATGCGGAAAACCTGGAGGAGGTGTTCGTCACCCAGGGGTCTTCCGAAGCGGACGGCCCGCACATCGGCTCCAGCGGCGGCAACATCGGCCTGGTGACGCGCCGCCCGGCGAAAGACTTCGGCGGTTTCGTCAAGCAGACGCTGGGCAGCAACAGCCTGAGCAAAACCTTCGCCCGCCTGGACACCGGCGAGTACAACGGCTTCAGTAACTGGCTCTCCTATTCGCACACCGAAGCGAAGAAGTGGCGCGGCGAAGGGCGACTGTACTCCGACAAGTTCGAGATGAACTCGCTGTATGAAGACGGCAACGGCAACAGCAGCAATCTGGTGATGAAGTACAACCGCCAGAACAACACCAACTACAACACTCTGAGCAAGGCGCAGTTCCAAAACGACGGCCGTGACACCGACTACGTCACTACGCCGGAGTACAACAACAAAGGGCAGTTGAACAAGTATTACAAGATTGAACGCAACCCGTTCGAAAACTTCACGCTGTCGTTCACCCAGAAGCTGCAGCTGCGCGATAACCTGTCGCTGACCCTACAGCCGTATTACTACTGGGGCAACGGCGGCAGCTTCAACGGCCAGACGGCCTCGGTGTTGTCCAACACCTCCAGCAAGGCCGGGCAGTACGATCTCAGCAACCTGAAATCCAACACCTACTACCGCCCATCGTGGACCCAAACCTGGCGGCCGGGCATCACCACCAAGCTGAAGTGGGACATCAACGAGCAGCACAGCCTGGACGTCGGCTACTGGTATGAGCGCGCACGTCAGCTGCAGACTCAGCCGTTCATCAGCATCAAGGGCGACGGCAACCCGTCGCAGATTTGGGGACAGCCGGGCGGATCCGATCAGGTGAAGGACGCCAACGGCAACACCGTTCAGGGGCGCAACCAGTACACCATCACTCCGGCGCAGAAGGTGTGGCTGCAGGACACCTGGTTTGCCACGCCGGACTGGACCTTCGTCGGCGGCCTGGCCTATCAGTACGTGGAGCGCAAAGGGGACAACCGCGGCAGCCTGTACAACGTGCCGGAGAAGCGCAAAGCCACCTATCATGAATTCCTGCCGAACTTCAGCGCCAGTTACAAGGTGAACCAGGAAAACCAGGTGTTCTACAACCTGACGCGCAACATGCGCACACCGCCAAACTACGTGCTGTACAACGTCGGCGACTCGCTCAGCACCAAGCCGGAACTGAGCTGGAACCACGAACTGGGCTGGCGTTTCCAGCAGGAAGACATGCTGCTGAGCGCCACGCTGTTCTACATGCGTTACAGCGATCGCCAAATCTCCACCACCAACTCGGCCGGCGACTACGAGATGATGAACATCGGCAACGTGGAGAACAAAGGGCTGGAGCTGGAGTGGAGCGGCCAACTGCCGCATAACTTCAACTACTACACCTCTTATACCTATACCCAATCGAAGCAGAAGAGCGACATCGTCAGCAACGGCGGGCTGCCGCTGCCGACCTCCGGCAAAGAGGTGCCGAACGTGCCGAAAAACCTGCTGAACATGACGTTGGGTTATGACGACGGGCTGTATTACGGCAGCGTCAGCGGCAAGTACGTCAGTTCGTTCTACGGCGATCTGACCAACGACGAGAAGATCGGCGGCCGCACGGTGTTCGATCTGGCGGCGGGGGTGCATCTGCCGGTGGACAAGAAAATCGTCAAAAGCGCTGCGCTGCGCTTTGGCATCAGCAACCTGTTTGACAAGGAATACCTGACCTCGGTGCGCACCACCACCTTCAACGCGGCGCCTTACGGCGGCGTGAAGGCCAGCACGCCGTATTACAACGTCGGCGAAGAACGCACCTTCAGCGTTTCGCTGGAAGCCACCTTTTAACTGAATACCCTGCCGCCTGCCGGGCGGCGGGAAAGAGGAGCCCTGTATGGACGCCAATCTGTTGCACGACATTAGTTTCTACGTGATGTACGCCGCGCTGGCGATCGCGCTGGTGATCATCATCGAACGCACGCTGTACTTCGCCTATACCCAGCGCCAGGCGCGCCGGCTGGAGCAGGCGCTGACGCCGGACGTGCGTCGCGCCGCCGATCTGCCGGACGAGCTGACCCAGCGTAACAGCCTGCCGATGGCGGTGATCGCGCCGGTATTGGCGCAGAAGCACCGCGCCGGCGACCGCGAGGCGATCGGCGATCTGATCGACGCCCAGTACCTGCTGAGCAAGCCACCGATGGCGCGCGGCCTGTGGCTGCTGGAAACCGTGGTCACCGCCGCGCCGCTGCTGGGGCTGCTGGGCACGGTGATGGGGATCATCGAAACCTTCAAGGCGCTGGCCGCCTCGGGGGTGTCCGAGCCGAGCCTGGTGTCGGCCGGGATGGGCACCGCGCTGTACGCCACCGGCCTCGGCATCGCCATCGCGCTGCTGTGCCTGGTGGCCAACAACTTCCTGCAGAGCCGCATGGAGCGCATCAACGAACTGCTGAAGGTGCTGCTGATCCGCGCCGGCCAACCGGCCAGCCGCCCGGAGAGCGGCAGCGGCGAACAATGGGTTGACAGCGGAGCGCCGCGCTATGCCTAATGGCCATCCAGTACGGCGGCCGCTCGGCCGCCTTTATACGGCATTGTGGGGCGGTTGTTTGTTGATGTTGAGCCAGAGCGCTGCGGCGCGTTTTGCGATTCCCGGCTATGAGCTGGTGTACACCGCACCGGTGGAAACCGCGCTGCAGGCCGACGACCTGCGCAACACCGCCGAGGTGTGGCGCGAGATGTTCGACGCGGCGAAAACCCGCATCGATTTGGGGCAGTTCTACGTGGCGAATCAGGACGGTTCGCTGCTGGATGGCGTGCTGCAGCACCTGAAGGCGGCCGGCGAACGCGGGGTGAAAATCCGCTTTTTGGTGGAAGATAAGGGCATTCGCATTTCTACCGCCGAGACGCTGGAACAGCTGAAGGCGATCCCCAATCTGGAGCTGCGCATTATTCCTTACCAGAAGCTGAGCGGCGGCATCCTGCACGCCAAGTATCTGCTGGTGGACGGCGAACAGGCATTCGTCGGCAGCCAGAACTTCGACTGGCGCGCGCTGGAGCATATTCACGAAACCGGGCTGCGCATCAGCGACGCCAAAGTGGTGGGGCAGATCCAGGCGATCTTCGAGCAAGATTGGCAGGCGCAGGCGCTGCTGGCGCAGGATAAACCGGTGCCGCCGCTGCCCGATTCGCCGATGACGGCGCCGACGCAGGGCAACTATCTGGTGGCCAGCCCGCGCGCCTACAACCCGGCGGGGGTGATTGACTCGCAGGCCGAGCTGCCGCGCTTGCTGGCCGGCGCCAAGCGGCGGGTGCGGGTGCAGGTGATGGACTACGCGCCGCTGTCGTTCGGCCCGGAACGCAGCCGCCCCTTTTATGCGGTGATCGACAACGCGCTGCGCAGCGCGGCGGCGCGCGGGGTGCAGATCGAACTGATGGTGGCCAACTGGAACACCAAAAAGCCGGATATCGCCTGGCTGAAGAGCCTGGCGCTGGTGCCGAACGTGCAGATCAAAGTGGTGACCATACCACCGGCCAGTAGCGGCTTCATTCCGTTTGCCCGCGTGATCCACAGCAAGCTGATGACCATCGACGATGAGATTGCCTGGGTGGGCACCAGCAACTGGACCGGCGGCTATCTGGACAACTCGCGCAATCTGGAGCTGGTGATGCACAGTGCGGCGATGAGCGGGCGGTTGGACAAGCTGTACCAACAGCTGTGGAACAGCGTCTACGCCGAACCGCTGCGGCTGGATTACGACTACCCGACGCCCAAGCCGGGCGGCGAATCCTGATAGGCAGGGCGCGGTTAACCCCCGCGCCCTGTGTTTTTACCGACGCCAGCCGGCCTGCTCCAGCGCCGTCACCAGCTGCTCGGCGCTCAACCCTTCCGCCCGGTGGCCGTTGCCGCTGACGGTATTGGCCGCCAGCAACGCATTCACGATCGCTTCCTCCACCGCTTCCGCCGCTGCGGCGAACAGCGCCGAAATGTAGTCGTTGTTCACCATGCGCAGCGGCGTGGTGAAGGCGCCTTTGTTGGCGTAGTCGGCGGGCGGCAGGCCGTCGTTGCCGGTGGCGAAGGCGATGAAAATGTCGCCGCTCGAGTCCTCGGTGCCGCCGCCGGTGCGGGCGATGCCGATGCTGGCGCGCTGCGCCAGCCGCGCACACTGGTGCGGCAGCAGCGGCGCGTCGGTCGCCAGCGCCACCACGATGGAGCCCATGCCGGGATGCGGCAACTGCGGCGTGAACGGCGAGGGGAGATGCCCCAGATGCCGGCCTACCGGGTAACCGCCGACCAGCAATGATTCGCGCTTGCCGTGGTTGGCCTGCACGATGGCGCCCACCGTCCAGCCGCCCTGATCGGCGGGCAAGCGGCGCGACGCGGTGCCGCTGCCGCCTTTGAATTCATGGCAGATCATGCCGCTGCCGCCGCCGACCGCGCCTTCCTGCGGCAAGCCGCCCCGGGCCGCCTGCTGCGCCTGGCGCACGTGCTCGGCCTTGACGTGAAAGCCGTTGATGTCGTTGAGCAGGCCGTCGAAGGTTTCCATCACCACCGGCATATTCCAATACACCGCGTTGTCGCCCGCGGGCAGCGTTTCACGCTCCAGCGCGATCAACGCATCGCGCACCACGCCCACGCTGTGGGTGTTGGTGAAGGCGATCGGGCTGGTCAGCAGGCCCGCTTCGCGCACCCATTCCAGGCCGGTGGCGTCGCCGTTGCCGTTCAGCACGTGCACGCCGGCAAAGCAGGGGGCGTGGCGGGCGGAGCCGGGGCGCGGTTCGATCACCGTCACGCCGGTGCGCACGCTGCGCCCGTCCGCCAAATCGGCATGAATGCTGGCATGGCCAACGCGCACGCCGGGCACGTCGGTGATGGCGTTCAGCGGGCCGGGCGTGCCTGTCCGATAATAATGCCCAGATCCTGAGCGCGCTGCGTCATGGTTATTCTCCTTCTATTGAGGGGGCGGCGAGGGGCGCCGTCTGGCGGCCGCGCAGATGGTTCAGCGCCAGCCCGAAGCCGATAATGCCGGCAATGATAATAAAGTCTTTCAGGCTGCTGGCGATCAAAATCGTCCACAGCACGTACAGGCAGCACAGCAGCGCCACCACCACCGGCAGCGGCCACAGCGGCATCAGATACGGGTGGTGGAAGTGGCGGCGACGGCGGCTGATCAGCGCCGCCACCGCCATGATGATGTACACCAGCAGCAGCAGGATCACGGTGAACGAGGTCAGCGATTCGAGATCGGAGCAAAACGCCAGTAGCGCCGACGGAACGCCGAACAGCAGGGTGGCGATCCAGGGAGTGCCGAAGCGCGGGTGGATGATTTTCAGCGCCCGGTTAAACGTCGGCAGCCAGAAGCCGTCGCGCCCGCTGGCGAACATCATGCGGCTGAACTGCGCCACGATGGCGATGATGGCGTTGAACACCGACAGATAAATCGCGCCGCTTACCACCCGCGCCAGCGTCGGGCCGCCGAGCTGGGTGACCACATAGCCGACCGGATCGGCCTGTTTGGCCATCTCGGTCAGCGACGGCGAACCGATCAGCAGGGCGGTGAACGGCACCAGCTCCACCAGCACCACGATGACCAGCGTCAGCATGATCGCGATCGCCATCGGCCTGCCCTGTTCGCGCATGTCTTCCGCCATGTACACCGCCGCACCGTAGCCGTTGTAGGAGAACAGCGCGACCCCGACCATGGCGACGATCAGCGGCAGCGACACCGGCGCCAGGCTGCCCTGCGCGTCCAGCATCACCGGCGCGGTGAGGATCTCCGTGCTCTGATGCGGGTGGCTGAAGCCGAGCCAGGCGATCAGCGCCAGCACCGCCACTTCCACCACCAGAAAGGCGCCGGTCAGCAGGGCGTTGGCCTTGATGTTGAAAATGGCGCAGATGCCGCCGACCAGCACGGTGAGCATGCCGGCGGTCGAGGCGTCGAACTGGGTGCCCAGCGCGGTGTTCAGGTAGGGCACCGCGCCGGTGGCCAGCACCGCCGGCACGAACAGCGAGGCGCTGAGGATAAACAGATAGGTCTGCAACCCGCACAGGGTGCCGAACAGGCGCTTGATGATGCTGTACTCACCGCCGGCGCTGGGGTGTGCGGCGCCGAGCTCGGCATAGCACAGCGCGATGGCGGCGGCGACGCAGGCGGCGATCAGAAACGACAGAAAGGCGCCGCTGCCGGCGCTGGCGATCGCCAGCGGGGCGATGACGAAAATCGAACTGGCCGGCGTCACGCCGGACGCGGTGATCATCACCACGTCGAGGACGCTGAGATTGCCTTTGAAGGTGTGTTCAGGGGCGGACTCTTTCATGGGATAACGACTCCATTAACGTGTGAGTGAATTATTGTTTTGCTGCACAGGCTGTACGCAGGAATCAAATGGAGCGCGCGGAAATGCCGGGGAGCGTTGCTCCCCGGAAGTTTATTGTTCTTATGTGTTACCCCTGTCCCGATGGGAAGCTGAAGCTGGCGCGCCGGGCATCGCCGGAGGCCGGCCAGCGCTGGGTCACGGTCTTGCGTTTGGTGTAGAACCTGACGGCGTCCGGGCCGTAGGCGTGCAGATCGCCGAACAGCGAGCGCTTCCAGCCGCCGAACGAGTGGTAGGCCACCGGCACCGGCAGCGCCACGTTGATCCCCACCATGCCGACCTGAATGCGGCTGGAGAAGTAGCGCGCCGCTTCGCCGTCGCGGGTAAACAGACAGGTGCCGTTGCCGTATTCGTGGGCGTCGATCAAGGCCATCGCCTCCGGTAGCGACGCCGCGCGCACCACGCCGAGCACCGGGCCGAAGATCTCCTCCTGATAGATGCGCATGCCGGGCGTCACGCGATCGAACAGCGTCGGGCCGAGGAAATATCCTTGGCTGGGGCGGCCGTCGGCGCCGATCACGCTCAGCTCGCGGCCGTCCACCAGCAGCTCGGCGCCTTCGGCTACGCCCTGATCGATATAGCCTTTTACCTTCTGATAATGCTGTTGGGTCACCAGCGGCCCCATGTCGTTGCGGTTGTCGCTGCCGGGGCCGACGCGCATGGCGGCCATCTGTTGCCGCAACCCGGCGATCAGCGCTTCGGCGGTGCCGTTGCCCACCGCCACCACCAGCGGGATGGCCATGCAACGCTGGCCGCAGGAGCCGAAGGCGGCGCCCATCAGCGCGCCGACCGCGCCGGGGATATCGGCGTCCGGCAGCACCACCGCGTGGTTCTTGGCGCCGCCCAACGCCTGCACCCGTTTGTTCTGCCCACAGCCGGTGTGATAGATGTGCTCCGCCACCGGCGTTGAACCGACGAAGCTGATCGCTTTGACACGCCCGTCATGCAGCAGCGTCTCCACCGCTTCGCGATCGCCGTTGACCACGTTGAGCACCCCCGGCGGCAGCCCGGCTTCCGCCGCCAGCCGCGCGATATACAGCGCGGCGGAAGGCACGCGCTCGGAAGGCTTCAGCACGAAAGTGTTTCCGCACGCCACCGCCATCGGCCACATCCACAGCGGCACCATCGCCGGGAAGTTGAACGGCGTGATGCCCGCCACCACCCCCAACGGTTGAAACTCGCTCCAGCTGTCGATGCCCGGGCCGGCCTCTTTGCTGTGTTCGCCCTTCAGCAGTTCCGGCACATAGCCGGCGTATTCGATATTCTCGATGCCGCGCTGCAGTTCGCCCAGGGCGTCGCTGAGCACCTTGCCGTGCTCGGCGGTGATCAGTTGGCAGATGGCGTCGGCGTGCTGCTCCAGCAGATCCTTGAGCTTCATCATGATGCGCGCGCGCTTCAGCGGCGGGGTGTCGCGCCAGGCGGGATAGGCCTGTTCGGCGGCGGCGATGGCGCGCTCCACCGTGGCGCGGTCGGCCAGCTGCACCTCCTGCGCCGATTGGCCGGTGGCCGGGTCGTAAACCGGCTGGCTGCGTTCGCCGCCGGCGGCGGGTTCGCCGTTGATCCAATGGGTAATGGTCATGGTTCTCTCCTTATTCGGTGGCGTTGAGGGCGTCGCCCACGGCGTTGATCAGCGCATCGATCTGCGCTTCGCTGCTGATGAACGGCGGCGCCAGCTGCAGGGTGTCGCCGCCGTAGCGCACGTAAAATCCGCTTTCCCAGCAGCGCATCGCCGCCTCGAAGGGGCGCCGCGCCGGTTCGCACGGCCGCGCCGCCAGCGTAATGCCGGCCGCCAGGCCAATGTTGCGAATGTCGGCGACGTGTTTGGCTCCCTGCAGGCTGTGCACCGCGCGCTCGAAGTAGGGCGCCAGCGCCTGTACGCGCTCCACCATCTGTTCGCGCTGCAGGATGTCCAGCGTCGCCAGCGCGACCGCGCAGCTGACCGGGTGGGCGGAGTAGGTGTAGCCGTGCGGGAATTCGAGCTGGTAGTCCGGCTCGCCGCCGTTCATGAAGGTGTGGTAGATCTCCGGCCGCACCACCACCGCGCCCATCGGCTGCGCGCCGTTGGTCACCTGTTTGGCGATGTTCATGATGTCCGGCGTGACGCCGAACGCCTCGGCGCCGGTCATCGCGCCGCAGCGGCCGAAGGCGGTGATCACTTCGTCGAAGATCAGCAGGATGTCATGCTGAGTACAGATTTCGCGCAGGCGCTGCAGGTAGCCGATCGGCGGCACGATCACCCCGGCGGAGCCGGAGAAGGGTTCGACGATCACCGCGGCGATCGTTGAGGCGTCGCGCAGCGCGATGATGCGGTTGAGCTCTTCCGCCAGCTCTGCCCCCTGTTGCGGCATGCCGCGCGAAAAGGCGTTGCCGGCCAGCAGAGTGTGCGGCAGGTGGTCCGCCTCGGCGCCGGCGCCGAACGTCTTGCGGTTGCCGGCGATGCCGCCGACCGAGATACCGCCGAAGTTAACGCCGTGATAGCCCTTTTCCCGGCCGATAAAGCAGGTTTTGCCCGCCTGGCCTTTGGCGCGCCAGTAAGCGCGCGCCATTTTCAGCGAGGTGTCCGCCGCTTCCGATCCGGAGCCGGTGAAGAACACGTAATCCAGCCCCGCTGGCGTCAGTGCCTTGATCTTGTTGGCCAGTTCGAACGACAGCGGGTGGCCGAACTGAAACGCCGGCGAGTAATCCAGCGTCGCCAGCTGGCGCTGGGCGGCGTCGGTGATTTCCTGCCGGCCGTGCCCCAATCCGCAACACCATAATCCGGACAGGCCGTCGAAAATCTTTCTGCCGTCATGGCTGGTGTAATACGCCCCCGCGGCTTGAGTAATGATGCGCGGCTGCGCTTTAAAATTACGGTTACCGGTAAAAGGCATCCAATGGGCCTCTAACCCTTCGGCATCGAGACTATTTAGCGGGTGATTTTCAGCGGCCATGTTTTCCTCCGAACAGGAAAATAAGAGCGATTAATGAAATAAACCGAGTTGTTAACGAATTGTTGTGCGAAATTGACTATGTACCGCTTGTTCTCTACTGTGAATAATCATATGTCGAAACTTACTTAAGGTTTTATGCAAGTAAAAAAGCGCGCGCTGTTAGGGCAATTGTCGGATATGGATCTGCGTTTGCTGCGGGTATTCAAGGCCGTGGTCGACTGCGGCGGCATGAGCGCCGCCGAACTGGAGCTGAACATCAGCCTGTCGACCATCAGCAAGCACATCAAGGATCTGGAGCAGCGGCTGGGCCTGACGCTGTGCCAGCGCGGGCGCGAGGGCTTTGCGGTCACCGACGAGGGGCTGCTTATCTACCAGGAAACGGTCAACCTGCTGGCGGCCACCGAGGCGTTCCGGCGCGGGGTAGACGAGGTGCACCAGCGCATGGGCGGGCAGCTGCACGTGGCGATATTCGATCATACGGTCAGCAATCCGCAGGCGCAGATCGGCCGGGCCATCGCATTATTCAGCGAGCGTGCGCCGGAGGTTTCTTTGCAAATGTACGTGGAGCCGATTAATACCATTGAACGCGGCGTCATTGACGGACAATTTCAGGTTGGCGTTATTCCCATGCACCGCAGCGCGGAAAGTTTATCTTATCATTCGTTATTCAGTGAGAGGATGTTCTTATATTGCGGCGCGCAGCATGAATTATTTTCCGCCCCCCATGAAACATTAAATTGGGATCTGCTGCACAATTATGCCTTCGCCGGATTAGGCTACCATTCGCCGAATATGGAACTGAGCCTGCAGCAACATTTGCATCGCAAGGCGACGGGGTTCGCGCAGGAGTCGATCGCCACGCTGATCCTGTCCGGCAAATACGTCGGCTTTTTGCCGGATCACTACGCGGCGTTTTTCGTGGCGCAGAATATGATGCGGGCGATCAAACCGGCGCTGTTCCGCTATCACTGCGAATACTCCAGCGTGCTGCGCCGCTCGCCGGTGCCGCAGCGGGTGGTGAAGCTGTTCCATGAGTGCCTGCTGGCGGCCCACGGAACAGCGTGACGCTTACTGCTCTTTCTTCTTGCCGAAGATTCTGATCAGCGCGCCGACCAGGATGCCGACCGCGATGCCGGCGAAGATCCAGCCGATGATGCCCATTTCCTTAACTCCTGCTAGTGCGTTGATCTGATTATATAATCATTCGACGCGAAACGCCTCTTCGATCATCCGTTGCCGCTGTGCCGGCGCATAGTCGATCCAGGAATTCTTGCTGTTGGATTTCTCCAGTGCCACCGCCAATTCCTGGCCGGAAATCGGCAAATCGTCCTGCCAGAACGGCGCGATGGCGTGGCGGGTGATGAAATCGGTCAGGTAGCTCTCCGGGCTGCCCTGCCAGTGCGGGTACAGGCGCGCGGCCAGCTCGGCCATCAGCGCGCGTTGCTGCGGCTGTTCGCTGCTTTCCAACAGGGCAAGGAACGGCAGCAGCAGGCGGCCGCAGACCTGGCCGTGGTGGTAGTCGCGCAGCGCGCCGATCTCGCCGGCGATGCCGTGGATCACCCCCAGCCCGGCGGCGCTCAGCGTCAGCCCCCCAAGGTACGAAGCTTGCATAATCGCTTCGCGCGCCGCGTCGCTGCGGTTGAGCGCCGGCCAGGCCGCAAGGAAGTGGCGGATGCCGCTCAGCGACATGTCGCGCGTCATGGCGCCGGCGGTTTTCGACAGATAGGCCTCGAACAGGTGGGTGAAGGCGTCGATGGCGCAGTAGGCCAGCACCTTGTCCGGCGCGCCGGCCAGCAGCTGCGGATCGAGAATGGCGGTGTGCGGCACGAAGTTATTGTGGCGCAGCGAGGCCTTCACTTTGCTGACCTGGGTGTCGGTGATCACCGCGTTCTGCGTCACCTCGCTGCCGGTGCCGGCGGTGGTAGGAATGGCGATCAGCTGCAGGGTGGCGCCGCTGATTTTGCTGTCGCCCACTTTTTCCATATAGCGCAGCGTCGGCAGCGGATGCTCCACCAGCGCGGAGAACGCCTTGGCGGCATCCAGCACGCTGCCGCCGCCGATGGCCACCACGCGCCGTGCCTGGCCGCGCCAGCGCGCCACCCAGGCGTCTATTTCCTGCGGCGACGCCTCGTGGCTGACGATCTCGGTGCCGATGAGCAGCGGCGCCAGCGATTCGCGCAGGCCGGCGTACACCGGGCCGTTGAGAAAAGATCGGCAGCTGAACAGCAGCGTCGGCTGCGGATTGGCAAGCAGCAGCGGCGGCAGTTGCTGGATGCTGCCGTGGCCGAACCAGGTCTGGCGGTTGGCGATGATGTGGCTGACGGACATGAGGTCTCCTTGACGGCGTTGCAGGGCGCGATGCCACAGCATAAGCCAGCGGGCGCGGAGCGGCCACCGCTTTCCCCGCTGCGGCAACTTGTGAGTTGTTTAACATGTAAACGATCGCGTTCTTGCATTTCGGCGCGCCGGATGCTTTTTTTAACAGTACTGGCCGCCATGCGGCTAACCCCATCCGAAATCGGTAGATTGTTAATGTATTAATAATGGCGAGGCGGGTATGGATATTCAGGTTGAACGCTTGTCTGCGGTGATCGATGCGGTGGCCAGCCCGCGCTTTTATCCCAGCCTGTTGAATTGGCTGGAAGGGTTTTTCGCCTTCGACAACGCCATCGTCTATGCCTTCGAACGCGGCCGGCCGCCGCGCTGCCTGATCAAAACCGAGCGGGAAAACAGCGATGCGGTTAACCAGATCTACCAACAGGGCGCCTATCTGCAGGATCCGTTTTACCGCGCGCTGAACGACGGCGGCGAAGGCGAGGTGCTCACGCTGCGCCAGCTGGCGCCCTGCGGGTTTTATCACAGCGACTATTACCGTAATTTTTATCGCAAGACCGGCTGGCACGATGAGGCCGGCGTGCTGCTGCAGCTGACGCCGGAGCGCGGGCTGGGGGTGTTCTTCGGCTCGGCGTGCCGCACGGTGGCGGTGCGCTACCCGCAGCGGGCGGATCTGCGCAGCGCGCTGACGCTGGTGAAAAGCGTGGCGCGGCTGCATGGCGAAGTGGTGGCGGCACCGGCCGAGGCCGACATGGGGAACGACGATGGCGCGCAGGCGCGTTATCTGCTGACGCCGCGCGAGCGCGAGATTGTCGATCTGATCCTCGCCGGCTGCGGTTCGCAGCAGATTGCCGACCGGCTGTTCATCAGCCTCGGCACGGTAAAAAATCACCGCAAGAACATCTACGGCAAGCTGAACATCGGCTCGCAGGCCGAACTGTTCAGCCTGTTGCTGACCGCCCCGCAGCGCCGCAGCGCGTGAATGTTAATTTTTTGTAGCGAATGTCCCTAAGGGGACATAGCGGACTAATCCACTGCTCCCGATAATCCGATGTCATGGCATAGGCAATCGGGAGTGCGGCAGTGAACAACGAAATCGAGTCCTTAACCTACTACGCGGCGACCAAAAAATACGATCTGCGCTTCCCGACGCTGGAAGAGGATCTGGACGTCGACGTGGTGATCATCGGCGGCGGCTTCTCCGGCATCAACACCGCGCTGGAGCTGGCGGAGAAGGGCATCACCAACATCGCCATTCTCGAAGGCCGCTATCTGGGCTACGGCGGCACCGGGCGCAACGGCGGCCAGGTGATGGCCGGCATCGGCCACGATCTGGAGAAGATCAAGCGCCACGTTGGCCCGGCCGGGCTGGAAACCATCTTCAAAATCAGCAACCTCGGCGCCGGCATTATCCGCGAGCGCATCAAGAAATATGACATCGACGCCGACTTCTGCTTCGGCTACGGCTATCTCGGCAGCAACGCGCGCCAGGAGAAGACCCTGCGCGGCTGGCTGAAGGAGTTCAAGGCGGTAGCGCCGCAGGAGGAGATTGAGCTCTACACCGGGGCGGAGGTGAAGCAGGTGGTGGGCTCCGACGCTTACACCTGCGCGCTGAAACACATGGGCGGCGGCCACGTGCATTCGCTCAACCTGCTGCTGGGCGAGGCCAAGGCGCTGAGCGACTACGGGGTGAAAATCTTCGAGAACAGCAGCGTGCTCAACGTGGAGTACGGGCCGCGCATCACGGTGCGCACCGCCATGGGCTCGGTGCGCGCCAACAAGATGCTGTGGGCCTGCAACGGCTTCCTCAACGGCATGGAGCCGCAGATCTACCGCAAGACCATCAATACCTACGCCTTCCAGCTGGCCACCGAGCCGCTGTCTGACGATCTGATCCGCCAGATCAGCCCGATCCGCGGCGCCTACAGCGACATCCGCCCGGTGATCGACTATTACCGGGTGACCAACGAAAACCGGCTGCTGTTCGGCAGCGCCACCCGCCTGATCGAATATTTCCCGTCGGATCTCAAGGCCTGGAACCGCAACCTGATGCTGAAGGTGTTCCCGTACCTGAAAGACGTGAAGATCGATCTGGCCTGGGGCGGCCCGCTGTGCTGCAGCGCCAACCTGTTCCCGCAGATCGGCACGCTGCCGGATCGCGACAATGTGTTTTACGTACAGGGCTACTCCGGCTTCGGCGTGACGCCGAGCCACATCGTGTGCAAGGTGCTGGCGGAGGGCATGAGCGAAGGATCCGATCGTTACGATCTGATGAGCTCGATCCCGCACGTCAACATCTTCGGCAAGGACAAGCTGCGGCGGGTGATGACCACCGCCGGTAAGGTTTGGCACCAGACATCCGGCTACTGGAAAGGCCGCCGTTAACCCTCAGAGGAGAATCTCATGAAACCGTTACTGCTTAAACAACCGCTGCCGGAACTGCTGGAGATCGGCAGCGTCAGCAACCTGGGCGCCACGGTGATCGCCGGCACGCCAAACGTCGGCGTGGCCAGCATTTTCGGCGAACCGACCGACAACCTGAACTGCGGCGTGTTCAGCTGCACCCGCGGCAGCTTCGTGATGGAGTATCCGTTCGCCGAGCACGCCACGGTGTGGGAAGGCAGCGCGACCCTGACCAACGAACGCACCGGCGAATCGGTGCAGTATCAGGCCGGCGATTCCTGGTTCGTCGAGAAGGGCACCCCGGTGCGCTGGGACATCACCTCGGATCGCTTCGTCAAACACTATCTCGCCATCGTCGAAGGCTGACGCCGTCATGCCCCCCTCGGCCCGCTGAGGGGGAGCGCCTTAGCCTAACACCCGCGCAATAAAATCGGTCACCCGCTTGAGGATCTGATCCTTATTGGTTTCGTTAAAGCTCTCGTGCCGCCCGCCCGCATTGATCATCCGTTCGAAATCGTCGCCGCGCAGACGATCGAGCGCGGTTTGCGTTTCGCTCATCAGCACCAGCCGATCGTCGTCGCCGTGGATCCACAGCGTGGGCAGCGCGCCGAAGCCCGGCCCGGCGTTGATGGCGGCGAGGATCCGCTGCATGGCGCGCAGGGTGGGGCGCTTGAACGGCCCGTGCCACACCAGCGGATCTTCCTGATAGGCCGCGCCGACCGCCGGATCGCGCGCCAGGGTGGCGGTATCCAGCGGCGCGTCGGGGATCGTCGGCAGTTCGGCCAGATCGGAGATCGCCGTTCTGTCGCCAAGCAGCGGGCCGGACAGCACCAGCGCACGCACCTCCTCGCCGTAGCGCTGCACGTAGCGGGTGGCGATCATGCCGCCCATAGAGTGGCCGATCACCACCAGCGGCAAGGTGGGGTATTGCTGCCGGAAATGGCTGACCACGCGCTGCACGTCGTCGACCACGGCGTCATAATCTTCGATCAGCACGCGTTCGCCCTGTGACAGGCCGTGGCCGAGGTGATCGGGGCCAAACACCCGCGCGCCCTGTGCCTGCAGCGTGCGCGCCACGTATTGGTAACGGCCGAGGTGCTCGCCGTAGCCGTGTATCAGCAGCGCCAGATAGCGCGGCTGGTCGTTTCCCCAGTCGTGCACGGCGATGTCGCCGTGACGGCCTTTGATAAAGCTGACGGTTTGTTCGGGCATCTTATTGTTCTCATGGTGGTAGGGTTGCCCTTCAGCGTAGCGGCTGGCGGCGAGGTTGTCAGGGGCGCCGGGTGCGGCGCCCGCAGAGAGGGGGTTACAGGCCGAACTGGCGCGCCAGCTCGTCGAGCGCTTCGCGCTGGAAGCGGTTGAAGGCGTCGCGCGGCTGCTGTTGCTGGATAAACGCCAGCAGCGGATCCTGCACTTCAGTGCGCACGCCGCTCAGCTGTTCCATCACCGCCAGCCCGCAGAACGGCACGTAGGATTCGGCATAGCCGCCTTCGTGCACCATCACCAGCTTGCCGCCGCACAGCCGGTCGGCGGCGTCCTGCACCAGCGCGGTCATGGCGCGGAAGCTGTCGCTGTGCAGCTGCATGCGCGCCAGCGGATCGAGGGCGTTGGCATCGTAACCGCAGGCGACGATGATCAGCTCCGGCTCGAATTTTTCCAGCGCCGGGATAATGATGCGCCGCATGGCGTGCAGGTAGCCGTCGTCGCCGGCGCCGGCCAGCATCGGCACGTTAACGTTGCAGCCCGCCCCGGCGCCTTCGCCGCGATCCCGTTCGCCGGAATAGCCCGCCGGGAAGCAGCCGTCCTGATGCAGCGACAGCGTCAGCACGTCGCCGCGCTGCCAATAGATGTGCTGGGTGCCGTTGCCGTGGTGCACGTCCCAGTCGAGTACCGCCACCTTGCCGAGGCCATGGCGGGCCTTGGCGCGCTCGATGGCGATGGGAATATTGGCCAGGAAGCAGAAGCCCATCGATTGATCCGGCAGGCAGTGGTGGCCCGGCGGGCGCGACAGCGCATAGGCGTTATCCAGCTCGCCCTGCAGCACCGCCTCCACCGCCGCGCAGGCCAGCCCGGCGGAGAGCTTGGCGATTTCATAGCTGCCCGGCCCCAGCGGCGCTTCCTCTCCCAGCAGGCCGCCGCCGCTGTCGCTCACCTGTTTGAAACGCTGCAGGTAGTGGGCGGGGTGAATGCGCAGCAGGTCTTCTTCCGTCGCCGGTTCGGCGCTCAGCAGGGTGAGCTGGCGTGACAGGCCGGACACGTCCATCAGGTTCTTCATGCGCCGTTTGGTTTCCGGCGACTCGGCGTGGCCGGCGCCCGAAGGCGGTTGCACCCAGCCGCCGACCGGCAGGGTGGTGGCGTGCAGGCCGGTGCTGTGCCAGAAACAGCGTTCATCAAACAAGAAACCGGTTGTTCTTTTCACCTTTCTCCTCCTGTTATACGGCGCGGTGCGCGCGGTGAAGCCAGCGAAATCAACAGCAGCGACAGCAGCGCGCAGCCCAGCGCGCCGAACAGCAAAGCGTTGAAACCGCCGAAAGATTCGATCAGAGAGCCGGCCAGCGTGGGGCCGATGGCCATACCGCCGCCGATCACCAGGTTGATGCCGTTCATCAGCTTGCCGTCGTTATCCAGCCCGGCGACCCGCGCCAGAATGAACGGCAGCACGAAGGTCCAGGTGAACTTGAACAGCAAGGCCGCCAGGGCGAAGCGCAGCAGCAGGGGCTGGCCCGTCAGCAGCGCCACGCTGGCCAGCAGCAGGGCGTACCCCAGTACGATCAGGCGTCCGCCGCCGAAGCGCGCGCCGATCAGCGCTGCTGCCCCCGCGCCGACGATGCCGAGCAAGGTGGCGACGGCCAGCACCTGGCCGCTGTGGGCCGGCGACAGCCCGGCGCCGGCGGCGATGCCGCCGATAAAGGTCCAGACCGCGCTCAGGCTGATGTAAAAGGTCAGCACCGCCAGCACGGCACACAGCTTGCGCGCCAGCGAGGCGGCGGGGCCGCTGCGGGCGGCGCGGGCGGCGGTGAAACCGTTGGGGAACGCCGGGATGAGCGGCAGGCAGCACAGCATGATGGCCGCCAGAATCAGGTAGACCGCCATCAGGCCGAAGTGCGCGAACAGCGGCGGCAGCACCAGCAGCCCGACCGCGCCCAGCACCAGTTGGCCGAGCACCCAGAAGGCATAGACCCGGCTGGGATTGGCGGTGCCGGCGGCGCAGGTGATGCACAGGATCATCAGGGTGCCGCCCGCCAGCGAGGCGATAAAGCGCAGCGGCAGCAGCAGGGTAAAGTCCTGCACCAGCGCCGAAGCCAGGTTGCCGACGATAAACACCAGCGCCGACAGCGTAGCGACCCGTCGCCAGTTGATGCGCCCGATCCACCACCACGCCGGCAGCGTGGCCAGGCTCATGGCGCCGAGTTCGGTGGAGAACAGGTGGCCGATCTGCGCCGGGCCGAGCTGCCATTGTGCGGCGAGCTGGGCGGCCACGGCGGGGGCGGTCATCAGAATGCCCGGCGCGATGGCGGCGAAGACGATAATGGCGGTCAGCAGCCGCGGCGGGCAGGGGAGCGCCGCGCCGACGGCGGGCGCGGAAACCGAATCACTGGACATAAACCTTTTCCCCAAGCGTTGAGTGACGATGAAATATCCCGCCCGGCCCGATTGCGGGCAGGGGGAGGCCGCGCCATAAATGGCGAATACGTTTTGGCGTTATTTTCCGGCCGTCGGCAGCGGCGGCCGTTATCGGGCGTTAACCGTGGGCGAGAAAGCCGCCGGCGACCAGTTCGGTGCGGTTCACCACGTCGGTTTTGGCGAAAATATTGCGCATATGGGTTTTCACCGTGGACAGCGAAATGCCCAGCTTCAGGGCGATGCGCTTATTGCTGGCGCCTTCGCGCACCATGTTGACGATCTCTTGCTCTTTGGCGGTCAGCAGCTGCGCCTCGCCGTCGGGCAACAGATCGCGCGTCGCCAGCTCGATCAGCGGCAGCACCGCGCGCAGGCGGCCGCGCTCCACTTCGGTGAACGGCGTATCGCGGATCAGCGATACCCCGGCGACGATGCGCTTACGCTGGCGGATGAAGATCTCCGTCATGTCGCGCATGTCGTTCGGCAGCATAAAGTCGTGGTAATAGCGGCGGTTGCCGGCGATCGCCGCCGGGCTCATGCCGACCATGGTGATGTCCTGGCGATGGAAATTGGCCGGCTGCAGCGGGTCAATTTGCTGGAAGTGGTTCAGGTACTGCTGATGCGTTTTATCGGGCATGCCGTGCAGGATGTAGTGATCCGGCCGCAGGTTGCGATCGACCAGATAAAACACCCCGGCGGAGACCGGGATCAGGTGTGTAATGGTCGCCAAACAACTGTTGATAAAGGCATCGGATGCGGTGCTGTGCATGATTCGTGTTCCTCCCTTTATCATTCAATCTGGAGAAGGTTGGCGGTCAATATATGAACGATACAAGCATAGTTGTAGCAATTTGGCAACACAATAAAAACATGTTAACAACGTGAGGTGGGTTGCAATACAATACATAAATAACAAATAAAAAGTCATGTTTTTTAGATGGTTGATCGGTTTCGAAAAGGTGGATTTGTTAATGTATTAACTATCTGCGAATACTTTTCCTTTGAACTTAAAGATTTTTTTCTTGCAGCCAGTCGCTGTTCTATCATTTTCCTTGGGATATGGTAATGCTAGGGAAGGGAACGCCTCGTTCTTAGGAACGATTGCCATTGCATTTGATGTCTCGTTTGCCACGAGTAGGCATGATGGCACATTGAGGGGCGGTGTCGCGGGCTATGGACCCAATGATGGTGTTGAAAGAGGAAGTGGATAGGGTTAAATCTGGTATTTTATTTGAATTTAAGAATAATATTCTGATTTTTGTTATCATAATATGATAAAAATGCTCTATAGTTTCGTGTTGGTTGTTTGGAGTGAAATGAAGCCATATATGGATTGAGAAATGACGAAGTGCTCATGTGGCTGCAGTATTGATTTTTTATAAAAATCATGTGGTTAAACTGGGAGCGGTAGCGTGCCGTTTTTATCTGTGGCAGAGGGTATTCATTTTAATTGCGAGATTTCTCTATGTTTCTATGATTTTTAAGACTGAATCATGTTTACGAAGTGGTGGCTGATGGGATAACTATTTAAATTAATCTGTAGGCCATTTAGATGAAAACTGGAAATTAAACAATGTGAAGAGTTAGATTGTGAATATTAGTGTGTTAAAAAACTTCTCCTGGATGGTCATTGAAAAGATCGTGTCAGTTTTTGGACTGATTTTTGTTACGTCTTATGTCGCTAAGTATATTGGGCCATCCGCTTTTGGTACAATAGCTTTTGCTATCTCAGTTTTTGGAATTGTTCAAGCTGTGTCCTTGTTTGGGACTGAGACCATAATTTTTAAACGAATGAGTAGCAATGAGCGCTCCGGTATTCGGCTCATGCTGTCGGCAAAAAAATTGAGGCGAAGTATCTTCTTTGCGCTGGCAACGGTAGTAATAATCTATTTTTATTTCATGACAGATACATTGACGTTTGTTTTTTGCCTGGCGGCGAGTATTGCTGCCTATTTTTTTTCTCAGGATGTTATTGCCATTTATAACGATGCGGCTTTGAATTCTAAGTTTAATGCTTTTGCGAACGTTATTGGGTTAGGTGTCAGCCTGTTGCTTAGGTTGGTTGTTGTGCATGCCAATCTTGATATAAAATTTCTGGCAATCCCTATTATTACTGTGGCCGTTATTCCTTATTATATAAGAGTGTTTTTTTTAAAGCGCGGCATAAAGGAATTAATGGGGATAGATTTAGGGATAGGCGCTATATTATATACATGCTATATGCTGGGCTACCATTGGCGATATCAGGAATATCAATTTCGATATATACTCGTCTGTCACAGGTATTGCTGGCTAAGTTTGGAACAACAGCTGAACTGGGGCTCTTCGCGGCAGCTAATACGTTAGCCTCCTCTTGGGCATTTATTAGTCTGGCGTTTATTACCTCCTCGTTCGCCATCATTTATAAAGAGAGTGACAGAGAAAAATCCATTAATGAAGCGGCGAGACTAAATGGTATCGTGCTGTTATTTTGTCTTGTTACAGTTACATTAATTATCATTTTTGGTCGATTTTTCATAAGTGTGCTCTATGGTGAGCAATATAGGGATGCCTACCCTATCATGATTATATTGGCTGTCGCTACCGCTTTTTCAGCTATGGGGCCAGTAGCTTATCGTTATATAATTAAGGAGTCTGGGTATAAATTTATATCATACAAAACATTTTTTGTTTTCATTGTTAATTTTCCGTTAAGCATGTTTCTAATTTCTCACTACAGTGTTTTGGGAGTTGCATATAGTATGTTAATAACAGAGTTTATTTCATTGACGGCGTTGAATTACTTGTTTAATCAAGGGGTTGTGGCCAGGATACATATTAAAACATTCAATCCTTTTTTGTATTTAAAAGGAAGGGGGCGTTAATTGTAGATGGAGAGGGTATGGGGTAAGTATTCTTTGTTTTTTCTATGGGAATTTTTAATTCCGCTTTGTTGATTACATGTTGTAGGAATAATAGATATTCTGATATGACCTGTTTTTTTCTCTGTAGCGTAAAATTTCCTGTAAAAATGCGAGTGCAGTTTCGATTTAGCCAGCCGTTTTTTGACTGCATTGCAGATTAGATGTAATTAGCACTTATCAGATTGGCGCTTGTCGAAAAATCTCCTGTTTGCCTTCACCGCCACCCATCTCTCTCACTCGCTCATCACTAAGCCCTCGTCCTTAAGGACGATAGTCAGCATTTTCCTTTCCTCTCTATAGTGAGATTACCGCCGCTGGCGGTGAAAAACCTGCAAGCACCTGCATGCATCAGGCCAAAACTATAAGAGGAAATAACCATGAACCTGTCGTCGCGGTTGCACGCCCACCTGGCTCGAGGCAAGGTCGGCTTTCCCACCACCCTGGCCAGTTCGGTCGGGGTGATCATGGCCAGCCCGGTGATCCTGACGGTCACCAGCGGCTTCGGCATCGGCGGCGACACCTTCGCGCTGGCGATGCTGATCGCCTTCATCATGATGCAGGCGCAGCTCACCACCTTCTCCGAAGCGGCGGCACTGCTGCCGACCTCCGGTTCGGTTTACGACTACATCTCCTGCGGCATGGGGCGCTTTTTCGCCATCACCGGCGCGCTGTCGGCCTACCTGATCGTGCACATCTTCGCCGGCACCGCCGAGACCATTCTCTCCGGCATCATGGCGCTGGTGAACTTCGAGCACCTCAACACCCTAATGGAAAGCCACAATGCCTCCTGGATGGTCGGCGTCGGGCTGGTTGTCGTGTTCGGCCTGCTCAACGCGTTCGGCATCGAGGCCTTCGGCAAGGCGGAGATCGTACTGACCTTCGCCATGTGGAGCACGCTGGTGATTTTCGGCATCGTCGGGCTGCTGTCGCCGCATGCGGTGCCGCTCGAGGGCTGGTTCGGCAGCACGCTGAGCCTGAACGATCCCTTTGCAGTGTTCAGCCTGATCGGCATGGCGATGTTCATGTTCGTCGGCTGTGAGCTGGTGACGCCGATGGCGCCGGAGATCAAGCGCTGCGATCGGGTGATCCCGCGCGCGATGGCGCTGGGGCTGTGCGGCGTGGCGGTGTGCATGGCGCTGTATGGCGCGGCGCTCAGCCACCAGGTGGAAAACGTGGTGATCGACGCCGCCAGCGGCGCGCGCCTGCTGGAAACGCCGATGGCCATCCCGGCGTTCGCCGGCCAGGTGATGGGCCAGTTCGGCAAATACTGGCTGGGCGTCGGCTTGCTGCTGGCGGGCGCGGCGACCATCAACACGCTGATGGCGGCGGTGCCGCGCATTCTGTACGGCATGGCGCTGGACGGCGCGCTGCCGCGCATGTTCGCTTATCTGCACCCGCGCTTTAAGACGCCGGTGGTCGGCATTCTGGTGGCGGTGTTGATCCCCTGCGTACACGCCTTTGCCATTCAGGGCAACCTCGACAGGATCATTCCGCTGGTGCTGGCGGCGGTGTGCGCCTGGGGCGTCGCCTACCTGCTGGTGACCTGCTCGGTGGTGATCCTGCGCGTACGCCGCCCCGATCTGCCGCGCGCCTATAAATCGCCGTGGTTCCCGCTGCCGCAGATCGTTTCCAGCGTCGGCATCGTGCTGGCCATCGTTTACATCACGCCGCCGGGAATGAACCCGAGCGATATCTACATTCCCTTCGGCTGGATGATCGGCCTGACCGCCGCCTATGCGCTGTTCTGGACGCTGTGCGTGCAGAAAGTGAATCCGTTCAAGCCGGTGCCGGTCGAGCAGGTGCTGGAGAACGCGTTCGCCAAGGGTGAAAACGAGGAGGCGCAGTTTGATCGGCTTACTTCCCTCACTTAATCGCGCCTGGCGGCGAGCGCCGTCGGGCTATCGGCCGGGCGCTGCGCTGGATCGTCTGGCGCGCAACTTGGAGCCCTATGCGTGCGAACGCCTGGCGCCGGGCCTGCTGCGGCTGACGCTGCCGCAGGGGCCGCAGATCGAGGTCAGTGAACAGGTGCAGGGGCTGTTTATGGCGCATATCGTCAGCCACCGCTTTCGGTTGCAGGGCGTGTGCGCGATGCAGCTTCCGCTGACGCTGGACGTGGTGACCGGCGGCTGGCTGCGGCGGCGCGGGGTGCGTTATCTGCTGCGCCAGCGCCATGCGGCCGCGCAGCGGGTGCTGGACGGCCTGCAGCGCTACCCGCAGATCGGCGAGACGCTGGCGCAGCTGGATTTTCGCCGCGTGCGGCTGACGGTGAAAGACGGGCGCTGGCAGGTGGAGATTGAGCATTTCGCCGCGTCGGAGGTGGTCAGCCGTTTGCCGGCCGGCCGCCGCTATCTGCGGCTGGATGCCGAACAGCGGCGGCTGCTGTTGAGCAGCCTGCTGATGATCGGCCAACTGATGGAGAAGCTGAATCATGAATAGAGTGGTTGTGATTACCGGCGGCGGCACCGGCGTCGGCGCCGCCTGCGCCCGTCTGCTGGCGGCGCAGGGCGATCGGGTGTTCATCATCGGCCGCCGCCCGGAACCGCTGGCGGCGCTGGCGCAAGAGATCGGCGCGCAGGCGCTGGTGGGCGATGCCGCCAGCGGCGAGAGCTGGAACCACGCGCTGCTGCCGGCCATTCTGCGCGAAGCCGGGCGCATCGACTGCCTGATCGGCAGCGCCGGCGGCATGGGCTTCAAGCGCATCACCGAGATGACTGACGCGCAGTGGCAAGGGGCGATGGACAGCAACCTCAACAGCGCTTTCGCCAGCGCGCGCGCCTGCCTGCCGGAGCTGATTAAAAGCGGCGGCAACCTGCTGTTCGTGGCCTCGATCGCCTCGCTGGCCGCCGGGCCGGAGGTCTGCGGCTACGTCACCGCCAAGCACGCGCTGATCGGGCTGATGCGCTCCATCGCTCGCGACTATGGCCCGCTGGGCGTGCGCGCCAACGCGGTGTGCCCGGGCTGGGTGACCACGCCGATGGCGGACGAAGAGATGCAACTGCTGATGGACGCCCATCAGATTTCGCTGGAGCAGGCTTACCAGATGGTCTGCCGCGACGTGCCGCTGCGCCGCCCGGCCAGCGCCGAGGAGATCGCCCGCGTGTGCCGTTTCCTGTGTTCCAGCGAGGCTTCAATCATTACCGGCGCGGCGCTGGTGGCCGACGGCGGCTCCACCATCGTCGATGTGCCGACCCTGGCTTTCACTTCCCTGTAAGGAGCATTTCCATGAGTTCAGAAGCGGTATTCATTCAGGTTGGCGCGCTGGCGGAAGGCTTTGCGCCGCACAGCAATACGCTGGAACGGCAGCACGGGCTGGCGGGCACCACGCTGACGCTGCGCTTTAGCGACGGCGCGACGCAGCGCTGCCGGTTTACCGACGAGCAGACGCTGGAGTGGGGCGAACGGCGCGGCGTCGCCTATCGCGCCACCAGCATTCGCCCCGGCGTGCTGTTCATCGATTTTCTCGATCCTGCCCGCGCCAACGCCAGCATTACGCTGGTATGCGACCGCAATCAGGGCAACTTCACTGCGGTATACGGCCAGCTGCCGGACGAAGCGCAGGCGCGGCTCGACGCCTTCAGCCGGGTGGAGCAGGGGCTGCCGCTGACCGCGGTCGAGGCCGAATTCCGCTTCGGCACGCTGGATGACGCCGACGTGGCGCCACCGGGCTTTACCGATGAGCTGATCGGCATGCGCAACATGTACACCTACAGCCCGACCGAACGGTACGAGCACATCTACCTGAACGATAACTTCTACGCCTGGCAGTGTCTGGACGGGGTGGAGAAAGGGCTGGCGGACGTCGATCGCTGCCACTACGTGAAGGTGGCGGAGCAGCTTTATCTGTTCGTCTGGCGCGAGAAGATCATCCCGACGTTGGGCGTGGTGATGATCGATCTGCAGGGCATGCGCACCGACGGCAAGATCCTCGGTTATCAGGGCAGCGATTTCAGCGCGCTGAGCAACTTTGCGGTCGGCGCCCATGCGCAGGTGCTGAACACCACGCGTCACCCACGAGGATAGGGCGATGAGCGCAACCTATGCGGCCGACGCCTTCGCGGGGCAGGCGGTGCTGGTGACCGGCGGCGCTCAGGGCATTGGTCTGGCGATCGTCAGCGCCTTTGCCCGCCTGGGCGCCGAGGTGACGATCGCGGACGTGCAGCTGCCGCAGGCGCAGGCGGCGGCGCAGGCGCTGCGGGACGAAGGGCTGGGCGTGCAGGCGCTGGCTTGCGATCTGGCCGAACCGGGGCAGATCGCCGAGCTGGTGACGGCGGTAGGTGAGCGGCATCAACGGCTGGACGTGGTGATCCACAACGCCGCTTACTTTCCGCTGACGCCGTTCGCCGCCATCGACGCGGCCCTGCTGCAACGCACGCTGAGCGTCAATCTGATGGCGCCGTTCTTTCTGGCGCAGGCGGCGCTGCCGTGGATGCGCCGCCGGGGCGGCGGCTGCCTTCTGGTGACCTCGTCGGTGACCGGTCCGCGGGTGGCCTACCCGGGGCTGGCGCACTACGCGGCCTCCAAGGCCGGGGTGAACGGGTTTATTCACGCGGCGGCGCTGGAGCTGGCGGCGGAGAAAATTCGCGTCAACGGCGTGGAGCCGGGGATGATCCGCACGCCGGCGATGGCCAACCTGGGCGACGCGCAGGTGAATCAGGCGATCGCCGCCTCGGTGCCGCTCGGGCGGTTGGGGGAACCGGAAGACATCGCCGCGGCGATGGTGTTTCTCGCTTCGCCGGCGGCGGCCTACATCACCGGCCAGACGCTGGTGGTGGACGGCGGCGCGCTGCTGCCGGAAACGAATTCTCTGCTTACCTGACGCTGCAGCGTTGTTGGCTGCAACGTCAATTAATTTGAGAATTCCGGTTGGTTAAATCACTGCTTGGCAGGATGCGCGGTGACGTTGGCGGGCAGGCTGTCGCCCAGGGTGATCAGCTCGTCCAGCAGCGTCATCAACTGGTCCATTTTCTGTCGCGAGAAAGCGGCTTCAATCTCGGCGTAGCCCTGTTCCACCTGGTGGCGCGCCACTTCATACAGATCCTGGCCCTGCTGGGTCAGCGACACGTACAGCTTGCGCTGATCGTTGACCGGCTTCAGGCGGAAGATCAGCTTGTCACGCTCCATGCGCGACAGAATGCCGGTCAGGCTGGGGCGCAGAATGCAGGTTTCCGCCGCCAGCTCGTGGAATTCGATCGAGCGGCTGTTGGCCAGCACGCGGATGATGCGCCACTGCTGTTCGGTCAGATTGTGGCTTTTCAGGATCGGGCGGAAGAACCCCATGGCGGTTTCACGCGCCTGCAGCAGGGCGATGGTTAACGATTCATGCATAAGTTTGGCCTTAGCTATCAAGGTGTTCGTTGTTACGGCGCTCGTTATGGGGGCGCCTGCCCCGCAAAGCCCGATTTTGTTAATAACTTAATAGTAGCCAAAGTTACCCGTAGGGATAAAGCAAAAATGCAGGGCGCAGCGAAAAATGGCGCGAAAAATGATTAATGCATTGAATAATCACGCTAATGTTCGTTATTTGTGAATATTTTGTTATCACGATCACAAATCACTCCAAGCGCGTTGCGTAAAAGCTGCACAGCGTATAAAAGTAATCATTAATATATTAATGAATGCCGGTTGTCATGTTTTTCCATTGGAGGAGTTCGCATGAAAGGCACCGTATTTTCCGTTGCGCTGAATCACCGCAGCCAACTGGACGCCTGGGATCAGGCGTTTCACCAGCCGCCGTATCAGACCCCGCCCAAAACCCCGGTCTGGTTTATCAAACCGCGCAACACCCACCTCGCCAACGGCGGGGCGATCCCGTTTCCGGCCGGTGAAACCGTGCACAGCGGCGGCACGCTGGCGGTGATCATCGGCGATACCGCGCGCAAGGTGCCGGTGGCGCAGGTGGGCCGTTATCTGGCCGGCTACGCGTTGGCCAACGACGTCAGCCTGCCGGAGAGCAGCTTCTACCGCCCGGCGATCAAGGCTAAATGCCGCGACGGGTTCTGCCCGTTGGGGGAGATCGGCCAGCTGGCGAATGCCGATCGGCTGGAGATCGTCACCGAGATCAACGGCGTGGAGCAGGATCGTTGGTCCACCGCCGATCTAGTGCGCTCGGTGCCGGAGCTGATCGCCGCCATCAGCGACTTTATCACCCTGCAGCCGGGCGATGCGGTGCTGATCGGCACCCCGCACCAGCGGGTGGAGATCAAACCGGGGGATGAGGTGACGGTGCGCGCCGCCGGCCTGCCCACGCTGACCAACCGCGTCACCCAGGCAGGAGCCGCATCATGAAACATGCCCGTATTCGCCATCATGGCCAGATCTTCAACGTGCAGGTGGACGAGCAGCTGCGCGTCACGCTGCCGAACGGCGAGGTGCTGCAGGAGCGCGAAGTGGAATGGCTGCCGCCGGCGCAGGGCACGGTGTTCGCCCTGGGGCTGAACTATGCCGACCACGCCAGCGAGCTGGAATTCAAGGCGCCGGAAGAGCCGCTGGTGTTCCTCAAGGCACCGAACACCCTGACCGGTCACCGCCAGGTGTCGGTGCGCCCGGCCGGCGTGGAGTACATGCATTACGAAGCCGAGCTGGTGGCGGTGATCGGCAAGACCGCGCGCAACGTCAGCCGCGAGCACGCCATGGAGTATGTGGCGGGCTACACCCTGTGTAACGACTACGCCATCCGCGATTACCTGGAGAATTACTACCGGCCGAATCTGCGGGTGAAGAGCCGCGACACCCTGACGCCGATCGGGCCTTACATCGTCGATCGCGACGACGTCGCCGATCCGCACCGGCTGGCGCTCAGCACTTACGTCAACGGCGAGCTGCGCCAGCGCGGCAGCACCGCCGACATGATTTTCGACATTCCGTTCCTGGTCGCCTACCTGAGCGAATTCATGACGCTGCAGCCGGGCGACATGATCGCCACCGGCACGCCGAAAGGGCTGGCCGACGTGCAGCCGGGCGACGAAGTGGTGGTGGAAATCGAGGGCATCGGCCGTCTGGTTAACCACATTATCAGTGAAAAAGATTACGAGGAGAGCCTGCGATGAAAACCATCAACCACTGGATCAACGGCAAGAACGTCGCCAGCAAAGAGTACTTCACCACCACCAACCCGGCGAACGGCGAGGTGCTGGCGGAGGTGGCCTCCGGCGGCCAGCTGGAGATAGACCAGGCGGTGGCGGCGGCGAAAGAGGCGTTCCCCAAGTGGGCCAACACGCCGATGAAAGAGCGCGCGCGCCTGATGCGCCGCCTGGGCGAGCTGATCGACCAGAACGTGCCGCAGATCGCCGAACTGGAAACCGCCGACACCGGCCTGCCGATCCACCAGACCAAAAACGTGCTGATCCCGCGCGCTTCGCACAACTTCGAGTTCTTCGCCGAGGTGTGCCAGCAGATGAACGGCAAGACCTACCCGGTGGACGACAAGATGCTCAACTACACGCTGGTGCAGCCGGTGGGGGTGTGTGCGCTGGTGTCGCCGTGGAACGTGCCGTTCATGACCGCCACCTGGAAGACCGCGCCTTGCCTGGCGCTGGGCAACACCGCGGTGCTGAAGATGTCCGAACTGTCGCCGCTGACCGCCGATCGCCTGGGCGAGTTGGCGCTGGAAGCCGGTATTCCGGCCGGGGTGCTGAACGTGGTGCAGGGCTACGGCGCCACCGCCGGCGACGCGCTGGTGCGCCATAAAGACGTGCGCGCGGTCTCCTTCACCGGCGGCACCGCCACCGGCCGCCGCATCATCGAAAGCGCCGGGCTGAAAAAATTCTCCATGGAACTGGGCGGCAAGTCGCCGGTGCTGATCTTTGAAGACGCCGACATCGAGCGGGCGCTCGACGCCGCGCTGTTCACCATTTTCTCGATCAACGGCGAACGCTGCACCGCCGGTTCGCGCATCTTCATTCAGGAGAGCATCTACCCGGAATTCGTCAAACGTTTCGCCGAGCGCGCCAACCGCCTGCGCGTGGGCGATCCGCAAGATCCCAACACCCAGGTGGGGGCGCTGATCAGCCCGCAGCACTGGGAAAAAGTCTCCGGCTATATCCGCCTCGGGGTGGAAGAAGGGGCGACCCTGCTGGCCGGCGGCCCGGACAAACCGGCCGGCTTGAGCCACGGCAACTTCCTGCGCCCGACGGTGCTGGCGGATGTCGACAACCGGATGCGCGTGGCGCAGGAGGAGATCTTCGGGCCGGTGGCCTGCCTGTTGCCGTTCAAATCAGAAGAAGACGGCCTGCGCATGGCCAACGACGTGGAGTACGGCCTGGCGTCGTACATCTGGACGCAGGATGTGAGCAAGGTTCTGCGCCTGGCCCGCGGCATTGAAGCGGGCATGGTTTTCGTCAACACCCAAAACGTACGCGATCTGCGCCAACCGTTCGGCGGCGTGAAAGCCTCCGGCACCGGCCGCGAAGGCGGCGAATACAGCTTCGAAGTGTTCGCCGAAATGAAGAACGTGTGCATTTCCATGGGCGACCACCCGATCCCGAAATGGGGCGTTTGAGCCTCAGGCCACAATAATAACGAAAGAGATGAGAACAATGACGACAAAACTGACCACTGATGCTGTCCCTGCTCCCGACGTCGTGCGCTGTGCCTACATGGAAATTCAGGTCACGAACCTTAAAGCCGCACGCGAATTTTACGTCGATATCCTCGGCCTGGTCGTGACCGCCGAAGAGGATAAAACCCTCTACCTGCGTTCGATGGAAGAGTTCATTCACCATAACCTGGTGCTGCGCGAAGGCCCGGTCGCCGCCGTGGCGGCGTTTGCTTTCCGCGTACGCACGCCGGAAGACGTCGATCGCGCCGAAGCGTATTTCAAGGCGCTTGGCTGCCGTACCGAGCGGCGGGTGAACGGGTTCGCCAAAGGCATCGGCGATGCGGTGCGGGTAGAGGATCCGCTCGGTTTCCCGTATGAGTTTTTCTACGACGTGCAGCACGTCGAGCGCCTGGCCTGGCGCTACGATCTGTATACGCCGGGCGCGCTGGTGCGCCTCGACCACTTTAACCAAATCACCCCTGACGTGCCGCGCGCCGTGGAATACATCCAGGGGCTGGGCTTCCGCGTAACGGAAGACATCCGCGATGAAGACGGCGTGGTTTACGCCGCCTGGATGCGCCGCAAGGCGACGGTGCACGATACCGCGATGACCGGCGGCGCCGGGCCGCGCATGCACCACATCGCCTTCGCCACCCATGAAAAGCACAATATTTTGGCCATCTGCGACAAGCTCGGCGCGCTGCGCAAATCCGATTTGATCGAACGCGGCCCCGGCCGTCACGGCGTCTCTAACGCGTTCTACCTCTACCTGCGCGATCCCGATGGCCACCGCGTGGAAATCTACACGCAGGATTACTACACCGGCGATCCGGACAACCCGACCGTGACCTGGGACGTGCATGACAACCAGCGCCGCGACTGGTGGGGCAATCCGGTGGTGCCGAGCTGGTATACCGAAGGATCGCTGGTGCTGGATCTCGATGGGCAGCCACAGCCGGTCATCGAGCGCAGTGCGCCCAGCGAAATGGCCGTCACCATCGGCGCAGACGGTTTTTCCTATACCCGTGAGGGCGATACGGAAAAAGGTTTCAAGCTTGGCAATACGCTGTAAATGCCGCTGCGCGGGCCGCGCCCGCGCATATTTGCCGTCTGGAGAACGCTATGCCCCATTTTTACGCTGAATGTACCGACAACATCCGCCGCGAGGCGGATTTGCCCACCCTGTTCGCCAAGGTCAACGAGGCGCTGGCGGCGACCGGCATCTTCCCGCTGGCCGGCGTGCGCAGCCGCGCCATCTGGCTCGACACCTGGCAGATGGCCGACGGCAAGCAGGACTACGCCTTCGTGCACATGACGCTGAAGATCGGCCACGGCCGCAGTCTGGAAAGCCGGCAGCAGGTGGGGGAGATGCTGTTTGCGCTGATCAAGGAACACTTCGCCGCGCTGATGGCGCAGCGTTACCTGGCGCTCTCTTTCACCATGGAAGAGCTGGATCCGGTACTGAATTACAAACAGAACAATGTCCACGCGCTGTTCAACAAGGCGTGAATAAGGGGTCGTAAATGCTGGATAAAGAGCAGGTTAACCGCGCCGTACAGCGCCTGCATCAGGCGGAAAAGAGTCGTGAACAGATCCGCGCGCTGTCGCTCGATCATCCCGAGATCACCATCGAAGACGCCTATGCCATTCAGCGGCAGTGGGTGGAGCTGAAGATCGCCGAGGGGCGCACGCTCAAAGGCCACAAGATCGGCTTGACCTCGCGCGCCATGCAGGTGAGCTCGCAGATCACCGAGCCGGACTACGGCGCGCTGCTGGACGACATGTTCTTCAACGACGGCAGCGACATTCCGATCGATCGCTTTATCGTGCCGCGGGTGGAGGTGGAGCTGGCGTTCGTGCTGGCCAAGCCGCTGCGCGGGCCGAACTGCACGCTGTTCGACGTCTACAACGCCACCGACTACGTCATTCCGGCGCTGGAGATCATCGACGCGCGCAGCCACAACGTCGATCCCGAGACTCAGCGGCCGCGCAAGGTGTTCGACACCATCTCCGACAACGCCGCCAACGCCGGGGTGGTGATGGGCGGGCGGCCGATCAAGCCGGATGCGCTGGATCTGCGCTGGATCTCCGCGCTGCTGTACCGCAACGGCGTGATTGAAGAATCCGGCGTGGCGGCGGCGGTGCTCAACCACCCGGCCAACGGCGTGGCCTGGCTGGCCAACAAGCTGGCGCCGTATGAGGTGGAGCTGGAAGCGGGGCAGGTGATCCTCGGCGGCTCCTTCACCCGGCCGGTGCCGGCGCGGCGCGGTGATACCTTCCACGTCGACTACGGCCCGATGGGCTGCATCAGCTGCCGCTTCGTCTAAAAAGCAGGCTCGGCGAACCGGGCCGACTAAACCGGGCGGGGGCCATGCGCTACGCCCGCTTGTCAGGGAGAATGCGATGTTAACCAACCACTTCAAGCGTGCGCTGCAGGAAGAACGCCCGCAGATCGGGCTGTGGCTCGGGCTGTGCAGCAGCTACAGCGCCGAGCTGCTGGCCGGCGCCGGTTTCGACTGGCTGCTGATCGACGGCGAACATGCGCCCAACAACGTGCAAACGGTGCTGGGGCAGCTGCAGGCGGTCGCGCCTTACCCGAGCCAGCCGGTGGTGCGGCCACCGTGGAACGACGCGGTGATCATCAAGCAGCTGCTGGACGTCGGCGCGCAAACCCTGCTTATCCCGATGATTCAAAACGCCGAACAGGCGCGCGACGCGGTGCGCGCCACGCGCTATCCGCCGCACGGCGTGCGCGGCGTCGGCAGCGCCCTGGCGCGCGCTTCGCGCTGGAACCGGGTGCCCGATTACCTGCAGCAGGCCGATGAGCAGATGTGCGTGCTGGTGCAGATTGAAACCCGCGAAGCGGTGAAAAACCTCGACGCCATTTTGCAGGTGGAAGGGGTGGACGGCGTGTTTATCGGCCCGGCGGATCTCAGCGCCGACATGGGCTTTGCCGGTAATCCGCAGCACCCGGAGGTGCAGCGCACCATCGACGACGCCATCGCGCGCATCCGCGCCGCCGGCAAGGCGCCGGGTATTTTGATGGCCAACAAGGCACTGGCGCAGCGCTATCTGGAGGCCGGCGCGCTGTTCGTTGCGGTGGGGGTGGACACCACCCTGCTGGCGCGGGCGGCGGAAGCCCTGGCGGACGAATTCAAACGGGGCGGGGCGCAAGCACCTTCATCGGGAGTCTACTGAACCATGAACCACGTCGATTCGCTGCCGCCGGCCAACCCGGCGCAGCAACATAAAGCGTTAACCGCCGCCGAGCAATCGGTGATTAAAAAGTTGTTTCGGCGCCTGATCATTTTCCTGTTCGTGTTGTTTGTTTTCTCTTTCCTCGATCGTATCAACATCGGCTTCGCCGGGCTGACGATGGGCAAAGATCTCGGCCTCAGCTCGACCATGTTTGGGCTGGCGGCGACGTTGTTCTATGTCACCTACGTGATCTTCGGCATTCCGAGCAACATGATGCTGAGCCGGGTCGGCGCGCGGCGCTGGATCGCCACCATCATGGTGCTGTGGGGCATCGCCTCCACCTGCACCATGTTCGCCACCGGGCCGACCAGCCTGTACGTGCTGCGCATGATCGTCGGCATCACCGAGGCCGGTTTCCTGCCGGGCATTCTGGTGTACCTCACCTACTGGTTCCCGGCGTTCTACCGCGCCCGCGCCAACGCGCTGTTCATGATCGCCATGCCGGTGACCATGGCGATCGGCTCGCTGGTCTCCGGCTATATCCTGGCGCTGGACGGGGTGATGAACCTGAAGGGCTGGCAGTGGCTGTTCCTGCTGGAAGGCATTCCGTCGGTGCTGCTGGGCGTGGTGGTGTGGTTCTACCTCGACGATACGCCGGCCAAGGCCAAGTGGCTGACCGACGAGGAGAAAGCCAGCCTGCAGGCGATGATGGAAGCCGATAAGCTGCAGCTGGTGCAGCCCAACGGGCCGAGCAGCCACCGCGCGCTGCAACAGCGCAGCCTGTGGCGCGAGATCTGCACGCCGATCGTGCTGATGTATACGCTGGCCTATTTCTGCCTGACCAACACCCTGAGCGCGATCAACATCTGGACGCCGCAGATCCTGCAAAGCTTCAACCAGGGCAGCAGCAACGTGACGATCGGCATTTTGGCGGCGATCCCGCAGATCTGCACCATCGCCGGCATGGTGTGGTGGAGCAAACGATCCGACAGGCTGCAGGAGCGCAAGCACCACACCGCGCTGCCGTACCTGTTCGCCGCCGCCGGCTGGCTGCTGGCGTCCGCCACCGATCACAGCCTGATCCAGTTGCTCGGGATCGTGATGGCCTCGGTCGGCTCCTTTACCGCCATGGCGATCTTCTGGACCACGCCGGATCAGTCGATCAGTCTGGAAGCGCGCGCGGTGGGGATCGCGGTGATCAACGCCACCGGCAACATCGGATCGGCGCTCAGCCCGCTGTTGATCGGCTGGTTCAAGGATCTGACCGGCAGCTTTAACTCCGGGCTATATTTCGTCTCGGCGCTGTTGATCGTCGGCGCCGTGCTGGTGTGGCGCATTCCGATGAAGGATTCGCGCCCGAGAGCGACGCCTTGATGCGCAAGTGGGCATGATTGCAGGAGGTCATGAGGTGCGGAAAAGTACCGGCTTTATCGCCAACATCGATATTTGCAAAGAGTATGACGCGCGCTACGCCGCCGACGAGGTGCACTACGAAACCTTCGCCGGGCTGGCGGCGTTCTTCGGCCGCGACATGCAGGTGCATTGGCACGACTGCTTCTTCCAGGTGCATTTCCTGGAGACCGGCAAGATAGAGCTGCAGCTTGACGATCAGCACTATTCGGTGCAGGCGCCGCTGTTCATCCTCACGCCGCCGTCGGTGCCGCATGCGTTCTTCACCGAACCGGACAGCGACGGCCATGTGCTGACGGTGCGCCAGGAGCTGATTTGGCCGCTGTTGGAGCATCTGTATCCCGGCAGCAACCTGGCGCTGGACATGCCGGGCATCTGCCTGTCGCTGGCCGACGCGCCGCAGGAGCTGACGGCGCTCAGCCACTACTGGGCGCTGATCCGCCGCGAGTTCGGGCAGAACCTGGCCGGGCGCGAACAGACGCTGGCGCTGCTGGCGCAGGCGGTGTTCACGCTGCTGCTGCGCAACACCGCGCTGGAAGACAGCGCCAACAGCGGCGTGCGTGGCGAACTGCAGCTGTTTCAGCGGTTCAACAAGATGGTGGACGAGCGTTTTCGCGAGCACCTGCCGGTGCCGGAGTATGCGCAGGCGCTGGGGGTGACCGAATCGCGGCTCAACGATCTGTGCCGGCGCTTCGCCAACCGGCCGCCCAAGCGGCTGATCTTCGATCGGCTGCTGCGCGAGGCCAAACGCATGCTGCTGTTCAGCGCCTGTACGGTGCATGAAACCGCCTACAGCCTCGGCTTCAAGGATCCGGCCTATTTCGCCCGTTTTTTCAATCGGCTGGAAGGCTGTTCCCCCTCGACCTACCGCGCGGCGCAACACGCCCTTTCGTAACCGCGATCACAGTTTGCCGCGAAAGCGGCAAACTGACCTGAAAAGTACCGGCGATTGCCGCAAAAGTCTCTTCTCGAAACCGGCTTTGGCAGCTTCAATTAAGCAACCAAAAGAAAACATTATTTTAACAAATGGCCGGATCCACGGCCTGAAAAATGCCGATGACGAGGAAGACCCGATGAAACCAGAAGACTTTCGTGCCGACAGCAAACGCCCGTTCACCGGCGCCGAATACCTGAAAAGTTTGCAGGACAACCGCGAAATCTACATTTACGGCGAGCGCGTGAAAGACGTCACCACCCATCCGGCGTTCCGCAACGCGGCGGCGTCAGTCGGCCAGCTGTACGACGCGCTGCACGATCCGGCCAGCCAGGATCGCCTGTGCTGGAACACCGACACCGGCAACGGTGGCTATACCCACAAATTCTTCCGCTACGCCCGCAGCCCGGAAGAGATGCGCCAGCAGCGCGATGCCATCGCTGACTGGTCGCGCCAAAGCTACGGCTGGATGGGGCGTACGCCGGACTACAAGGCGGCCTTCGGCTGCGCGCTGGGCGCTTATCCGGAGTTCTACGGCCAGTTCGCCGACAACGCGCGACACTGGTACAAACGCATTCAGGAAACCGGGCTCTATTTCAACCACGCCATCGTCAACCCGCCGATCGACCGCCACAAGCCGGTCAACGAAGTGAAAGACGTCTACATTCAGGTGGAGAAGGAGACCGACGCCGGCATCATCGTCAGCGGCGCCAAAGTGGTGGCCACCAACTCGGCGTTGACCCACTACAACTTCATCGGCTTCGGTTCGGCGCAGGTGATGGGCGATAACCCGGACTTCGCGCTGATGTTCGTGGCGCCGATGGACGCCGAAGGGGTGAAGCTGATTTCGCGCGCCTCCTACGAGCTGGTGGCCGGCGCTACCGGATCGCCGTTCGACTATCCGCTCACCAGCCGCTTCGATGAGAACGACGCGATCTTGATCATGGATCATGTGCTGATCCCGTGGGAAAACGTGCTGATCTACCGCGATTTCGATCGCTGCCGCCGCTGGAGCACCCAGGGCGGTTTCGCCCGGCTGTTCCCGCTGCAGGCCTGCGTGCGCCTGGCGGTGAAGATGGACTTTATCACCGCGCTGCTGCAAAAGAGCCTCTCTTGCACCGGCGTGCTGGAGTTCCGCGGCGTGCAGGCCGATCTGGGCGAAGTGGTGGCCTGGCGCAACCTGTTCTGGTCGCTGAGCGACGCGATGTGTGCCGAAGCCACAAAATGGGAAAACGGCGCCTACCTGCCGGATTCCGCCGCGCTGCAAACCTACCGCGTGATGGCGCCGATGGCCTACACCAAGGTGAAACACATCATCGAGAAGAACGTCACCAGCGGCCTGATCTACCTGCCGTCCAGCGTGCGCGACATGAACAACCCGGAGATCGACAAGTACCTGGCGCGCTACGTGCGTGGATCGGACGGTATGGATCACGTCGAACGCATCAAGATCCTCAAGCTGATGTGGGATGCGATCGGCAGCGAATTCGGCGGCCGTCACGAGCTGTATGAGATCAACTACGCCGGCAGCCAGGATGAGATCCGCCTGCAGTGCCTGCGCCACGCGCAGGGATCCGGCAACATGGATCGCATGATGCAGATGGTCGACAAGTGCCTGGCTGATTACGATCAGCACGGCTGGAAGGTGCCGCACCTGCGGAACAATGACGATATTAATCAGTTGGATAATCTGCTGAAGTAATTCAGGAGGAGGTGGTATGTCTCAGGAAAATGAACAGCGCCTGCGCTTTCGCGACGCCATGGCCAGCCTGTCGGCGGCGGTGAATATCGTCACCACCGACGGCCCGGCGGGGCGCTGCGGCATCACCGCCACGGCGGTGTGCTCGGTAACCGATACGCCGCCGACGCTGCTGGTGTGCATCAACCGTAATAGCGCGATGAATCCGGTGTTTCAGGAAAACCGCAGGCTGTGCGTCAACGTGCTCAACCACGAGCAGGAGCTGATGGCACGCCACTTCGCCGGCATGACCGGCGTCAGCATGGAAGATCGTTTCCGGCTGGAAGAGTGGCAGCTCGGTGCGCTGGGGCAGCCGGTGCTGCGCAATACCCTGGCCAGCCTGGAAGGGGAGATCGAGCAGATCCAGAGCATCGGCACCCACCAGATGTACCTGGTGCAGATCAAGCAGATCGCGCTGAGCGAAGCCGGCAACGGGCTGATCTACTTCAAGCGCAATTTCCATTCGGTGATCCACCCGATGGCGGTGCCGGCCTGAGGCGTTGGGGCGCAGCCTGCTGCGCCCCGCGTTTCAACTCTTGTTAGCCGCCAGATCGCTCACCAGGCGGTTGACCGGATCGCTCATGTTGGTGAATTTGCTCAGCTCCGAGCGGGTCACCACCACGAACACCCCGACGTTTTTCGCCGGGATCATCGCCATGTAGGTAATGAACCCGCCGCCGCCGCCGGTCTTCTGAATGATGCCCGGCAGCCCGTCCTTCGGCGCCATATACACCCAACCCAACCCCAGCGCATCCGCTTGCCCCGGCACGTCCATGCCCTTCAGCGACACCAGATCGTGACGCTGGAAGTACATGGTTTGCTCGCTGGCGGCGGTGGCTTTGCGCGGGCCGCTGGCGCTGGAGGAGAGGAATTGTTGCATCCAGCGCTGCATGTCGCGTGGGGTGGAGTAGACGCCGCCGCTGCCGGCCGCGGCGGTGGTGTCGCGGCAGGCGCTCGGGCCGGCCGCCGCCACCATCAGGCGCGAGCACTGCTCGGGGCTCGGCGTCAGCGTGGTGTCGACCATGCCGAGCGGCGCGGTGATTTTCTCTTTCAGCAGCGCGTTGTAAGGCTTGCCCGCGGCGCGCGACAGCGCGTCGGCCAGCAGGTCATATGCCAGGTTGGAGTAGGCGGCGTGTACGCCCGGCGGCACCGTGACGTTGGCATGCGCCAGCCACTGCCAGCGCTGGGCCTTGGTCGGCCAGGTGAACACCGGCGTTTTCGGCGGCTTCTTGCCCGGCTGCTCGCGCGGCAGCGAGCTGGTGTGCGTCGCCAGGTTCAGCAGGGTGATCGGCTGCCCGGCGTTGTAAGCCGGCACATAGGCGCCTTTGGGGGCGTACTTGCGCAGCGGGTCGGTCAGTTTGACCTGGCCTGCCGCCGCCATTTTCACCATCACTTCGCTGGTCATCAGCTTGGTGATCGAAGCGATGCGGATCAGCGAATCCGGGCGCGGGCGCAGGTTGTTGCCGGGTTTGGTATCGCCAAAGCTGCGGTTAACCACCTGATTGCCGTCGATCACCACCAGCGCCATGCCGGTGGCGCCGCTGTTGTAGAAAATATGTTCGGCATACTGGTCGACGATTTGCGAAGCCAGCTGCGGAGGCGCGGCCTGCACGGCCAGCGGCGCGGCGCACAGGCCCAGCGCCAGCAATAAAGCGGAGACAGAGTTCTTCAACGGTCGTTATCCATTTAACAATGCAGCGGGGAAAGGGCTTATCCGTCGCCCAGTGTAATGCGCCCGGGCCCCGGCTGCATGTAGAAAAAAGAGCGGTGGCGATAAAATTTTTTCACCGCCGGCGAGCTACTGCGCGCGGGCGAAAATGGCGATCACTTCATCGAGGTGCGCCTTCATCGCCTTGCGGGCGCCGCGCACGTCGCGCGCTTCGATCGCTGCCAGGATCGCCCGGTGTTCCAGTTCGGAACGGTGCGGCATGTCGTCCGGCGTATAGTGGCGTTGCAGCACGCGGAACATGCTGCCGTAACGGTGGCCGAGCAGGTGGCCGATGATGAACGCATAGGCCGGGTTGCCGCTGGCCTGGGCGATGCGGATGTGGAACAGCCGATCGCCGGGGTGGGTGGCGGAACCGGCGCGGTTATCGCGGCAGTTCTGCTCGTAGGCGGCGCGGATGCCCGCCAGCTCTTCGTCGGTGGCGTGGCGCGCGGCCAGCGCGGCGGTCTCCGGTTCGATCAGCAGACGGGTTTGCAGCAGAGAAAACGGCGGCAGCTCGGCGTTGAAATCCAGCTCGATGTTCAGTTCGTCGTCGATCTCCGCCCACTGGTTGCGGCCGGCCTGGGTCATCACCGGCTCCTGCGACGGCGCCAGCGGCGTTGGCGAGCGCACGATCACCCCGTTACCGACCTTGACGTCCACCAGGCCGATCACTTCCAGCGCGATAAGCGCCTCGCGCACCGACGCGCGGCTGACCTGCAACTGCTGGGCGAGATCCCGCTCCGAGGGCAGGCGGCTGCCCGGCGGAAATTCGTTATTTTCGATAAGACGTTTGAGCTGGTCAGCTATCTGTCTGTAAATTCTTGGGTTTTCCAGTCGGGTAATCGGCATTTTTGACCTTTGACGATTCGGCGTTCAGTGATTTGGCGCACAATTATGCGACAAGGCGCTTGAGTAATCGTTATTCAAGTGTAAAAAAATGGTTAATTGAAATGCGGTTTCAAGGCTGTTTTATTAACTTCTTCCCCCAACGATAACGCGTAAAGCGTCTTTTGTCATGTTAGAGGCCTGACCTTTAACCGCCTTTAGTGGCCTGACCATTAGACCTTTAGGCCGAGGAGTCAAGATGGATTTAACCGGGAAACGCGTACTGATCACCGCCGCCGGGCAAGGGATCGGTTTTACCACCGCCAGGCTGTTCGCCGCCGCCGGCGCTGAAGTGATCGCCAGCGACATCAACCTCGAGCGCCTGCAGGGCTCTGCCGGGATCCGCGCGCTGACGCTGAACGTCACCGATCCGGCCGCCATCGCGGCGGCGGCGGAAGCGATCGGCCCGATCGACGTGCTGTTCAACTGCGCCGGCGTGGTGCACAGCGGATCGATCCTCGATTGCAGCGAAGATCAGTGGGCGTTCGCGCTCGATCTCAACGTCACCGCGATGTTTCGCATGATCCGCGCTTTCCTGCCGGGCATGTTGGCGCGCGGCAAAGGCTCGATCATCAACATGTCCTCGGTGGCCTCGAGCGTGAAAGGGGTGCCGAACCGCTTCGCTTACAGCGCCAGCAAGGCGGCGGTGATCGGCCTGACGCGCTCGGTGGCGGCGGACTACGTCACGCAGGGCATCCGCTGCAACGCCATCTGCCCCGGCACGGTGGAGTCGCCGTCGCTGCGCCAGCGTATTGCCGAGCAGGCGCGCGAGCAGGGGCGCAGCGAGCAAGAGGTGTATCAGGCGTTCGTCGCCCGTCAGCCGATCGGGCGCATCGGCACCACCGAGGAAATCGCCCAATTGGCGCTGTATCTGGCTTCTGACGCCAGTTCATACACCACCGGCACGGTGCAGATCATCGACGGCGGCTGGAGCAACTGAGCCGCCATTTTTGAGAGAGGAAGGCATGAAACTTTTACGTTACGGGCAACCTGGGCAAGAGCGCCCCGGCATGTTGGATGCGCAAGGCCGCCTGCGCGATTTGTCGCAGCATATCGCCGACGTGGGGGGCGCCGCGTTATTGCCGGCGTCGCTCGCCAAACTGCGCGCGCTGGACAGTGCCACGCTGCCGCTGGTCGAAGGGCAGCCGCGCCTCGGCGCCTGCGTCGGCGGCATCGGCAAGTTTATCTGCATCGGCCTGAACTACGCCGATCACGCGGCAGAGACCGGTGCCGCCATTCCTGAGGAACCGGTGGTGTTCAACAAATGGACCAGCGCGGTGATCGGCCCCCACGATCGGGTGGAGATCCCGCGCGGCTCGCAGAAAACCGACTGGGAAGTGGAGCTGGGCGTGGTGATCGGCCAGGGCGGACGCTACATCAGCGAAGCAGACGCGATGCGCCACGTCGCCGGCTACTGCGTGATCAACGACGTCTCAGAACGCGAATATCAAATTGAGCGCGGCGGCACCTGGGACAAGGGCAAAGGCTGCGACACCTTCGGGCCGATCGGCCCCTGGCTGGTGACCGCCGACGAGATCGCCGATCCGCACAGCCTGAACCTGTGGCTGGAGGTGGACGGCAAGCGCTATCAGGACGGCAACACCAGCACCATGATCTTCCGCATTCCGCAGATCGTCAGCTACCTCAGCCGCTTCATGAGCCTGCAGCCGGGCGATGTGATCTCCACCGGCACGCCGCCGGGCGTCGGGATGGGGCAGAAACCGCAGCCTATCTATCTGCGGGCGGGCCAGACGATGCGTCTGGGCATCGAAGGGCTGGGCGAACAGCGCCAGCAAACCGTACAGGCCTAACCGGGAGCGCCGCCATGACCACCATTACCGCACTGCGGGTTGAAGACATTCGTTTCCCCACGTCGCTGGGGCTGGACGGATCCGACGCCATGAATCCGGATCCCGACTATTCCGCCGCCTACGTGATCCTGGAGACCGATCGCGCGGATCTCAGCGGCCACGGGCTGACGTTCACCATCGGCCGCGGCAACGAGATCTGCTGCGCGGCGATCCGCGCGCTGGAGCATCAGATCGTCGGCGAGCGGCTGGAGGATATCGCCGCCGACATGGGCGCCTTCTGGCGGCGCTTCACCAGCGACAGCCAGCTGCGCTGGATCGGGCCGGACAAAGGCGCTATCCACCTGGCGACCGGCGCGGTGGTCAACGCAGTGTGGGATCTGTGGGCCAAATCGGTCGGCAAGCCGGTGTGGCGGCTGGTGGCGGAGATGACGCCGGAGGAGCTGGTGCGCTGCATCGACTTCCGTTACATCACCGACTGCATCACGCCGCAGGAGGCGCTGGCGTTGCTCAAGCAGCGGGCCGAGGGCAAAGAGCAGCGCCTGGCGCGGCTGCTGCAGGAAGGCTATCCCTGCTACACCACCTCCGCCGGCTGGCTGGGGTATCCGGACGACAAGCTGCGCCGCCTGTGCCAGGAAGCGGTCGACGCCGGTTTCTCCTACCTGAAGCTGAAGGTCGGGCGCGATCTGGAAGACGACATCCGCCGCGTGCGCATCGCCCGCGAGGTGATCGGCCCGGATCGCCGGCTGATGATCGACGCCAACCAGGTGTGGGAGGTGGACGAAGCCATTCCGTGGGTGAAGCATCTGGCGTTCGCCAAACCCTGGTTTATCGAAGAGCCGACCAGCCCGGACGACGTGGAAGGGCACCGCCGCATCCGCGAAGGGGTGGCGCCGGTCAAGGTGGCCACCGGTGAGATGTGTCAGAACCGCATCATGTTCAAGCAGTTCATCATGCGCGGCGCGGTAGACGTGGTGCAGATCGACGCCTGCCGCCTTGGCGGCGTCAACGAAGTGCTGGCGGTGATGCTGATGGCGGCCAAATACCAGCTGCCGGTCTGCCCGCACGCCGGCGGCGTCGGGCTGTGCGAGTACGTGCAGCACCTGTCGATGATCGACTACCTGTGCATTGCCGGCACCCACGAAGGCCGGGTGATCGAGTATGTCGATCATTTGCATGAACACTTTGTCGATCCCTGCGTGATCAAAGGCGCGGCCTACATGCCGCCGAGCCGTCCCGGCTATTCGATCGAGATGCATCCGTCGTCGATCGAACAGTATCGGTTCCGCGGGTGAGGCGGGAGGATCGCATGCCGCGTATTGACGCTCACCAGCACTACTGGCGCTATCACCCTCGGCACTACTCGTGGATCGACGAGCGGATGAGCGTGCTGCGGCAGGATTTCGATCCGCCCCGGCTGCGGCCACTGTTGCAGGAACAGGGGTTCGACGGCGCGCTGGCGGTGCAGGCGCGCCCCAGCGAGGACGAGACGCTGGCCCTGCTGGCGCTGGCTGAGCAGGGCGAGGGCGTATGCGGCGTGGTGGGCTGGCTGGATATCGCCGCGCCGCAGCTGGCGCAGCGTCTGGAGGTTTTGCGGCCGCGTACCGCGCTGCGCGGGGTGCGCCATCAGGTGCAGGACGAAGCGGATCCGGCGGCCTGGCTGGCGCGGCCGGAGGTGGAACGCGGCATGCAAACGCTGCAGCGCGCCGGGTATGTGTACGAGATCCTGGTGACGCACCGGCATCTGGCGGCAGCGGCGGCGTTCGCCACCCGCCACGATGAACACTGGCTGGTGTTGGATCATCTCGGCAAGCCGGACATCGCGCGCGGCGCGCGGCACTGGGCGCAGCAAATCCGGCCGCTGGCGGCGCTGCCGCACGTGGCCTGCAAGCTGTCGGGGTTGATCACCGAGGCGCCGGGTGGCCGGTGGCAGGCGGAAGAACTGCTGCCGTTCTTCGACGCCGCGCTGGAGGCGTTCGGCCCGCAGCGGCTGATGTTCGGTTCCGACTGGCCGGTGTGCCTGCTGGCCGGCGACTACCGCCAGGTGGTGCAACTGTGCGAACGGGCGCTGTCGACGCTGGGGGCCGCCGAGCAGGCGGCGATTTGGGGCGACACCGCCTGGCGAATTTACGGTTTAACGGAGTCTGGTTATGGATCTGTATCTGCAAGATAAGGTGGTGCTGGTCACCGGCGGCGGTGCCGGCATCGGCGCGGCGATTGCTCATGTGCTGGCCGAAGAAGGGGCGATCCCGGTGCTGGTCACCAACGCCGCGCCGGAGGCGGCGCTGCTGGCCGATTTGCAGCGGCTGCAGCCGCGCACCGAGGTGATCCTCACCGAACTGTGCGACGAGGCGGCCTGCCGCCGCGCGGTCAGCCAGACGCTGGCGGCCTTCGGCCGCATCGACGGGCTGGTGAATAACGCCGGGGTCAACGACGGCGTCGGGCTGGAGGCGGGGCGCGAAGCGTTCGTCGGCTCGCTGGAAAAGAACCTGGTGCATTACTACCTGATGGCGCACCTGTGCCAGGCGGCGCTGCAGGAGAGCCGGGGCGCCATCGTCAACATCGCCTCCAAGACCGCGCTCAGCGGCCAGGGTGGCACCAGCGGCTATACCGCCGCCAAGGGCGCGGTGCTGGCGCTGACGCGCGAATGGGCGGTGTCGCTGCGCCATGACGGCGTGCGGGTGAACGCGGTGGTGCCGGCGGAGGTGATCACCCCACAGTACCAGCGCTGGCTCAACACCTTCGCCGAGCCGCAGCGGCAGATGGCGAAAATCACCGCGCGCATTCCGCTCGGGCAGCGCATGACCACGCCGCAAGAGATCGCCGACACCGTGGCGTTCCTGTTGTCGTCGCGGTCATCGCATACCACCGGGCAATGGCTGTCGGTGGACGGTGGCTACCTGCATCTCGATCGGGCGCTGACGTGAGCGGCGCGGCGGCAGGGCGGCGCCGTTTCTGCCAGGCGCTCGATCTGATTGACTCACCGGCGCTGATTGCGGAGTACCAGCAGCATCATCAGCGCATCTGGCCGGGCATCGCCGCGCATTTGCGCGAGCACGGCATTCTGGACATGGAGATTTACCGGTTGGGCACCCGGCTGTTCATGATCGTGGAGGTCAGCGCCGATTTCGACGCCGCGCGTTTTGACGCCGCCAGCCTGAACAACCCCGAAGTACAGCGATGGGAAGCGCTGATGTGGCACTACCAGGCCGCCACCCCCTGGACGCCGCAGGGCGAAAAATGGGTGGAAATGGCGCGGATATTTTCTCTGCAACAGCAATAACGCCAACATCATCATCGCCAGACGATACGAGGGTATCACCATGCTTGCTGAAAAAAGTGCGGCCTCCGCGCAGCCGGGCGTCGCCGTGACCGCCAATCTGCGCTGGGCCTTTATCCTGGTCACCAGCCTGTTCTTCATGTGGGGGCTGTCCTATGGCCTGCTGGACGTATTAAACAAACATTTTCAGGAGACGTTGCACGTTACCAAGGCGCAGTCGGGGCTGTTGCAGGCGGCCTATTTCGGCGCCTATTTCCTGGTGGCGCTGCCCGCCGGATACTTTATGGACCGCAAGGGCTATAAGGCGGGCATTCTGGTCGGGCTGTGTCTGTATGCGCTGGGGGCGCTGCTGTTCGTGCCGGCGGCGTCGGCCAACAGCTTCGGCGTGTTCCTGTTCGCGCTGTTCGTTATCGCCAGCGGTTTGGGCTGCCTGGAAACGGCCGCCAACCCGTATGCCACGGTGCTGGGCGACGCGCAGGGCGCCGAACGGCGGCTCAACCTGGCCCAGTCGTTCAACGGCCTCGGGCAATTTATCGGCCCGTTGATCGGCGGCACGTTGTTCTTCTCCGCCAGCCAGTCCGCCAGCGGCGGCGATCAGAGCGCGGTGAAGATGACCTATGTGGCGATCGCCGTGCTGGTGCTGCTGATCGCGCTGTTGTTCAGCCGCACCCGGCTGCCGGCGATCCGCGAAGAGGAAAAACCGGTACACGGCGTGATAGCGCAGGGATTGTGGCAGCATCCGCATTTCGTCGGCGGGGTTATCACGCAGTTCTTTTACGTGGCGGCGCAGGTGGGCGTAGGGGCGTTCTTCATCAACTATGCCACCGAACACTGGCGCGAAGTGTCTAACCAGAGCGCCTCTTACCTGCTGTCGATCGCCATGATCTGCTTTATGGTCGGGCGCTTCTTCAGTACCTGGTTGATGGGGCGAGTCAAGCCGGCGACGCTGTTGGCGGCCTATGCGCTGATCAACATCGCGCTGTGCGGCGTGGTGATGCTGAGCGTTGACGGCGTGTCGGTGGTGGCGCTGATCGCGGTATTCTTCTTTATGTCGATCATGTTCCCGACCATTTTCGCCCTGGGGGTGAAAAACCTGGGTAAACACACCAAGCGCGCTAGCTCCTTTATGATCATGGCGATCGTCGGCGGCGCCATCATGCCGTACTTTATGGGGGCGCTGGCTGACCGTTACAGCACCGCACTCTCTTATCTGCTGCCGCTGTTGTGCTTCGCGGTGGTGCTGGTTTACGGCCTGCGGCAGCGCCGAGCCTGATTCAACCCGGCGGCGAATCGGCCTTCGCCGCCGTTGTCAGCACCTGTGGGCGGGTTCGCATCAGGATCGCCAACGCCAGCAGCAGCACGATGCCGGACAGCACGCCGTTTAGCGTCAAGCCTCCGGCATCCACCACCAGCCCGCCCGCCAGTGAACCGCAGGAAATCGCCAGATTAAACAGCGCGATATACAGCGAAGAGGCGACCTCGACCGCGTCGGGGGCCGCCTTGAGCATCCACGCCATTAGCGAAACGGAAACGCCGCCGTAGGCGATGCCCCACAGCAGGAGGAAGGCGCTGCCGCTCAGCGGCGCGTGGCCCAGCAGCGGCAGCAGCAGGACGGCGAGCGCCAGCCCGAGGGCGATCAGCGCCAGGGTGCGGCGCAGCCGTTTGGCGGCGGCCTGCCCGGCGATGAAATTCCCGATGATACCGGCAGCGCCGTAGGCGAACAGCAGCGGCCCCACCCAACGGCCCTCGATGCCGGCGACCGTCTGCAGCAGCGGGCGGACAAAGGTGTAAGCCATAAAGTGGCCGGCGACCAGCAGAAACGTCAGCAGCAGCCCGGTCATCAGCCGACGATTCGCGCGCTGCGCGGTGAACGACCGCCAGCTTATCGCCTGCGTGACCGGTAGCGGCGGCAGCACGCACAGCAGCAGGAGCAGGGTCAGCGCCGCCAGGACGGCGACGGCCAGAAACGCCATGCGCCAGCCCAGCGCTTCGCCGAGGAATACGCCGAGCGGCACGCCGAACACCGAGGCCGCCGCTACGCCGCCGAAGATGACGGACAGCGCCAATCCGACGGAAGTCGGCGGCACCAGGCGTTCCGCCAACCCACCCGCGATGGCCCAGATGCCGCCGATGCAAAAGCCCAGCAGGATGCGCGCAGCAAACAGCAGCGCCATGGAGGTGGCGGCGGCGGCCAGCAGGTTGGCGGCGATCAGCAGCAGCAGAAAGGCGATCAGCAGGCTGCGGCGATCCGTGCGCCGGGCACCCAGCACCACCAGCGGGGCGAACAGCGCGGCAAACAGGGCGGGCAGGGAAATCAGCAGCCCGGCGCGGCCTATCGATGCGTTCAAGGTGCTGACGATCGGAGTCAGCAGCCCGACGGGCAGCATTTCTGCCGTGACGACGGTAAAGGTGGACAGGGCGATAGCGAAAGTTGCCAGCCAGGGTTTTGCGCCGCCGCCGGCGTGTAAGGCACTCATAATGACTCTCCCAACAAATGAAGATCCTCAGTGTATCCGCGCCAAAATGGCTGATAAACTGGCCTGAATGCGCAACATTGGGGACAAATCGTGGCCAATTTACCGTCTATGCCGTTGGATAACCTGACCGATCTGCTGGTGTTCATTCGCGTCGCCGACGCCTGCAGCTTCACGCTGGCGGCCGAGAGGCTGGGCATTTCCCGATCGGCGGCGGGCAAATGCGTGAACCGGTTGGAAGAGCGATTGGCCACCCGGCTGCTGCAGCGCACCACGCGCAGCGTCAGCCTGACCGAAGACGGCGCGGTGTTTTACGAGTATGCGCAGCGCATCCTGTCGCAGGCTGAAGAGGCGGAAACGGCGCTGAATACGCGGCGGCAAACGCCGCGCGGGCGGCTGCGGCTGGATCTGCCGGTCTCGTTGGGGCGATTGCATATCCTGCCGATTCTGCGGGAGTTTTTGGCGCAGTGGCCGGAGGTGGACGCCGACGTCAGCTTCTCCGATGAGTACAGCGATCTGGTGCGCGACGGCATCGACGTGGCTGTCCGCGTCGGCGGCAGCGACGATAGCCGGCTGGTGCGGCGGGTGCTCGCGCCGCATCGCCTGATCACCTGCGCGGCGCCGGATTATCTGGCGCGGCACGGTACGCCTGCAAAACCGGAGGCGTTGGGCGATCACGAGACGCTGGTCTTCAGCCATCAGGGGCTGCCGGCGCCCTGGCGCTATTTGGTCAACGGCCAACTGCACGAACAGCCGGTGCGTGGCCGGATGCGTTTCAACAACGTCGAAGCCTTGCGGGATACGGCCGTCGCCGGAGCCGGCCTGTGCCAGGTGGGGGCGTTTCTGGTCGGCGAGCAGATTGCGGCCGGCACGCTGGTGCCGGTGCTGGAGCGCTATTGTCGCCCGGGGCCGCCGATCTGCGCCGTCTATCCCAGCCGACGCCATCTCTCCCCCAAGGTGAAACTGTTTCTGGCGGCGATCGAACGGCGCTGGCAGGGCAGGGCGATTTGGGAAGTCGATTAGCGAACCTGTTACTCCTGCGGCTGCAGCAGGGCGGGCTGGACGTTTTGTGCCAGCTGGATATTGTTGCGGCCGCTGTGCTTCGCCAGATAGAGCGCGGCGTCGGCCGCGCCGATCGCCGACTCGACGTCCAGCTTTTCCAGCGCGGAGATGCCGGCGCTGAGCGTCAGCGTGCCGCTGTGCTGCGGGCTGGCGCCGTGTGGGATGTTCAGTTCCGCCACCCGTTGGCGCACCCGTTCGGCCAGCTGCGCCGCGTAGCCTTCGTGCACGTTGGTCAGCAGCACCAAAAACTCTTCCCCGCCGTAGCGCACCACGATGTCGCGTGAACGTACCGCATCGCGGATGGCGATCGCCACCTGCACCAGCGCCCGGTCGCCCATCGCGTGGCCGTAGCTGTCGTTGTAGACCTTGAAGTGGTCGATATCCAGCAGCAGCACGTAGTGGCGGCCGGTTTGCGGTTCCAGCAGCATGTTGATCTTATTCTCCAGCCCGCGGCGGTTATAAAGACCGGTCAGGGGATCGAGCATGCTTAAATTATTGAATTTGTCCCGTTCGTTATACAGGTTGGCCACCAGCGCGTGGGTAAAGATTTCACTGCGTTTCAACATCAGGTGGTGGATGGAGAAAGCGATAATAGGTAATAGCGTGGTGAATAATATCCGCAGGGTATTATGCATACCGTCTAAAGCCAGGATCACCATTGCGGAAGGCACGGCGTGTAAACAAAAGGCGGTAAAGTTATCCGTCAGAGAAATAGCGCTGATAAAAAAGATGCTGAACAAACTAATTAATAAAAAATCTTGGTTATTCGGTAGGCAATATTGACTTTTAACGTAAATATGGGCGGCCCACAGCAGGCCGAGCACGCTGGCGAACAGGTTGAGTTTGCACAGGTATTTCCGCGGCGTTTGCAGGGAGAATAGCGCCGCCGCCAGACAAAATAGCGGTATACATAATAAAGGTAGGGTAAATGAGGGCGTATCCCTAAAAGGGAACAATAACGTAAATACGGAAGAGGCGGCATTCATCACCAGAAAAAGAAATAATGCCAGGCGCTGCTTGCTGTTCAGTAATTCCTGATAAGAACGGGCGTTCATACGGAGGTCACTCTTTGCAAAGTCGTTCTGTCGAATAATTAAGGTTGAGAAGCATTCCCTCGGCGCGAAATATCCACGGAAGTTGCATGGTTGATGATTGTGATTATTATCATGCAAACAGGACTAGGAATTTTCTTATGTCAAATTATCATTTTTTCATGCTGGTGTCATCTGGGTTTGGTCACCGCAGTGAAAATGATGCGGCGGCCAAAAAAGTGTTATATGATATTGGTTATCATTATCACTTAAAGGGGGTTATCATGCTCACCGCCATGATTGCCGCGTGTGGACTGTGGGGCGTCAGCTGGTGCCTCGGCGATCGCCTGGCCAGCGCCTGGGGCGTTTTGCTGCCGTGCGCGCTGATGCCGCTGCTGGCCTTGATCGATCTGAATATGATGCAGCTGCGCACCCTGATTGTGATAGCGATGCTGGCGACGCTGGTGATGCTGTTCAACAGCCGGCTGCGTCACTATCTGCTGCTGCCTTCCTGCATGGCGCTGGCGGGCGGCCTGGCGGCAATCAGCCTCAACTTCAGCTTCGCGTAAACGCCGGAAACGGCAAAACCACGCTTAGGCGTGTTTATCATCAATGCGTTGGGATTTTTTCGAAGGAACTACCGGAGAGATCATCAATTGGTGCGAAGAGAGGGACTTGAACCCTCACGTCCGTAAGGACACTAACACCTGAAGCTAGCGCGTCTACCAATTCCGCCACCTTCGCACAGTCGATGTTGTTGCTTTGATTTATATTACGTCGCCAGCTTGGTGCGAAGAGAGGGACTTGAACCCTCACGTCCGTAAGAACACTAACACCTGAAGCTAGCGCGTCTACCAATTCCGCCACCTTCGCATCGATGCTGAGTGCAATATAAATCATGTGGTTATTTGGTGCGAAGAGAGGGACTTGAACCCTCACGTCCGTAAGGACACTAACACCTGAAGCTAGCGCGTCTACCAATTCCGCCACCTTCGCGTACCAGAAACATTACCGGAGTAACGTTACCACGGAGGCGAATTCTAGAGATTTTGGCGGGCACGTCAACAGTTATTTCCCCGCTTTGCGGGCGTTTGCTGGAAAAACAGCCATATCGCCGCTTTTCTGCTGGTCAAACAGCCAAATCAGCCAATCAATCAACACCCTGACCCGTGGCGCCAGGAAACGGCCGGGCGGATACATGATGTAAATCGGCATCGGCGGAGGCGGCGTGTCCGCCAACACTTCCACCAGTTCGCCCCGTTCCAGCCAGGGAGCAAGTGAATAGCACGCCGCCTGAATCAACCCCATGCCGGCACGCGCGCCGGCGATGTAAGCGTCGGCGCCGCTGACGCTCAGCCGGGCAGGGAGTTCGCGCAGTTCCACCTTGCCGCCACGGCAGAATTCCAGCGGATAATCGCGGTTGCTGGCCAGGGAAAAATACCCTACCGCGCGGTGCGGCGCCAGGCTATCGATGTCGAGCGGCGTGCCGCTGGCCTGCAGGTAAGCGGGGGAAGCGCAGGTGATCTGCGGCAGCTGGGCGATGCGCCGCGCCACCAGGCTGTCGTCTTCGGTTTCCCAGGCGCGCAGCACGCAGTCTACGCCTTCGCGCAACAGATCGACGTGGGTGTCGTTGGCACCCAGCGCCAGCGTGATGTCGGGATAGCGCCGGTAAAAGTCGCCCAGCGCCGGAATGACGATCTGGCGCGCCAGCGAATGGGGCATATCGATGCGCACTTTGCCGGACGGCTGCAGCTTATGGTGGCTGAACAGCGTGTCCGCTTCCTCAAGCGCCCCCAGCAGCTGTACGCAGCGTTGATAGTAAAGGCTGCCTTCGCTGGTCACCTGTACCTGGCGGGTGGTGCGGATCAGCAGGCGCACGCCCAGCCGCTGCTCCAGCCGTTTCAGCGCGTTGCTGACCGTGGCGCGCGGCAGCTGCAGGCGCTCGGCCGCCCGACTGAAGCTGCCCAGTTCGACGATGCGGGTAAAAATGCGCATGGCTTGAACCTGATCCATGTCCACTCCGGATTGTTGGTGATTTTTGAACAGTGATGTGCGATCTGCATTATTTATCTTTGTAGCGTAAACAACCAGACTTTGCTGCGTTATCCGTTCATCGCATGAGGGCTGCACAATGCAACAACGTAAACTGGGTTCCCACGGTCCCGTCGTCTCCGCCCTGGGGCTGGGATGCATGGGCATGAGCGACTTCTACTCTACCGGCGCCGATCGGCAGGAGGCCATCGCCACGCTGCACCGGGCGCTGGAGCTGGGCGTCACGCTGCTCGACACCGCCGACATGTATGGTCCGCACACCAACGAAGAGTTGGTGGGGGAAGCGATCAAGGGCAAACGGCAACAGGTGTTCCTGGCTACCAAGTTCGGCATCCTGCGCGATCCGGCGGATCCTTCGGCGCGCGGCGTCAGCAGCCGGCCCGAGTATATCCGGCGCTCGGTGGAAGGCAGCCTGCGGCGCTTGGGCGTAGAGGAGATCGATCTTTATTATCAGCATCGGGTCGATCCGCAGGTGCCGATCGAAGACGTCGTCGGCACGATGGCGGATCTGATCCGCGAAGGCAAGATCCGCCATATCGGCCTGAGCGAGGCGTCGGTCGCCACGCTGGAGCGGGCGCACAAGGTGCATCCGATCACGGCGTTGCAGACCGAGTATTCGCTGTGGACGCGCGATGCTGAACAGGGCGTGCTGGCCGCCTGTGAGCGACTGGGGATCGGCTTTGTGCCTTACAGCCCGTTAGGGCGCGGTTTCCTTACCGGCGCTATCCGGCGGCCGGAGGATCTGGCCGAGGACGATTTCCGCCGCGGCAATCCGCGCTTCCAGGGCGAAAACTTCGCCCGCAACCTGGCGCTGGTGGAGAAGGTGGGTGAGCTGGCGGCGCAGAAGGGCGTCAAGCCTTCACAGCTGGCGCTGGCCTGGGTGTTGGCGCAGGGCGAGCACATCGTGCCGATCCCCGGCACCAAACGCCGTCGCTATCTGGAAGAGAACGTCGCGGCGGCGGAGATAACGCTGAGCGCGGCCGAACTGGCGGCGATCGAAGCGGTGTTTCCGCTGAGTGCAGCGGCCGGCGATCGCTACGGCGCCGAGTCGATGGCCTATATCAACGGCTAAAAAAAAGCGCGGCCTCAGGCCGCGCTCTGTCGTTTTCCGCCAACGGCGAATTATTTCTTCTTCGGCGCGCGCGGTGGGCGGCCGACGGTGGCCTGATACACCTTGAAGCGGCCGTTCTGCGCCAGCACTTCGTGGCTGCCGAAGGTGGCGTCCAGAATGTCCGGGTACGGCAGGAAGGCGTTGGCGACGATGCGCAGTTGGCCGCCGATCGGCAGGTGTTTCACCGCGCCGCGGATCAGGGTTTCAGCGGCGGTCAGGCTGGTCTGCAGCCCGTCGTGGAACGGCGGGTTGGAGATGATCATGTCGAAACGGCCGGTGATGTCGGAGTAAACGTTGCTGACGATCACTTCGCCTTCGATGCCGTTGGCGGCCAGCGTCGCGCGGCTGGATTCCACCGCGGCGGCGTTGACGTCGCTGAGGGTCAGTTTCACCTTCGGCGACAGCTTGGCCATCACCGAGGCCATCACGCCGGCGCCGCAGCCGATGTCCAGCACCTTGCCTTTCATGTGTTTTTCCAGCGTCGACAGCAGCAGCGAGCTGCCGACGTCCAGGCCGTCGCGGCTGAACACGCCCGGCAGCGTTTTCACTTCCAGATCGTGCAGCTGATAGCTGTCCCACCAGTCGTTCAGGTCGAATTCGGTCTGCGCGTCCAGACGGCCGTGATACAGGCCGCAGCGGCGCGCGCTGTCGATTTTCACCAGCGCAACGTGGCCTTCCAGCGTTGGCTCGGCGCTGCGCACGCCGCTGCGGTTTTCACCGACCACGAACACGTCTACGCCCACCGGCAGCAGCGCCAGGATGTTGCACAGCTGGAATTGCGCTTCCTGCTTGCTCTTCGGCCAGTAGTAAACCAGCGTATCGCAGTTGGCGACGAAAGCGGGATCGACGGTCAAACCGAACTGCACGTTATCGCCCATCGTCCGGTTCAGTAACTGCCAGTGATGGTATTGCTGAGTGTGGACGCGCACGTCCGCGGCCTCGAATTGGGCCGGCAGGCTGTCCTGCAGGTCGCCGGCAAACAGCACGCGGCGTTCGATAAATTCATCACTGTGGCGCAGCATGACTTCACTGGCGGGGGTTAATGCAGACATCAGATATTGGCTCCTGGAAATGAGACCGGGGATTATAGAGCTTTGTGGCGATATGTTCGACGGGTTTGTTGGCGCGGGCTGCGCGGGTTTGTTAGCATAGCGCGGCGCATGGCAGGCATGGCGCACCACAACGGGTAGGAATCGGCATGGCATCAAAACGCGACTGGCTGTTACAACAACTGGGTATTACGCAGTGGACATTGCGCCGCCCGAGCGTGTTGCAGGGCGAAGTGGCGGTCAGTCTGCCGCCCGAGGCGCGCCTGCTGGTGGTGGCGCAGACGCTGCCCGCGTCCGACGATCCGCTGTTTTGCGACGTGCTGCTCAGCCTGGGGCTGACGCCGGCGCAAACCTACAGCCTGACGCCGGAACAGGCGGCGATGCTGCCTGAAGATACCGCATGCAACAGTTGGCGGCTGGGCGTGGCGGAACCGCTTGCGGTCGCCGGTGCGCAGCTATACAGCCCGGCGCTGGCCGAGCTTTCCCAAGACGCGGGGGCCAAACGCGCCCTCTGGCAGCAGATTTGTCATCATGAACACGATTTCTACCCTGACGGCGGCCGACCTGGCCACGGCCTTCACCATTGAGCAAGCCAGCCACGCTTTCCCCTGGACGGAAACCACCTTCGCCAGCAATCAGGGCGATCGCTACCTTAACCTGAAGCTGAACGCCGATGGGGAAATGGCGGGATTCGCCATCACGCAGATCGTGCTGGACGAAGCCACGCTGTTCAACATCGCCATTCATCCGCGGTGGCAGCGCCGGGGCTTTGGCCGCCTGCTGCTCAACGCGGTGATCGAACAGCTGGAGAGCCGTGGCGTGGTGACGCTGTGGCTGGAGGTGCGCGCCTCCAACCAGGCGGCGATCGCACTGTATGAAGATCTCGGTTTCAACGAGGTCACCGTGCGCCGCAATTATTACCCGAGCGCCCACGGCCGCGAAGACGCGATCGTGATGGCGCTGCCGCTGGCGTAATCCGCCCGGCCGGTAAAAGCATTGATTGTCACCGGTTGGCAAATCGGCGAAAATGCCCGGCTGTTATCTTTTATTCACCGCTTTGCCCGGCGCCGCGATCGGCGCGTTCTGATGATGTCGCAGGGCGGACTAACCGTAGAACCTGAAAACCATGTCTCCTAGTGAATTTGCCCGCGAAGTCTCCAAAAGAAGAACTTTCGCCATCATCTCGCACCCCGATGCCGGTAAAACCACCATTACCGAAAAAGTGCTGCTGTTCGGACAGGCGATCCAGACCGCCGGTACGGTAAAAGGCCGTGGCTCCAGCCAGCACGCCAAATCCGACTGGATGGAAATGGAAAAGCAGCGTGGGATCTCGATCACCACCTCCGTGATGCAGTTCCCGTACCGCGACAGCCTGGTTAACCTGCTGGATACCCCGGGGCACGAAGACTTCTCCGAAGATACTTACCGTACCCTGACTGCCGTCGACTGCTGTCTGATGGTGATCGACGCCGCCAAGGGCGTTGAGGATCGTACCCGTAAGCTGATGGAAGTCACCCGTCTGCGCGACACGCCGATCCTGACCTTCATGAACAAACTGGACCGCGACATCCGCGATCCGATGGAAGTGATGGATGAAGTCGAGCGCGAACTGAAGATCGCCTGCTCGCCTATCACCTGGCCGATCGGCTGCGGCAAGCTGTTCAAGGGCGTTTACCACCTGTACAAGGATGAAACCTACCTGTATCAGACCGGTAAAGGCCACACTATCCAGGAAGTGCGCATCGTCAAAGGCCTGGACAACCCGGAGCTGGATGCGGCGGTGGGCGAAGATCTGGCGGCGCAGCTGCGCGATGAGCTGGAGCTGGTGCAGGGCGCTTCCCACGAGTTCGATCAGGAGGCCTTCCTGAGCGGCGAGCTGACCCCGGTGTTCTTCGGTACCGCACTCGGTAACTTCGGCGTGGATCACATGCTGGACGGCCTGGTGGCCTGGGCGCCGGCGCCGATGCCGCGCAAAACCGACACCCGCGAAGTGACGGCGGCGGAGGAGAAATTCACCGGCTTCGTCTTCAAGATCCAGGCCAACATGGATCCGAAACACCGCGACCGCGTGGCCTTCATGCGCGTGGTGTCCGGCCGCTACGAGAAGGGCATGAAGCTGCGCCAGGTGCGCACCGGCAAAGACGTAGTGATCTCCGACGCGCTGACCTTTATGGCCGGCGACCGTTCGCACGTGGAAGAAGCCTACCCGGGCGACATCATCGGCCTGCACAACCACGGCACCATTCAGATCGGCGATACCTTCACCCAGGGTGAAGACATGAAGTTCACCGGTATTCCGAACTTCGCGCCGGAGCTGTTCCGCCGCATTCGCCTGCGCGATCCGCTGAAGCAGAAACAGCTGCTGAAGGGGCTGGTGCAGTTGTCCGAAGAGGGCGCGGTACAGGTGTTCCGTCCGATCGCCAACAACGATCTGATCGTCGGCGCGGTCGGTGTGCTGCAGTTCGACGTGGTGGTGGCGCGTTTGAAGAGCGAGTACAACGTGGAAGCGCTGTACGAATCGGTCAACGTGTCGACCGCGCGCTGGGTCGAGTGCGACGACGTGAAGAAGTTCGAAGAGTTCAAGCGCAAGAACGAGATCAACCTGGCGCTGGACGGCGGGGACAACCTGTCCTACATCGCGCCGACCATGGTGAACCTCAACCTGACGCAGGAACGCTATCCTGACGTGACCTTCCGCAAAACCCGCGAACACTGATCGCTCGGCAGGGCGCCCAGTGCGCCCTGCACGCTTCTCCTATCCTCACTGCGCTAATTAATAAATCTTCCTCATATTTTATCCTGCGAACCGCTATCGCCAGGCGATGTTCGTACGGCCTGCGTTTTCCGTCTGATGGTCTATCTTTAACGAGATGTCCGCACATTGCTTGAGAGTAAATCACTGTAATACGCTATTTGTTTGGTGAGTTATTCTGATGTGTTGCCGATAGGAGACAGTCAGTGTCTTTAAATATCAATGAGATAGCCATATTTCAGTTTTGTGTAACTTAGCCTGTCGTCAATAGACGACAGTTTTTTGATTAAAAATCCGACTGAAAGATTTTTATCTTTGATAATTAAGGTATTTTTTGAGTTGGCACGGCCGTTGCAACACTCCTGTCGTGAACGCTTAATCGTATAGCGATGATGAAGTATTTACCGAGAAGGCCGCGTGAAGGTGGCCGCAGGGTTCCGGCGCTTTGGCGTCGAGAGCCCCCAACAAAAGGAAGAGATCGATGAAAAAGACCAAATTTGCACACTCGCTGATGGCTGTCGTATTGGGTTCTGCTTTGGTAAGCGGCAGTGCGCTGGCCGAAGACAGTCTGCTTAACAAGGCGTCTAACGCCGCGGATAGTGCCGGTGCCAAAATCGATAGCTCCATGAAAAAAGTTGACGGTTACATGGATGACAGCGCGATAACGGCTAAAGTTAAAAGTGCGTTGGTGGAAGATAAGACCATCAAAAGTTCTGACATTTCGGTGAAAACCGAAAAAGGCACCGTGATCCTGAGTGGGTTCGTCGGCAGCCAGGCGCAGGCGGAGCATGCGGTCGCGGTCGCCGGTAAGGTGGAAGGCGTCAAGACCGTCAGCGACAAGCTGCACGTGAAAGATGAAGCCAACCAGTCGATCAAATCGTATGCCGGCGACACCGCCACTACCAGCGAACTGAAAGCCAAGCTGCTGGCCGATGACATCGTGCCGTCGCGCAATGTGAAAGTGGAAACCACCGATGGCGTGGTGCAGCTGTCCGGTGAGGTGAAAACGCAGGCGCAGTCTGAGCGTGCGGAAAGCATCGCCAAGGCCATCGACGGCGTGAAAAGCGTGAAAAACGACCTGGTGGTCAAGCAGTAATTCCGCCAGGCGCCCGTAACAAGCAACAACAAGCCGCATCTGTCGGGCCGTGAAGGCGGCCCGGCATGTAACACCAAAAAAAGAAACTGATTTGCCGTCGACGTCCCGTTGTCGGGGTGGTAGATGGCAGCGAATTTTTTCACAATGGTAAGGAGAAGCTTATGTTTCGTTGGGGCATTATCTTTTTAGTCATCGCGCTTATCGCTGCGGCGCTGGGGTTCGGTTCGTTAGCGGGCACCGCTGCCTGGGCGGCTAAAATCGTGTTCGTTGTCGGCATCATCCTGTTCCTGGTCAGCCTGTTCACCGGCCGCCGTCGCCCTTAGCCGGCGGGCATTTTCCCGTAAACTGTAACAAAGCTTAACTCCTTTTCTCACGTCGGGGAGGGCCGGCCATGAACAGCGACATCATCGTCGGGCGCTGGAAACAGCTGAAAGGCCAGGTATGGCAGGCGTGGGCAGAATGGTCAGGCAGCGATTATGCCTGGCTGGCCGGCAGCAACGATTTCCTCGCCGGCGTACTGCAAGAGGATTACGGAAGAGAGCGAGACGCGGTATCCTCGGAGAAAACGTCTCACTGAGGATGCCAAGTTGGGATACAGAATACCCATCACGCTCGGCAATATAGAACCGCTGGCGTCTAAACCCTTTCGGCCAGGCAAGATGGCGCTGGTCTGCGAAGGCGGCGGCCAGCGCGGCATTTTCACCGCCGGCGTGCTGGACGAGTTTCAGCGTGCGGGCTTTAACCCTTTCGATCTGCTGATCGGCACGTCGGCCGGTGCCCAGAATCTCTCCGCCTATATCTGCGGGCAGGTGGGTTACGCACGTCGAGTGATCACCCGTTACACCACTTCTGCCCAGTTCTTCAATCCGCTGCGCTTCGTGCGCGGCGGGCATCTCATCGATCTCGATTGGCTGGTCGATACGGCGGCGGCGCAGATGCCGTTGGCGATGGACGTGGCGGAACAGCACTTTACCGACGGGCGCGAGTTCCTGCTGTGCGCCTGCCGCAGCGATGACTTTGAGCCGACCTACCTGCCGGCGCAGCGCGAACGCTGGCTGCCGGCCATTAAGGCCTCCAGCGCCATTCCCGGTTTTTATCGCCAGGGCGTGGAGCTGGACGGCGTCAGCTATCAGGACGGCGGCATCAGCGATGCGATCCCGGTGGAAGAGGCCTATCGTCGCGGCGCCGACACCATCGTGGTGATCCGCACCGTGCCCTCGCAGATGTACTACACCCCGCAGTGGATGAAGCGCATGGAGCACTGGCTGAGCGACAGCAGCCTGCAGCAGATGGTGCGTATCCTGCAGCATCATGAGCAAAGCTATCACCGCATCCAGCGCTTTATCGAGAAGCCGCCGGGCAAGCTGCGCATCTTCGAAATCTTTCCGCCGAAGCCGCTGGCCAGCAATGCGCTGGGCAGCCGACTGGGGGCGCTCAATCAGGATTATCACCTGGGGCGCCGCTGCGGCCGTTACTTCCTGGCCACCGTCGGCCAGTGGATGGCGCAGCCGGAGCCGGACGGCATGAAGGTGAAAAAAGCGCTGTCGCGCCGCCTGATCCAGCCGGAGAACGTCAGAATGCCTTCGCCGATCGTGACCGATATCGTCATGCCGTCCGAGCTGGGCGCGCAGCCGGAGGCCGCGGTAGCGGCGCCGAAGATCATTCTGCCGGGTGATTTGCCGCCGGGTGAAGGGGGGGCGCTGTGAGTTACGCCTTTACCGATACTCACTGCCATTTCGATTTTCCGCCCTTTACCGGGCATGAGGCCGAGAGCCTGACGCGGGCGGCAAGCGCCGGCGTGCAGCGCATCATCGTCCCGACGGTCACCGCCGATCGCTTTGCCCGGGTGCTGCGGCTGGCGCAAGATCACGCGCCGCTGTTCGCCGCGCTGGGGCTGCACCCGCTGTATATCGCGCAGCATCATGAGCCGCAGTTGGAGCAGCTGGCGACGCTGCTGGCCGAACGGCCGCGCAAGCTGGTGGCAGTGGGGGAGATCGGGCTCGATCTGTATATGGACAACCCGCAGTTCGAGCGCCAGCAAAGCGTGCTGCTGGCCCAGCTGAGGCTGGCGAAACAGCATGACCTGCCGGTGATCCTCCATTCGCGCCGCACCCACGATCAGCTGGCCGCGGCGCTGCGGCGCATGCAGTTGCCGCGTCGCGGCGTGGTGCACGGCTTCGCCGGCAGCCTGTCGCAGGCGCAGGCCTTTATCCGCCTCGGCTATTACATCGGCGTGGGCGGCACCATCACCTATGAGCGGGCGCAAAAAACGCGCGGCGTGATGGCGCAGTTGCCGCTCGAGGCGCTGTTGCTGGAGACCGATGCGCCGGACATGCCGCTGGCCGGCTATCAGGGGCAGCCGAATCGCCCCGAACGCGCCGCCGAGGTGTTTCAAACGCTGTGCGAGCTGCGGCCGGAACCGGCCGACGAGATTGCCGCCCACCTGCAACGCAATACTCAGGCACTGTTCGCCATGCCGGATTGATGGGTTTATAACGTGACTTGCGTCACGTTATAAGATTTTCATTTGCGTCTCGTTGTATACATTTGTGACATAAATCGGTGCGAGGGTGACCTCGCTCAGTATAATCCCCCCCGAAACACTCCAATAGCAGACCTCTCTTCATGAGCAGGGATGTACTTTATTTTTTGCAACAGGGAAACTTTGCATGCAACTCATCATGAGTCTGGTCGGTATGGCGGTGCTGATCGCCATTGCGGTGCTGCTCTCCAGCAACCGCCGGGCCATTAAACTGCGCACCGTCGTGTGGGCGTTCATCATCCAGATCGGCATCGGCGCGCTGGTGCTGTACGTGCCGCTGGGCCGCAGCATCCTCGGCAGTATGTCTAACGGCGTGGCAAACGTTATCGCCTACGGCAATCAGGGCATTTCGTTCATCTTCGGCGGGCTGGTGTCCGACAAGATGTTCGAGGTGTTCGGCGGCGGCGGCTTCGTGTTCGCGCTGCGTGTTCTGCCGGTGATCGTGTTCTTCTCCTCGCTGATTGCGGTGCTGTACTACCTCGGCATCATGCAGTTGGTGATCCGCGTGCTGGGCGGCGGCCTGCACAAGCTGCTGGGCACCTCGCGCACCGAATCGCTGTCGGCGACCGCCAACATTTTCGTTGGCCAGACCGAAGCGCCGCTGGTGGTGCGCCCGTATATCGCCACCATGAGCCAGTCAGAGCTGTTCGCCGTGATGTGCGGCGGCCTGGCCTCGGTAGCCGGTTCGGTGCTGGCAGGGTACGCGCAGATGGGCGTGCCGCTGGAATACCTGATTGCCGCGTCCTTCATGGCCGCGCCGGGCGGGCTGCTGTTCGCCAAGCTGATGGTGCCGGAAACCGAGCAGACCCACGATAAAGACGATGCGATGAAGCTGATCGCCGAAGAAGATCGTCCGGCCAACGTGATCGACGCGGCGGCTTCCGGCGCAGCCTCCGGCATGCAGCTGGCGCTGAACGTCGGTGCGATGCTGTTGGCGTTTATCGCGCTGATCGCCTTGCTTAACGGCATTCTCGGCGGTATCGGCGGCTGGTTCGATTATCCGCAGCTGTCGCTTGAACTGATCCTCGGTTGGGTGTTCTCACCGATCGCCTTCCTGATCGGCGTGCCGTGGAGCGAAGCGATGACCGCCGGTTCGTTTATCGGCCAGAAGATCATCGTCAACGAGTTCGTCGCCTACATGAACTTCGGCGCCTATCTGCGCCCGGACGACGTGGTGGCGGCGGAAGGCCTGCAGGTGCTGTCGACGCACACCAAGGCGATCATCTCCTTTGCGCTGTGCGGTTTCGCCAACCTCTCTTCGGTGGCGATCCTGCTGGGCGGTTTGGGGAGCATGGCGCCCAACCGTCGCCATGACATCGCACGCTTCGGTCTGAAGGCCGTGGCGGCGGGCACGCTGTCCAACCTGATGAGCGCCACCATCGCCGGTTTCTTCCTGGCGCTGTAAGCCATCCCGGAGCCCGCGACGGCGCGACCGATCGCGGGACTCCGCCTATACTCTAAGCAACGCGGGTGCTTGCCGCACCCGCAATCTTCAGCCGCTTCTTTAGCGAATTTGTGAACGATATCGCGTTATTTTGTGATGCTCTTCACATATAATTCCGGTCTGTTACAGTGCTATTTCATATAGTGTGACGATGAACGCGAATCGCCCTTGGCATTCGTGTTCAAATAGCTATTACTGGCCGGCCGCAAGGCGGGTGGCCATGTGCGGTGAGAAGGATCTCAGTTGCCGCCGCGGGAACGCCGTTCCCCTGCGCTATCTTCATGGAACCAAGTCCGCTCGCCAACACCCAGGTACTCAGTTGGAGAGTTTTATGACCGAATTAACCGCAGCAGCGCAACGTGCGCTGAACCTGATGGATTTAACCACGCTGAATGATGATGACACCGACGAGAAAGTGATCGCCCTCTGTCGTCAGGCCAACAGCCCGGCCGGCCACACGGCGGCCATCTGCATCTACCCGCGTTTTATCCCGGTAGCGCGTAAGGCGCTGCGTGAGCAAGGCACGCCGGATATCCGTATCGCCACCGTGACCAACTTCCCGCATGGCAACGACGATATCGACATCGCGCTGGCGGAAACCCGCGCGGCCATCGCCTATGGCGCGGATGAAGTGGACGTGGTGTTCCCTTACCGCGCGCTGATCGCCGGCAACGAACAGGTCGGCTTCGAGCTGGTGAAACAGTGCAAGCAGGCTTGTCAGGCGGCCAACGTGCTGCTGAAAGTGATCATCGAAACCGGTGAGCTGAAGCAGGCCGACCTGATCCGCAAGGCGTCCGAAATCGCCATCAAGGCCGGGGCGGACTTTATCAAGACCTCCACCGGCAAGGTGCCGGTCAACGCCACGCTGGAAAGCGCCGAGCTGATGATGTCGGTGATCCGCGATCTGGGCGTGGCGAAGACGGTGGGCTTCAAGCCGGCCGGCGGCGTGCGCACCGCAGAGGATGCGCTGCATTATCTGCAACTTGCCGATCGTATTCTGGGCGAAGGCTGGGCCGATGCGCGGCATTTCCGCTTTGGCGCTTCCAGCCTGCTGGCCAGCTTGCTGACCGCGCTGGGCCACCAGACCCAGACCGCCGGCGGCGGCTACTGATCGATTTCGTTGGCGGGCGCCAGGCGCGCCCGTCTGCACCGACTCTCGGCGACACAGGGGGATGCCTTGTTCCTGGCTCAAGAAATTATTCGTAAAAAACGCGACGGCCAGCCGTTAAGCGAAGCGGAAATCCGCTTTTTCATCAACGGCATTCGCGACAACGTGGTGTCGGAAGGGCAGATCGCCGCGCTGGCGATGACCATTTATTTCCATGACATGAGCATGCCGGAGCGCGTGGCGCTCACCATGGCGATGCGCGATTCCGGCACCGTGCTGGATTGGAAGAGTCTGGCGCTGAACGGCCCGATTGTCGACAAGCATTCGACCGGCGGCGTGGGCGACGTGACCTCGCTGATGCTTGGCCCGATGGTGGCGGCCTGCGGCGGCTATGTGCCGATGATCTCCGGCCGCGGCCTGGGGCATACCGGCGGCACGCTGGACAAGCTGGAAGCCATTCCGGGCTTCAATATTTTCCCGGACGATAACGCCTTCCGCAAAATCATTCAGGACGTCGGCGTGGCGATCATCGGCCAGACCAGCTCGCTGGCGCCGGCGGACAAACGTTTCTACGCCACCCGCGACATTACCGCTACCGTGGATTCGATCCCGCTGATCACCGCCTCCATTCTGGCCAAGAAGCTGGCGGAAGGGCTGGATGCGCTGGTGATGGACGTGAAGGTCGGCTCCGGCGCCTTTATGCCGACCTATGCCCTGTCGCAAGATTTGGCGCAGGCGATCGTCGGCGTGGCCAACGGCGCGGGTTGCAAGACCACCGCGCTGCTGACCGACATGAACCAGGTGCTGGCCTCCAGCGCCGGCAACGCGGTGGAAGTGCGCGAAGCGGTGCGCTTCCTGACCGGCGAATACCGCAACCCGCGCCTGCTGGAAGTGACGCTGGCGCTGTGCGTGGAAATGCTGCTGTCCGGCGGCCTGGCGCAAGACGAGGCCGACGCGCGCGCCAAACTGCAGGCGGTGCTGGACAACGGCAAGGCGGCGGAGGTGTTTGGCCGCATGGTGGCGGCGCAGCAGGGGCCGATAGACTTCGTCGAACGCTACGATAGCTATCTGCCGGCGGCAACGCTGAGCAAGCCGGTGTATGCTGAAAAGCCGGGTATCATCAGCGCCATGGATACCCGCGCGCTGGGCATGGCGGTGGTTTCGCTGGGTGGCGGCCGTCGCCGGGCGAGCGACGCCATCGACTACAGCGTTGGGCTGACCGAGGTGGCGCGCCTGGGCGATAAAGTGGATGCCCAGCAGCCGTTGGCGATGATCCACGCCAACGATGAAGAGAGCTGGCAGCAGGCGGCCGATGCGGTGCGCAGCGCAATGACGCTGAGCGACAAGGCGCCGGAAGCGACGCCGGTGGTGTATAAGCGCATCACGGAATAACCCAAGAATCAGGAACGGCCGCGGCTTTTTCGCGGCCGTCCAAAGCGTGAGAACACGCAGGAGAGCACAGATGAAACGCACATTTATTATGGTATTGGACTCCTTCGGCATCGGTGCCAGCGAAGACGCCGAACGTTTTGGCGACCAGGGTTCCGACACCCTGGGCCACATCGCCGAGGTTTGCGCGCGCGGTGAGGCCAACGTGGGCCGCCAGGGGCCGCTGACGCTGCCTAACCTGAGCCGTCTGGGCCTCGGTAAAGCGGCGGAAGAGTCCACCGGCAACTTCCCGCAGGGGCTGGACCGCAACGCCGACATCATCGGCGCTTACGCTTACGCCAGCGAGCTCTCTTCCGGTAAAGACACGCCGTCGGGCCACTGGGAAATCGCCGGCGTGCCGGTGCTGTTCGACTGGGGCTACTTCACGGACGAGCACAACAGCTTCCCGCAGGCACTGCTGGACAAGCTGGTCGAGCGCGCCAAGCTGCCGGGTTACCTGGGCAACTGTCACTCGTCCGGCACCGTGATCCTCGATCAGCTGGGCGAAGAGCACATGAAAACCGGCAAGCCGATTTTCTACACCTCCGCCGACTCGGTGTTCCAGATCGCCTGCCATGAAGAAACCTTCGGCCTGGATCGCCTGTATGAGCTGTGCGAAATCGCGCGTGAAGAGCTGACCGAAGGCGGGTACAACATCGGCCGCGTGATCGCGCGTCCGTTCGTCGGCGATAAGCCGGGCCACTTCCAGCGCACCGGCAACCGCCACGATCTGGCGGTAGAGCCGCCGGCGCCGACCGTGCTGAAAAAGCTGGTGGACGAGAAGGGCGGTGAAGTGGTGTCGATCGGTAAAATCGCCGACATCTACGCCAACGTCGGCATCACCAAGAAGGTGAAGGCGACCGGCATCGACGCGCTGTTCGACGCGACCCTGATCGAAATGGAAAAGGCCGGCGACAACACCATCGTGTTCACCAACTTCGTAGACTTTGACTCCTCCTATGGCCACCGCCGCGACGTGGCGGGCTACGCTGCCGCGCTGGAGCTGTTCGACCGCCGCCTGCCGGAGCTGCTGAAGCTGGTGAAAGACGAAGACATCATCATCTTCACCGCCGACCACGGCTGCGACCCGACCTGGCCGGGCACCGACCACACCCGTGAGCACATCCCGGTGCTGGTTTACGGCCCGAAAGTGAAGCCGGGCTCGCTGGGCCACCGTGAGACCTTCGCCGACATCGGCCAGACCGTCGCCAATTACTTTGGCCTGTCGCCGATGGATTACGGTAAGAGCATGTTTTAATTCGTGAGTCTCAGACGGCGGCGCAGCTGGCCGCCGTCTGACATGCCACGGTTTATACGTTTAACGCTATTTAATACGATTTAAAGGAAGAGAATTATGGCTACGCCGCACATTAATGCTGAGATGGGTGATTTCGCTGACGTAGTACTGATGCCGGGCGATCCGCTGCGTGCAAAATACATCGCCGAAACCTTCCTGGAAGGCGCGGTGGAAGTGAACAACGTGCGCGGCATGTTGGGCTTCACCGGCACCTACAAAGGCCGCCGCCTCTCCGTAATGGGCCACGGCATGGGCATCCCGTCCTGCTCCATCTATGCGCGCGAGCTGATCGCCGAATTCGGTGTGAAGAAGATCATTCGCGTGGGCTCCTGCGGCGCGGTGCGTGACGATATCAAACTGCGTGACGTGGTGATTGGCATGGGCGCGTGCACCGACTCCAAGGTGAACCGTCTGCGCTTCAAGGACAACGACTACGCGGCGATCGCCGACTTCGACATGGTGCGCAACGCGGTCGACGCGGCGGCGGCGCAGGGCATCCCGGCGCGCGTGGGCAACATCTTCTCCGCCGATCTGTTCTACACCCCGGATCCGGACATGTTCCAGGTGATGAAGAAGTACGGCATCCTGGGCGTGGAAATGGAAGCGGCCGGCATCTACGGCGTGGCGGCGGAGCTGTACGAAGAGTTCGGCTGTAAGGCGCTGACCATCTGCACCGTGTCCGACCACATCCTGCGTCACGAAGCGACCACGGCGGCGGAACGCCAGACCACCTTTAACGAAATGATCGTTATCGCGCTGGAATCCGTGCTGCTGGGCGACAAAGCGTAATACCCCGGCGGGCGTCATCATGACGCCCGCCCGTCAATCTATTCATTCCGCTTGGCCAGTTTTGGCTAACGCTTTACCTTTCAATTGGTTGTGGATCCCGTTGTTACGGACAATCTATTCACCGAAAGGACAAGAAAACGGCGCGAGCGCATTCAGCGCCTGGCCTGAGTTACCCCTGCTTCGGCGCTTCCTGTTTTTTCTCCGGCGCATCCTCTTCGTCGTCTTCCACCGTATTGCCTTCTGCCAACGGCGTGTTGGCGGTCAACAGATACGGTGACTGCTGCCAGCGGCTGCGGCGGTGTTGCAGCAGGGTGCGCGCCAGAATGATGCCGATCGCCAGCGCCAGCAGGATCATCAGGCGCAGCAGGTTGGTGGTGTTGTCCACCTGCTTGGATTCGGTCGCCAACACGTGGGTGTCGAGGGTGATGCGGATAAAGCCGATCGGGCCGTCTTTGCCCTGAATGGATTCGACCAACTGGTGGTTGAAGTAGCTGCCGGCGCGTTTGCCGTCGAGCGACAGGCGATCGCGTATACTTATCTGTTCCCCGGCGTGGGAGACCAACGTGCCGTCCAGCTGATACACGCTGACGTCGAGAATGCGGCTGTGATCGGTGAGCTGCTTGAGGATGGCGTCGATGCGCGGGGTGTTGCCGTCGTCGTCCAGCAGCGGCGCCAGGCTGTAGGCGACCTGTTTGGTCAGCGTCTGCGCCAGTTCTTCAACCTGCTCGGATCGCGCCATTTGGTGACTCAGGCTAAAATAAGAGGCGCCCTGCATCAGCAGCACCAGCAAAGCCAGGCAAATCAGGATAATAGCGGTGCGGTGCAGGCGAAATTTCAGTTTAGCGCGAGCCATGCAGGTTCCTTGGGCATCGGGGACACTTTATGTTGCCAGAACCGCTGGCGATAGGATAGCTTGATGCGTCGTTTTATCATGCAGCGTTTTTGTCCATTCAGGAGTCAATGATGTCAAACAGTCTGACCTATTGCGATCTTCCGGCGGAGATCTCTCAATGGCCGGGTCTTCCCCTTTCGCTCAGCGGCGACGAAGTGATGCCGCTGGACTACCGGGCGGGCAATACCGGGTGGCTGTTATACGGCAGAAAGCTGGACAAGGCGCGCATTACGCAATTCCAACGTAAGCTCGGCGCGGCGATGGTGATCGTCACCGCCTGGGGCGTGGACGACTATCAGGTGGTGCGGTTGGCGGGCACGTTGACGCCGCGCGCCAAGCTGTTGGCGGCGGAGAGCGGGCTGGACGTGGCGCCGCTCGGCAAGATCCCACACCTGCGCACGCCGGGGCTGCTGGTGATGGACATGGATTCGACGGCGATCGAGATCGAGTGCATCGACGAGATCGCCAAGCTGGCGGGCGTCGGCGAGCAGGTGGCGGAAGTCACCGAGCGCGCGATGCGCGGCGAGCTGGACTTTACCGCCAGCCTGCGCCAGCGCGTCGGCACGCTGAAAGGGGCCGACGCCAACATCCTCAAGCAGGTGCGCGACGAGCTGCCGCTGATGCCGGGGCTGACCAGCCTGGTGGGCAAGCTGCAGGCAATGGGCTGGCATGTGGCGATCGCCTCCGGCGGCTTCACCTACTATGCCGAATACCTGCGCAACCGGCTGCGGCTGGTGGCGGCAGCGGCCAATGAGCTGGAGATCCGCGACGGCAAGCTGACCGGCGAAGTGCTGGGGCCGGTGGTGGACGCACAGTTCAAAGCCGACACGCTGCTGCGGCTGGCGGAAAAGCTTGAGATCCCGCTGGCGCAGACCGTGGCCATCGGCGACGGCGCCAACGATTTGAAAATGATGCAGGCGGCGGGGTTGGGCATCGCCTACCACGCCAAACCGAAAGTGTATGAAAAAGCGCAGGTGGCGATCCGGCATGCGGATCTGATGGGCGTGCTGTGTATTCTCACCGGCAGCCTGAAACACGAAGTGCGATAACGAAAGATTGAGGTAAGACGTGGCAAAAGCGGCAAAACGGGCATTTGTGTGCAATGAGTGCGGGGCGGACTATCCGCGTTGGCAGGGGCAGTGCAGCGCCTGCCATGCCTGGAACACCATCACGGAAGTGCGTTTGGCCGCATCGCCCGCAGCGGCGCGCAACGATCGCCTCAGCGGTTATGCCGGCGACGCCGGCGTCAGCAAGGTACAGAAGCTGTCGGAAATCAGCCTTGAGGCGCTGCCGCGCTTCACCACCGGCTTTCTCGAGTTCGACCGCGTGCTGGGCGGCGGCGTGGTGCCCGGCAGCGCCATTCTGATCGGCGGCAACCCCGGCGCCGGCAAGAGCACCCTGTTGCTGCAGGTGCTGTGCAAACTGTCCGAACAGATGAAAACCCTGTACGTCACCGGCGAGGAGTCGCTGCAGCAGGTGGCGATGCGCGCTCACCGTCTGGGGCTGCCGACCGGCGGCCTGAACATGCTGTCGGAAACCAGCATCGAGCAGATCTGCCTGATCGCCGAGCAGGAGCAGCCGAAGCTGATGGTGATCGACTCGATCCAGGTGATGCACATGGCGGACATTCAGTCTTCGCCGGGCAGCGTGGCGCAGGTGCGGGAAACCGCCGCCTATCTGACGCGCTTCGCCAAGACGCGCGGCGTGGCGATCGTCATGGTCGGCCACGTCACCAAAGACGGCTCGCTGGCCGGGCCGAAAGTGCTGGAACACTGTATCGACTGTTCGGTGCTGCTGGATGGCGACGCCGATTCCCGCTTCCGCACTCTGCGCAGCCACAAGAACCGCTTCGGCGCGGTCAACGAGCTGGGCGTGTTTGCCATGACCGAACAGGGGCTGCGCGAAGTCAGCAACCCTTCGGCGATCTTCCTCAGCCGCGGCGATGAAGTCACCTCCGGCAGCTCGGTGATGGTGGTGTGGGAAGGTACCCGGCCGCTGCTGGTGGAGATCCAGGCGCTGGTGGATCACTCGATGATGTCCAACCCGCGCCGCGTGGCGGTGGGCCTGGAGCAGAACCGGTTGGCGATCCTGCTGGCGGTGCTGCACCGGCACGGCGGGCTGCAGATGTCGGATCAGGACGTGTTCGTCAACGTGGTCGGCGGGGTAAAGGTCAGCGAGACCAGCGCCGATCTGGCGCTGCTGATGTCGCTGGTCTCGAGCCTGCGCGATCGGCCGCTGCCGAACGATCTGGTGGTGTTCGGCGAAGTGGGGTTGGCGGGAGAGATTCGCCCGGTGCCGAGCGGCCAGGAGCGCATCTCCGAAGCGGCCAAGCACGGCTTCAAGCGTGCCATCGTGCCGCACGGCAACATGCCGAAGAAGCCGCCGGCCAACATGCAGGTGTTCGGGGTCAAGAAGCTGGCGGACGCGCTGGACGTGCTGGAAGAGTTTTATTAATGTCGCCGACGGCGAGAAAGATATGCTATTTTGTTTAGCATACTAAACGGAGGTGGCCATGCCGCAATTTGATTACCTGAAGACGTCCATTAAGCAAAAGGGCTGTACTTTGCAGCAGGTGGCGGATGCCAGCGGCATGACCAAAGGCTATCTCAGCCAGCTGTTGAACGACAAGATCAAAAGCCCGAGCGCGCAAAAGCTCGAGGCGCTGCACCGTTTTCTCGGGCTGGAGTTCCCGCGTAAAGAGGTTAAAGTCGGCGTGGTGTTTGGTAAATTTTACCCGCTGCACACCGGCCACATCTACCTGATCCAGCGCGCCTGCAGCCAGGTGGACGAGCTGCACGTTATCTTGTGCCATGACGAGCCGCGCGATCGCGAGCTGTTCGAGAACAGTTCGATGTCGCAACAGCCGACGGTCAGCGATCGCCTGCGCTGGCTGCTGCAGACCTTCAAGTACCAGAAAAACATCCATATCCACTCGTTCGACGAGCAGGGCATCGAACCCTATCCGCACGGCTGGAACGTGTGGAGCGACGGCATGAAGGCCTTTATGGAACAGAAGGGCATCGTGCCGAGCTTCATCTATTCCAGCGAAGCGCAGGATGCGCCGCGCTACCGCGAGCATCTGGGCATCGAAACCATTTTGGTCGACCCCGAGCGTTCGTTCATGAACATCAGCGGCAATCAGATCCGCCAGGATCCGTTCCGCTATTGGGACTACATCCCGACCGAGGTGAAGCCGTTCTTCGTGCGCACCGTAGCTATCCTCGGCGGCGAATCGAGCGGCAAGTCGACGTTGGTCAACAAGTTGGCCAACATCTTCAACACCACCAGTGCCTGGGAATATGGCCGCGATTACGTGTTTTCGCACCTGGGCGGCGACGAGATGGCGCTGCAGTATTCCGACTACGACAAAATTGCCCTCGGGCAGGCGCAATACGTGGATTTCGCGGTCAAGTACGCCAACAAGGTGGCGTTTATCGATACCGATTTCGTGACTACGCAGGCATTTTGCAAAAAGTACGAAGGGCGTGAACACCCCTTCGTGCAGGCGCTGATCGACGAATACCGTTTCGATCTGGTGATACTGCTGGAAAACAACACGCCGTGGGTGGCGGACGGCCTGCGCAGCCTCGGCAGCACCGCCGATCGCCTGGCGTTCCAGCGCCTGCTGGAGGAGATGCTGCGCGCCAACAACATCGAGTACGTGCACGTTGAGTCCAGCGATTACGAAGAGCGTTTCCTGCGCTGCGTCGAGCTGGTGCAACAGCTGCTGGCGGCGGACGCCGGCCGGTTGAGCGCGCCCGCCCATCGTCACGCGGCAGGCTGAGTAAAATTAGCGTAATGTGCGATCGATGCGGCAGAAACGCCACCCAGGCGCACATTTAACGGCTTGTTTAAACATGGTTCATTCGACAGCGACTAAGTTAAGATTTTCTTTACAATAACGCTTAGAAGAAGACATGTCTTATCGCTTACTCGCTCTCTGGTTGGTCTGCTATGCCGCAGCCTGGACGCTGCTGACTGTTCATCTCGATCCTACCCTGCCTTACGACGCCGTCGAGGCGCTCAACTGGGGCCTCAACGGCGAGTGGGGCTCACCGAAAAATCCGTGGCTGGTCGGTGCGGCGATGCATCCGGCGATCTGGCTGTCGTGGCTGCCGCTGAACGTTTACTGGTATGGCGGGCACTTCATCGCCATCGCCATCGGCATGTTGGGCGTCTGGCTGTTGGCGCGGCGTCTGAGCGGCAGCACCTCGCTGGCCTGGATGGCGCTGCTGACGCTCAACCTGTCCGGCATCATCAATTTCGACATTATTCCCTACAACGACAACTACCTGTTGGTGATGCTGTGGCCGTGGATGGCGCTGTTCTTCCACATGGCGATCTCGCGTTCGGCCAACTGGTGGCCGGCCTTCGCGTTGGTGGCCGGTCTGGCGATGATGGCGAAATACTCGACCTTCGCCTTCGTCTATTTCGTGGCGCTGTCGACGCTGTTCGTACCGCAGGTCCGTCGCTGCTATCGGCAGCCGCAGTTCTATCTGGCGGTGGCGATCTGGCTGGCGTTGGTGTTGCCGAACGTGTTCTGGCTCTGGAACCACGACTTTGCCGCCTTCAAATGGGTGGATTCGCAGATCAAGATGCAGCTCAACCTCGACATGCTGCAGTCGCTGCTGCTGGTGTTCTATCCGTCGCTGGTGCTGTGGGCGATCCTGCGGCGCAGCGGGGCGGTGCTGGCCTGGCCATCGGCGTTGCCGATGCGGGTGCTGCTGTGGATCTATCTGTTGCCGCTCGGCATTATCACTTTCTGGTTCTCCTTCAACGTCGGCGGCCGGTTGACCGAGTGGCTGCAGCCGTTCTTTATGCTGGCGCCCGCGCTGCTGGTCGGCTGCGTGCGTCAGCCGCCGGTGCGTTCACTGCGCGCGGCGACCCTCGGGCTGATGTGCGCAGCGCTGGCGGTCTATCTGGGTTATGCCGCAGTGATGCTGGGCAACGTGCGCAACGCTGGCCAGAAAATGGTGGGTATCAAGGCGTTCAGCGCCGGGGTGGAGCGGCAGTGGCAGGAGCGGTATGGCGTCGATCTACGCTACGTTGGCGGCGAATACCTGTCGCAGTGGATGACGGTGTACGCCGGTTCCCGGCCGCAGACCATTACGCGCTGGTCCAATCATACGCGCCCGAATATCTACAACGTCAACATCAGCTATCCGCAGATTGCGCAGCACGGCGTCGCCCTGTTCGGCCGGTTGGGCGAAGACTGCGCGCACAGCGACTTCGGCGGTGAGTTGGCCCACTGGCCGAAGATGCGCCTCGATTGGCAGCAGACGCTGACGTTCCGCGCCGATCCGCATGCCGACGAGCAGACGCTGTGCGTCGGCTTCGTCCGCCCGCAGTAACGGCGGCGCAGGGCACCGCCGCGATTCAGGCTTAGTAAGCGATAACCAGCTTGCCTTGCATATGGCCGCCGAGCAACTGTCGATGCGCGGCGGTCAGCGTGTCTACCGACAGCCCGTGCAGGGTTTCGCTCAGCGTGGTGCTCAGCTTGCCTTCGTCCAGCAACTGCGCCATCTGCTGCAGGATCTTGCCTTGCTGCGCGATGTCCGGGGTGGTGAACATGCTGCGGGTGAACATGAATTCCCAGTGCAGCGCGGCGCTTTTCAGCTTCAGCGCGTTTTGATCCAACGGCTGCGCGTTCTCGACGATGGTGCAGATATGGCCCAGCGGCGCGACCAGCTCGGCCATCGCCGGCCAGTGGCCGTCGGTATCGTTCAGGCACAGGATGTAATCCACCTGCTCGATGCCGTGCTGCGCCAGATTGCCTTTCAGATCGCGGTAGTCCACCACCAGATCGGCGCCGCGTTCACGGCACCAGGTGGCGGATTCCGGCCTTGAGGCGGTGGCGATCACTTTCACCTTGCTGCGCAATGCGGCCAGCGGAATGGCCAGCGAGCCGACTCCGCCGGCGCCGCCGATGATCAACAGCGTCTTGTGCTCCGGCGCATTCTGAATGTTCAGGTGTTCGAACAGCGCCTCCCAGGCGGTGAGGGCGGTGAGCGGCAGGGCGGCGGACTCGGCCCAGTTCAGGCTGCGCGGCTTGTGCGCGGCGATGCGTGAGTCGATCAGCTGGTGGCTGCTGTTGCTGCCGGGACGGGTGATGTCGCCGGCGTACCAGACTTCATCGCCGGGCTTGAAGCCGCTGACGCCGCTGCCCACGCCCACCACGATGCCGCTGGCGTCCCAGCCGAGAATGCGCGGCTGCTGCAGGCCGCTTTTCTGCAGACCGGCGTGCACTTTGGTGTCCACCGGGTTGACCGACACGGCTTTCACCTCCACCAGCAGATCGTACTGGCCGGGAACCGGCATCTCCGGTGAAATTTCGATGAAACCGGCGGGGTTCTGCGGGTCTACGGCAATGGCTTTTATCGACATGATTGTACTCCTTTCAAATGATGCCCCCAGTGTAGACCCGCGGCAGTGGGGTGATAAGATGGACAATATCTAACTGAGTGTTCGTTTAAGGTGAACAATGGAATTCAAACAGCTGCAGGACATGGCGCTGTTCGCGCTGGTGGCGGAGTGCGGCAGCTTCACCGCCGCCGCACAGCGCGTGGGATTGCCGAAATCCAGCGTCAGCCAGCGCATCAGCCAGCTCGAACAGACGCTGGGGCTGCGCTTGCTCAACCGCACCACGCGCCAGCTGAACCTGACCTTCGCCGGTGAGCGTTATCTGGAACATTGTCAGGCGATGATGTCCGCCGCCGAACGCGCCGATCTGGCGCTGCAGCGGCTGCGCGATAACCCGAGCGGCCGCCTGCGCATCTCGACGCCCGCCGGGCTGGGGGCGACCCTGGTGGCGCGGCTGGCGGCGGATTTTCAGCGCCAGTACCCGGACGTTTCGCTGGAGGTGTCGGTGTCCGATGCCATGGTGGATCTGGTACAGGAAGGCTTCGATGCCGCGTTGCGCACCGGCAAGCCGCAGGATTCTTCGCTGATCGGTCGCCGTCTCGGGTATGCGCCGCGCTATCTGTTGGCGGCGCCGTCCTATCTGGCGCAGCATCCGCCGATCGAACACCCGCAGCAGCTGCAACAGCATCGCTGCATTGCCCACCGCGCCTGGACGGCCTGGAACCTGCGCTGTGGCGACGACTACTACCGTTGGCAGCTGCCGCTGGCGCACACCACCGACAACCTGCTGTATGCGCGTGAATGCGCTATCGCCGGTGCGGGGATCACGCTGTTGCCGGCGTTTCTCAGCCGCGAGGTGGTGGCGCAGAAGCTGTTGGTGGAAGTCTTGCTGGCGTGGCGCGCGGAGGGTAATGAGCTGTATCTGGTCTACCCGAGCCGCAAGCTGAATTCCCCAGCGCTGGCCTGTTTTATCGATGTGGTGCTGCAGCACCCGGCGTTTGACGACTACGCGCGCGAGCTGGCGCGGGAATAAAAAAAGGCGCCGCATGCGGCGCCTGGGGGATTACTTGGCGATCTTCTTGTACTTGATGCGGTGCGGCTCGAGCGCGTCGGCGCCCAGCGTACGCTTCTTGTACTCTTCGTACTCGGTGAAGTTGCCTTCGAAGAATTCCACCTTGCCCTCGTCCTGGTAGTCCAGGATGTGGGTGGCGATACGGTCGAGGAACCAACGGTCGTGCGAGATCACCATGGCGCAGCCAGGGAATTCCAGCAGGGCGTTTTCCAGCGCGCGCAGGGTTTCGATATCCAGGTCGTTGGTCGGTTCATCGAGCAGCAGCACGTTGCCGCCAACCTGCAGCAGCTTGGCCAGGTGCAGACGGCCACGCTCACCGCCGGACAGCTCGCCCACGCGTTTGCCCTGATCGACGCCCTTGAAGTTGAAGCGGCCGACATAGGCGCGGCTCGGCATCTCGGTGTTGCCGATGCGCATGATGTCCTGCCCGCCGGAGACTTCTTCCCACACGGTTTTCGAGCCGTCCATGCTGTCGCGGAACTGATCGACGGACGCCAGCTTGACGGTATCACCCAGCACGATGCTGCCGGAGTCAGGCTGTTCCTGACCGGACATCATGCGGAACAGCGTGGATTTACCCGCGCCGTTCGGGCCGATGATGCCGACGATTGCCCCTTTCGGCACAGAGAACGACAGGTCGTCGATCAGCAGGCGGTCGCCGTAGGACTTGCGCAGGTTGCTGACTTCGACCACTTTATCGCCCAGGCGTGCGCCAGGTGGAATGAACAGTTCGTTGGTTTCGTTGCGTTTCTGGTATTCGGTGTTGTTCAGCTCTTCGAAGCGGGCCAAACGGGCCTTGCCTTTGGACTGACGGCCTTTGGCACCCTGACGCACCCACTCCAGCTCTTTCTCGATCGACTTGCGACGAGCGGCTTCGGCGGAGGCTTCCTGCGCCAGACGCGCGTCTTTCTGCTCCAGCCAGGAAGAGTAGTTGCCTTCCCATGGAATGCCCTCGCCGCGGTCCAGTTCGAGGATCCAGCCGGCCACGTTATCCAGGAAGTAACGGTCGTGGGTGATCGCCACCACGGTGCCTTCGAAGTCGTGCAGGAAGCGTTCCAGCCAGGCCACGGACTCGGCGTCCAGGTGGTTGGTCGGTTCGTCCAGCAGCAGCATGTCCGGTTTTTCGAGCAGCAGGCGGCACAGCGCTACGCGGCGACGCTCACCCCCGGACAGGTGGGCGATTTTGGCGTCCCAGTCCGGCAGGCGCAGCGCATCGGCGGCGCGTTCCAGTTGGGCGTTGAGGTTGTGACCGTCGTGCGCCTGAATGATCTCTTCCAGGCGGCCCTGTTCGGCGGCCAGCTTGTCGAAGTCTGCGCCTTCTTCCGCGTACAGCGCGTACACTTCGTCCAGGCGTTTCAGCGCGCCGACCACTTCTGCCAGCGCTTCTTCCACCGATTCACGCACGGTGTGTTCGAGGTTAAGCTGCGGCTCCTGCGGCAGGTAACCGATCTTGATGCCCGGCTGTGGGCGCGCTTCCCCTTCGATGTCGGTATCGATGCCGGCCATGATGCGCAGCAGGGTGGACTTACCGGCGCCGTTCAGGCCCAGTACGCCGATTTTGGCCCCAGGGAAGAAGCTCAGGGAGATGTTTTTCAAAATATGACGCTTCGGCGGTACGACCTTGCCGACGCGGTGCATGGTATAGACGTATTGAGCCACGTTGCTCTAAGCCTCTCTATATCAGTATTTATAGGATGTCTGGCGGCATGAGTGTAGCCCGTTTCGATCTCGGATCCCAGACATCGCTCAGCGATCGCTAAGTATAACCGTTTATGCGCCGATAAAGGCGCATATTGGTGGCTTATGGCGTGACGACGATCGCGACGCGGCGGTTTTCCGCGCGGCCGCTGGAGGTGCGGTTATCGGCAACGGGATCGCGCTTGCCCATGCCGCGGGTTTCGATATTGGCGCGCGGAATGCCGACGCTGGCCAGCAGATCGGCCACCGCATCGGCGCGGCGCAGGGAGAGCTGATCGTTATAGCTGTCTTCACCGTAGTTGTCGGTATGGCCGTCCAGGCGGAACTTGGTGATGCCGACGCTCAGCAGCGCACGGCCCATCTTCTGCACCGTCTCGGTGCTTTCCGGGTTCAGCTTGCCGATGTTGTTGCCGAACAGCACCTTATCCGACAGGCCAAACTCCCAGCCGTTATCGGTCAGCTTGAAGCCCTGCGATTGCAGCAGCGCGATCTGCTCGGGCGTCAGGCCCTGCGGCTTGCTCTGGCAGCCGGCGAGCGCCAGCAGGGCGACGAACACCATCGTCAGCAGTGAAAAACGACCTTTAAACAGTTGCTGTATCATAGTCAAAATCCCTAGTTCAAGTGTTATAGCCGGGGCTCTTATTTATGTATAGCCAGCCGCCAGCCTCCGTTATAACGATGCTTTGCCTGATACATCGCATCGTCAGCTTCGTGCAAAAGACCCTGAGGCGTCGAGGCGTGATCAGGGTACAGCGCAATACCGATACTCAGAGAGGTAATGACCGCCTCGTCGTTCGGCAAAATGACCGGTTGCGTCATGCAGTCGATGATGTTGTCAGCGATCTGCAGGACATCTTCCGTGCCGTGTACCGGCGCCAGCAGCACGGCGAATTCATCCCCGCCCAGACGTGCGACCAGATCGGTCTCGCGCAGCTGCGCGCGAATGCGTCCGGCAATGGTGGTCAGCACCGCATCGCCTGCGGCGTGGCCGTAACTGTCGTTCACTTCCTTGAAGCGATCGCCGTCGATAAACAGCACCGCCAATTTTGCCGGCGGCTCGATATCGCCCAGGGGGCGGCTCAGCCGCCCTTCGAAGAAGGCGCGATTCGGCAAGCCGGTCAGGCTGTCGTGCGTCGCCCGGTGGGCCAGCGAGTCGTTCTCCTGCTTCAGGTGGGCCTGCCAAGCCTCCAGCTCGTCGAGCAAGCCGTTGAAATCGTTGCTGAGCTCATGCAGCTCGGCGATCGGCGCCGACGGCACCCGCAGGCCGAAGGTGCGATCGCGGCGCACCGCGTGCGCCACGTTGGCGATGTCGTCCAGCGAACTGACGATGCCGACCAGCATACGGCGCGACAACACCAGGGCGCACAAGGTACTGAGCACCAGGCAGGCGATCATGCCGACCATGCCGCGCAACAGGAAACGCAGCAGGCTGCCGCCGTTGCCGCTCAGCCAGACCTGGCCGACCTGCTTACCCTCGTGGGTGATGGGCAGGATGACCGGTTCGGGCAGCGCCCAGTGTGCGACGATCTGCTCCAGGCCGTGCAGCGGCCCATCGGTGGGATGGCGCCAGTTGGCCAGCATCTTGCCGTTGTTGTCGAGGATCCGCGCGTCCGATACTTCTTCGTTGGAGGCGATCAGCATCAGCGCCTCGCGCGCGGCGGTGCGGTCTTCAAACACCACGGCGGCCTCGACGGTATAACTGATGGAGCGCGCGATCAGGTGCAGGTTGTGGTTGGCATAGGCGCGCAGTGCAAACAGCGCCACCAGCGTCAAAAAGATGCCGGCGGTGCCGACGGCGATCAGCGCCAGCCCAAGATGCACCCGCTGCAGCACTCGGCCCAGCGTCGGGCGCGCATTGCCGGAACGGTTTTTACGCAACAGCCTCATAGCGGCGGCGCCTGTTTGCGTGCCAGCTGCAGCACGTTGGGGTGGACGCGCACGCCGCTGCGCGCCAGGGCGTCCAGGTTGACCTTGAAGCTGGCCTGATCCCCATCGATCTGCAGGCAAAATGCGCTGCCGGCGGAGCATTCGCTATCGTTCTCGCTGATGCTGAGAATGGAGTTGCCGGAAATGCGCTGCATGAAATTTTGTCTCTGCGCGGCGGTGATGTTCCCTAAGTAGATAACATCGCAGCCGGTACTCAGCGTTGGGCTGTCGAACGGCACGCGCTCGGCTTTAATCGGACGCGGGGCGCTGAGCAGGATCGGATCGAACAACCCTTCGGCATACTGGGTGGGTGCGGTCACGCACAACCGGATCGGATTGGGTTCACGCGACCAGCGGGCGTAGCTGATGATGCCGACCACCACGGTCGTTACGGCGTGCGTGCGCTTTTGATAGGGATCATCGGCGGCGCGCGCAGGCCCGGGCAACGTCAGCAGCACCAACAAAACGATCAGCAACAGGCGACCGATATTCAGGCGTGCGGCATGGAAGCCCGGCACGGGGCTTTTTGCGCAACGCATCGCTATCGCGGTCTTACTTGCCATTTTCACCCGCCATTCCGGCCTGATCCACCGCCCGCAGGCCGTGGCCTGACAAGGAAAAATCCGGCCCGCTTGAAGGGACAATCGTTTTGCTGAAAGCTGTCAGTCGCACTGCCTAATGAACACTATCTAACCCATAATTGGCGCGGATTGTATTATAAGATGTCTTCGTTGGGCGCTTTATGTGCTGTTTTCTCGGAATTATCCTACTTATTTTTGATAGTATAAAAATGCCTACCCGGGTTTGCCACCGCTGTTCTGCAAAGTTGGCGCGTTTGGCCAGCTGTCAGGCGATTTGCGCAACGACTGCGTCATTTCGAAAATGTAATAATGTGATAGCTAATAATTAAAAAGTATTTTACTTCTCCAATAAGCACCGGGGCGGCTAATAAAAATCCGGTAGCTGGAAATATCCCGCCGGCCTGATTTGTCAGCCAAAGTAAACGTTTTTTACCTGGCTCCCGTCATGGCGATACACTTCTTCTTCTACAGTATTGAATGGATAAGCGATTGCGCTGTCTATGGTAGATATCTGCGTCCGGGCCGTGTGCCCGGCTTTATTTTGTCCCGCGGCGCCGTGGCGCGGCGGTCACCGGGGAGCTGGGCGGCTCCTGCGGTATAACCAGTGAGGAAAGAGCGAGGATGGTCAAGGTGGACAAGCGACGGCTGTTGGCGATGGGGCTGTGCCTGACGGCGTTTTCCGGCGCGGCGCTGGCGGATTCTCTGGATGCGCAACGTCAGCGCTACCAGCAGATCAAACAGGCGTGGGACGGCAATCAGATGGACGTGGTGGCGCAGCTGATGCCGACGCTGCGCGATTACCCGCTTTATCCTTACCTGGAATACCGCGAGCTGACGCAGGATCTGAGTCAGGCGGGGTTCTCCGAGGTGAACGACTTTATCAAACGCAACCCGACGCTGCCGCCGGCGAAATCACTGGCGCCGCGCTTCGTCAATGAGCTGGCGCGTCGCGAAGACTGGCGCACCCTGCTGGCCTTCAGCCCGCAGCCGCCCAAACCGGTGGCGGCGCGCTGCAACTATTACTACGCCAAGTGGGCCACCGGCGATCAGCAGGCGGCCTGGAGCGGCGCCGACGAACTGTGGCTGAACGGCAAAACGCTGCCGAGCGCCTGCGATCGGCTGTTCAGCGTCTGGCGCGGCGCTGGCAAGCAGACGCCGCTCGATATTCTAGCGCGCATGAAGCTGGCGCTGAAAGAGGGTAACAGTTCACTGGTCAGCAACCTCTACAGCCAACTGCCGGCCGACTACCAGACCATGGGCAACGCCCTGGTGCGCTTGCAAAACGATCCGACCACCGTGGAAGCCTTCGCCCGCAGCGTGGGGCCGACCGACTTTACCCGCGCCGCCACCGGCATCGCCTTTGAGCGCCTGGCGCGGCAGGATGTGGAAAACGCGCGGGCGATGATCCCGACGCTTGCGCGGCTGCAGAAAATGAGCGACGACGATCGGCTGGGGCTGGAAGAGGCGGTGGCCTGGCGCCTGATGGGCAGCGATGCCACCTTTGAACAGGCGCAGTGGCGTGATCAGGTGATCCTGCGCAGCCGTTCGCCTTCGCTGCTGGAGCGCCGGGTGCGCATGGCGCTGGGCAACGGCGATCGGCAGGGCGTGGCGACCTGGCTGGCGCGCCTGCCGGAAGAGTCGCGCAACAAGGATGAGTGGCGCTACTGGCGCGCCAGTCAACTGATGGACGAAGGGAAACGCGCCGAAGGCGAGGAGATATTGCGTAACCTGATGACCGAACGCGGCTTCTATCCGATGGTGGCGGCGCAGAAGCTGAACGCCACTTATCCGGTGATGGTGGCGGTGGCGGCCAAGCCGCGCGCGTCGCTGACCGACGGGCCGGAAGTCGCCCGGGTGCGCGAGCTGATGTACTGGAATATGGACAACCTGGCCCGCAGCGAGTGGGGCTCCTACGTCGCCAGCCGCAGCCGGCCGGAACAAGAGGCGCTGGCGCGTTACGCCTTTGAGCAAAAATGGGCCGATCTGAGCGTGCAGGCGACCATCGTCGGCAAGCTGTGGGATCACCTGGAGGAACGCTTCCCGGTCGCCTGGCCGCAGGAGTTCCGCCGCGCCACCGATGACAAGGGGATCACCACCAGCTATGCGATGGCGATAGCGCGTCAGGAGAGCGCCTGGAATCCGAAGGCACAGTCGCCGGTTGGCGCTTCCGGCCTGATGCAGGTGATGCCGCGCACCGCGCAGCATACGGTGCAGATGTTCAACATCCCCGGTTACGTCGGCCCGAGCCAGCTGTTCGATCCGCAGACCAACATCACCATCGGCACCAGCTATCTGGAGTCGGTCTATCAGCAGTTCGGCCGCAACCGCATTCTGTCGACCGCCGCCTATAACGCCGGCCCGTCGCGGGTGAACACCTGGCTGGGCAACAGCTCAGGGCGGATCGATCCGGTAGCGTTTATCGAAAGCATTCCGTTCTCGGAAACCCGCGGCTACGTCAAGAACGTGCTGGCCTATGACGCGTTTTACCGCTATCTGACGCACCGGCCGGCCAAGGTGCTGACCGACGCCGAGTGGCAGAGACGTTATTGATTTTGACGGCCCTATGGTATGCTGCTGTACTAGTTAAATAGTATGGTGGCTGCCATGACGCAATTATCGTTAAACGACCCCGCTCTTTCAGAACAAGGCAATGAGGATTGGCTGCGCTTCGTCGCGCTGCTGCAGAATTCGTTTGCGCAAGAACTGCATCAACCGCTGCTGCAGCTGATGCTGACGCCGGACGAGCGCACCGCGCTGGGCACTCGGGTGCGGATCATTCAGGAACTGATGCGCGGCGAGATGAGCCAGCGTGAGCTGAAAAATGAACTGGGCGCGGGGATTGCCACCATCACCCGCGGATCGAACAGCCTGAAAGCGGCTTCACCGGCGCTGAAACAGTGGCTTGAGCAGCAGTTGCTGCACGACGCGCCCTAACAGGCTCGGGGTTATTGCTGATAGATGGCGTTGTGGAACGGCACCAGCGCCAGCAGCAGCGCCTGATGATAAACGCTGGTGCGGCTCAGCCGGCCGTCGGTGAAGACGCCGATGGCGCCGCCCTGACGCTTCACCTCGGGGTTGCCGGTGATTGCCGCCATTTCGCTGCCCAATTCGCGACCGTCGCGAATACCTTGTAAGATGACTTCCGGCAGCATCAGGCTCGCCGAGCGGGATTCGCCGCGGATGTGCGGGTTCTCGATGGTCATCCAGGCGAAGGTCATATTCTCTTCAATCCCGGCTTCTACGCCGACCCAAAAATCGGCCTCGGGCCTGACCTGGCGCGCTTCCATGACGCGTTGGCGCGAGCCGGTGCGCGTTTCGTGATTGCCTATCGGCTGCAGCGAGACGCCGCTGGCGACGTCGACGGCTTCAATGCGATAGTGGCCCGCGCCGAAGACGTCGTCGAAGGCCAGTTGAATAGCCTTGATCTTTGCCGGGTTGGTAGTTGCAGCGACAACATGGTACATAACGGGTTTGATATCCTTCTGGCCGATACGCCGGGCAGCGGCAAAAGCGCCGCCGGGCCGGGGATAAACGCAAATTTCACGCAGTATAACGGAAAACAAAAATGTTACAGGTATACCTCGTTCGCCATGGCGAAACGGAATGGAACGCGGCTCGCCGCATCCAGGGTCAGTCCGACAGCCCGTTAACCGCCATGGGTGAACACCAGGCCCGTCTGGTCGCCAGGCGCGTCAGCAAAGAAGGCGTTACGCATATCATTACCAGCGATCTGGGGCGCACGCGCCGCACCGCGCAGATCATCGCCGAAGCCTGTGGCTGCGAAGTGATTTGCGATCCGCGTTTGCGTGAGCTGCACATGGGGGTTCTGGAAGAACGCCTGATCGACAGTTTGACGCCGCAGGAAGAGCAGTGGCGCAAACAGATGGTCGATGGTACTCCTGACGGCCGTATCCCTCAAGGCGAATCCATGGAGGAGCTGGGCGAGCGCATGCGCGCCGCGCTGGAGAGCTGCCTGATGCTGCCGGAAGGCAGCAAGCCGCTGCTCGTCAGCCATGGCATCGCGTTGGGGTGTTTGATCAGTACGGTGCTCGGGCTGCCGGCCTATGCGGAACGTCGCCTGCGCTTGCGCAACTGCTCACTGTCGCGCGTCGATCACCAGCAGAGCCCGTGGCTGGCTTCCGGCTGGATCGTGGAAACGGCGGGCGATGTCACGCATCTGGACATGCCCGCGTTGGACGAACTGCAGCGTTAACGTCGAATCGGGATCAGGTAATCGCACTTGATCTCGATAGGCGCCTGATGCGGACGGCGCTCGCCTTTCGGATAGAAACGCTCGATGTCGTGCCCCTTGCGGCGCGTCAACTGGAGCGCCGGCAGGCAGGTGCCGTACACTGTCAGGATAAAGTCTTGCAGCCCCTCGGTAGGCCCTTCGTAGCTGAACATTGCAAATTCACCGCCCGGCAACACCAGCGGCTGGCCTTCCTGTACCTTGTCAGGCACCTGATCCGGCTCCAGCGCCGTGGTGTACAGCACTTCCTGTTCGTCGTCCTTCTCCTGGCTCGGGCGCGAGTGATGCAGCCCGTACAACACCGGCGGCAGGGTATCGACGTCACCGAGGAACTGGCGCCAGAACTGCGAGCGCAGTTCGGTGCGCACGGTGGTGATCTGTTCCAGCGTACAGGAATAGCTTTGGGTCAGGCCAACCAGATGCTTATCCGGCAACGAAACGAATTCCGGCTGCGGCAGGGTGAAGGCCCCCAGACGGATCGGCGGACAGATGCCGAACGCGTTCCAGTCTTCGGCACGGCGGTACAGCGCCGGCGTTTGCGCAAACTGTTTTTTGAAGGCGCGGGTGAAGGTCTGCTGCGAGTCGAAACGGTATTGCAGGGCGATATCCAAAATCGGCCGGCCGGTCAGACGCAGCGCGACGGCGGCTTTGGACAGCCTCCTTGCCCGGATGTAAGCACCGATGGCGTTACCGGTAATATCTTTGAACATCCGTTGCAGATGCCATTTGGAGTAGCCGGCCTTGGCCGCCACGTTATCCAGCGACAAGGGTTGGTCCAAATGGCTTTCCAGCCAGCTAAGCAGATCACGAATGATACCGGCTTGATCCATAGATCTTCCTCGTAAAGCTTGGGGGTAGGAACCCGAACTGTTGATTCGTCACGCTGGTGCTGCGCTATCAGACCGATCCATGAGCCATTATGCGTTGCACTCTTTGCCTCTGCTGCGCATGCCGCGCCAGAGTTGGATTGGGGTACACCGTAGTGGGCGCAAAGAAATAACGACGCCGCATCATAGCAATTTTTTTACTCCGCGACTCTCAAAGATTTTTGTCACGCTCTGTGCTAAAACGAACGGTGCGGACCCGTAAAAAACCGATTCCGTGAGCTTAGACATAAATAATGGCGATCGCCGAACCTATTTTTGCGGCAAGGTTATATCGGAGTTAAGTAAATGAAAAAAGGCTGGATATTTTTATTCGGTTTGGTTTGCGCAACCGTTGGCAGCGCGCAGGCGGAGCAGGTAGGTTCCGTTGATACGGTGTTTAAATTGTTGGGGCCAGACCACAAAATCGTGGTGGAAGCGTTCGACGATCCGGATGTTAAAAATGTAACTTGTTATATCAGCCGCGCCAAAACCGGCGGCATCAAAGGCGGCCTGGGGCTGGCGGAAGACACCGCCGACGCGGCCATTTCCTGCCAGCAGGTGGGGCCTATCGAGCTGAGCGACAAGATCAAAAACGGCAAGGCGGAAGGCGATGTGGTGTTCCAGAAACGCACCTCGCTGGTGTTCAAGAAGCTGCAGGTGGTGCGCTTCTACGACGCCAAGCGTAATTCGCTGATTTACCTCAGCTACTCCGACAAGGTGATCGACGGCTCGCCGAAGAACGCGCTGAGCGCGGTGCCGATCATGCCGTGGGCCGAGACGAAATAAAAAAAACGGGGTTCAGCATGCTGAACCCCGTTTTCATGACGGCAGGCCGGAATTACTCTTCCAGATCGCCGCAGAAGCGGTAGCCTTCGCCGTGAATGGTGGCGATGATTTCCGGCGTGTCCGGCGTCGATTCGAAGTGTTTGCGAATGCGACGGATGGTGACGTCCACGGTACGGTCATGCGGCTTCAGCTCGCGGCCGGTCATTTTCTTCAGCAGTTCGCCACGGGACTGGATCTTGCCCGGGTTTTCGCAGAAGTGCAGCATGGCGCGGAATTCGCTGCGCGGCAGCTTGTACTGTTCGCCGGCCGGGCTGATCAGCGAGCGGCTGTTGATGTCCAGCTCCCAACCGTTGAACTTGTAGCTCTCGACCAGGCGGCGCTCTTCGCCCAGGCTGCCCAGGTTCATGGTACGCGACAGCAGGTTGCGTGCGCGGATGGTCAGCTCACGCGGGTTGAACGGTTTGGTGATGTAATCGTCGGCGCCGATTTCCAGGCCGAGGATTTTATCCACTTCGTTATCGCGACCGGTCAGGAACATCAAGGCGACGCTGGCCTGTTCGCGCAGTTCGCGCGCCAACAGCAGGCCATTTTTGCCTGGCAGGTTGATGTCCATGATGACCAGATTGATATCATTTTCAGACAGGATATTGTGCATCTCTGCACCATCATTGGCTTCATGAACAATGTAGCCTTCCGCCTCGAAAATGCTCTTCAGGGTGTTACGAGTGACTAACTCGTCTTCGACAATCAGAATGTGCGGGGTCTGCATATTTGCTACCTAAAATTGCCAACAAAATAGAAAATCGGAAGTACAGAAGTCTCTGTTTTCTTAGAGGAGGGCAGAGATAGCGCCACGTTCCCTCTCAGCAAATGACTAAAGTACGTAAACTCGTTCTTGATGCACTTTCCATCTCATGTCAACAAGATCGCTAGCCTGGTGGGGATGCTGTTCCCTACAACCCCTTGGGGTGCCAAATCGGCGCATATCCTAACCCCATTAACAGCAATATAACAGCGCGTGCCGAATTCATCACCCAACAAAACTACGCTTTGTTGACATATATCAAATTCAATTGTAGCACGTTAACAGATTTGTGAAAAACACTTACAGAAATGCCAGTTTAAGTCACAGAACCTCAAATTCTGTGAACGATTCAGCATTATCCGGCCCGATAGGATACAATTATTCGCTTATTGATCATCGTCTTGTTTTAACTCATTGATAAATAAATGCAGTAAAACATAAGCACGAATAATGACTATTACGACGGGTTTATTAGCTCAACGAGCCGTTTAATCTTGTTTGTTGCTATTAACGCGTTTATTGTTACGCAATTGTAAATATAAGCGGGCGCTGCGCCACCGTCAAAAACGCAGGCCCGCCTTCGGTGGAAGAGTGATGCAGCTTCATATTGTTTTAGTGGCTCCGGCGCGGCCGGAAAACGTTGGCGCGGCGGCGCGCGCGATGAAAACCATGGGCTTCACGTCGTTGCGCATCGTCGACAGCGAGGCGCACCTGCAGCCGGCGGCGCGCTGGGTGGCACACGGGGCCGGCGAGATCCTCGACGGCGTGCAAACGTTCGCCACGCTGGAGCAGGCGCTGGCGGACGTGGATTTCACCGTCGCCACTACCGCCCGCAGCCGCGCGCGTTTTCACTACTACTGCACGCCGCCTGAGCTGCTGGAACAGTTGAGCGAGCGTAAGCAGTGGGTCGGCCAGGCCGCGCTGGTGTTCGGCCGTGAAGATTCCGGCCTGACCAACGAAGAGCTGGCGCTGGCAGATTTGCTGACCGGCGTGCCGATGCAGGCGGACTATCCGTCGCTTAATCTGGGGCAAGCGGTGATGGTGTACTGCTACCAGTTGGCGAGCTTGATGGGCGTCAGCACGCCGCAGGAAACGGCGGCGTCGGAAGGGCAGCTCAAGGCGCTGCGCCGCCGTGCCGATGCCTTGTTGAACGCATTGCAGGTCGGCGATGACCAAAAATTGCGCGACTGGCTGCACCAGAGGCTCGGCGTGCTGCAACAGCGAGATACGGCGATGTTGCATACGTTGCTGCACGACATCGAAAAAAAACTCGCCAAGTGATAGCGGCTTCATCAAGCGGTTACCCAGAGTGATCCACTATTAAATCGGCTTTAAGTTGTTTTTTTGTTCTGTCATTTTGCTTTTTACCTCCGGTATCGCGCAATGTCGCCGCTGAACGGAAAATAAGCAAAAAAAAGAAATCGTTTGACTTGGGATAGCGATTGCTTTAACCAATAGAGGGGACAGAGTATTTCATGAGACAGACAGACAACATGCGCAATATCAGCCTGAATACCACAATTATTACCACCACCGATACCACAGGTAACGGGGCGGGCTGACGCGCACAGGAAACACAGAAAAAAGCCCGCACCTAATCAGTGCGGGCTTTTTTTTCGGCTTAAATTCGGAGAGATCACACATGCGAGTGCTGAAATTTGGCGGAACCTCGGTGGCGAATGCAGAACGTTTTCTGCGCGTCGCCGATATCATGGAGAGTAACGCGCGTCAGGGACAGGTAGCCACGGTCTTGTCCGCCCCCGCAAAGATCACCAACCATCTGGTGGCGATGATCGACAAAACGGTGGCAGGCCAGGACATTCTGCCGAATATCAGCGACGCCGAGCGGATCTTTGCCGATCTGCTGAGCGGCCTGGCGCAGGCGCTGCCGGGCTTTGAATACGACAGGCTGAAGGGCGTGGTCGATCAGGAGTTCGCGCAGCTCAAGCAGGTGCTGCACGGCGTTTCGCTGCTGGGGCAGTGCCCGGACAGCGTGAACGCGGCTATTATCTGCCGCGGTGAAAAGCTCTCCATCGCCATCATGGAAGGGGTATTCCGCGCCAAGGGCTACCCGGTCACGGTGATCAACCCGGTGGAGAAACTGCTGGCGCAGGGCCACTACCTGGAGTCCACCGTGGACATCGCCGAGTCCACGGTGCGCATCGCCGCGGCGGCGATCCCGGCCGACCACATCGTGCTGATGGCCGGTTTCACCGCCGGTAACGACAAGGGCGAGCTGGTGGTGCTGGGCCGCAACGGCTCCGACTATTCCGCCGCCGTGCTGGCCGCCTGCCTGCGCGCCGACTGTTGCGAAATCTGGACCGACGTCGACGGCGTGTATACCTGCGATCCGCGCACCGTGCCGGACGCCAGGCTGCTGAAATCGATGTCGTACCAGGAGGCGATGGAGCTCTCCTACTTCGGCGCCAAAGTGCTGCACCCTCGCACCATCACGCCGATTGCCCAGTTCCAAATCCCTTGCCTGATTAAAAACACTTCCAACCCGCAGGCCCCCGGCACGCTGATCGGCAAAGACAGCACCGATGACGCGATGCCGGTGAAAGGCATCACCAACCTGAACAACATGGCGATGATCAACGTCTCCGGCCCGGGCATGAAAGGCATGGTCGGCATGGCCGCGCGGGTGTTCGCCGTGATGTCGCGCGCCGGCATTTCGGTGGTGCTGATCACCCAATCCTCTTCCGAATACAGCATCAGCTTCTGCGTGCCGCAGGGCGAACTGCAGCGCGCCCGCCGCGCGCTGGAGGAGGAGTTCTATCTGGAGTTGAAAGACGGCGTGCTGGATCCGCTGGACGTCATGGAACGCCTGGCGATCATCTCGGTGGTCGGCGACGGCATGCGCACCCTGCGTGGCATCTCCGCGCGCTTCTTCTCCGCGCTGGCGCGCGCCAACATCAATATCGTCGCCATCGCCCAGGGCTCTTCCGAGCGTTCAATTTCGGTCGTGGTCAGCAATGATTCCGCCACCACCGGCGTGCGCGTCAGCCACCAGATGCTGTTCAACACCGATCAGGTGATCGAAGTGTTCGTCATCGGCGTCGGCGGCGTCGGCGGGGCGCTGATTGAGCAGATCTACCGCCAGCAGCCGTGGCTGAAGCAAAAACATATCGACCTGCGGGTGTGCGGCATCGCCAACTCGCGCGTGATGCTGACCAACGTGCACGGCATCGCGCTGGACAGCTGGCGCGACGAGCTGGCCGGCGCGCAGGAGCCGTTCAATCTCGGCCGCCTGATCCGGCTGGTGAAGGAGTATCACCTGCTGAACCCGGTGATCGTCGACTGTACCTCCAGCCAGGCGGTGGCCGATCAGTATGTGGACTTCCTGGCGGACGGTTTCCACGTGGTGACGCCGAACAAAAAGGCCAACACCTCGTCGATGAACTATTATCAGCAACTGCGTGCGGCCGCCGCCGGTTCGCACCGCAAGTTCCTCTATGACACCAATGTCGGTGCCGGTTTACCGGTGATTGAGAACCTGCAAAACCTGCTGAACGCCGGCGATGAGCTGGTGCGCTTCTCCGGCATCCTGTCCGGTTCGCTGTCCTTTATCTTCGGCAAGCTGGACGAAGGGCTGTCGCTGTCGGCGGCGACCCTGCAGGCCCGGGCCAACGGCTACACCGAGCCGGATCCGCGCGACGATCTGTCCGGTATGGACGTGGCGCGCAAGCTGCTGATCCTGGCGCGCGAGGCCGGTTACAAGCTGGAGCTGAGCGATATCGAGGTCGAGCCGGTGCTGCCGCCGTCCTTCGACGCATCGGGCGACGTGGATCAGTTCCTGGCGCGGCTGCCGGAGCTGGATAAAGAGTTCGCGCGCAACGTGGCCAACGCCGCCGAGCAAGGCAAGGTGCTGCGCTATGTCGGCCTGATCGACGAAGGGCGCTGCAAGGTGCGCATCGAGGCGGTGGACGGCAACGATCCGTTGTATAAAGTGAAGAACGGCGAGAACGCGCTGGCCTTCTACAGCCGCTATTATCAGCCGCTGCCGCTGGTGCTGCGCGGCTACGGCGCCGGTAACGATGTGACCGCAGCGGGCGTGTTCGCCGATCTGCTGCGCACACTGTCATGGAAGTTGGGAGTTTAATATGGTTAAGGTGTATGCACCGGCCTCGATCGGTAACGTCAGCGTCGGTTTCGATGTGCTGGGCGCGGCGGTTTCGCCGATCGACGGTACGCTGCTGGGCGACTGCGTCAGCGTCGAAGCCGCCGAGACGTTCAGTCTGCAGAATGCCGGGCGCTTCGTCAGCAAGCTGCCGGCCGAGCCGAAAGAGAACATCGTTTATCAATGCTGGGAGCGTTTTTGCCAGGAGATCGGCCGCGAAGTGCCTGTGGCGATGCGGTTGGAAAAGAACATGCCGATCGGTTCGGGGCTGGGCTCCAGCGCCTGTTCGGTGGTCGCCGGGTTGATGGCGATGAACGAATTCTGCGATCGGCCGCTGGATAAGACGACGCTGCTCGGCCTGATGGGCGAGCTGGAAGGCCGCATTTCCGGCAGCGTGCATTACGACAACGTGGCGCCTTGTTACCTTGGCGGCCTGCAGCTGATGCTGGAAGAAGAAGGCATCATCAGCCAGGAGGTGCCGTGCTTCGACGATTGGCTGTGGGTCATGGCCTATCCGGGCATCAAGGTCTCCACCGCCGAAGCGCGCGCCATTTTACCCGCGCAATACCGTCGTCAGGATTGCATCAGCCACGGTCGCTATCTGGCCGGCTTTATCCATGCCTGCCACACCCGTCAGCCGCAGCTGGCCGCCAAATTGATGCAGGACGTGATCGCCGAACCGTACCGCACCCGGCTGCTGCCGGGCTTCGCCGAAGCGCGCAAGGCGGCGCAGGAGATCGGCGCGCTGGCCTGCGGCATCTCCGGTTCCGGCCCGACGCTGTTCGCCGTCTGCAACGACGGCGCCACCGCGCAACGCATGGCCGCCTGGCTGCAACAACACTATCTGCAAAACGACGAAGGTTTTGTTCATATTTGCCGTCTGGATACCGCAGGCGCTCGACTACTGGGATAACGCATGAAACTGTACAACCTTAAGGATCACAACGAGCAGGTCAGCTTCGCGCAGGCGATCAAACAAGGCCTGGGCAAGCAGCAGGGGCTGTTCTTCCCGCTGGAGCTGCCGGAGTTCGAACTGACCGAGATCGACCAGCTGCTGGAGCAGGACTTTGTCACCCGCAGCAGCCGCATTCTGTCGGCCTTTATCGGCGAAGAGGTACCGGAAGCGGCGCTGAAGAAACGCGTGCAGGCCGCCTTTGAGTTCCCGGCGCCGGTGGCGAAAGTGACCGAAGACGTCTCTTGCCTGGAGCTGTTCCACGGCCCGACGCTGGCGTTCAAAGACTTCGGCGGCCGCTTTATGGCGCAGATGCTGGCGGAAGTGGCCGGCGATCAGCCGGTGACCATTTTGACCGCCACCTCCGGCGACACCGGCGCCGCCGTGGCGCACGCCTTCTACGGCCTGAAAAACGTCCGGGTGGTGATCCTCTATCCGCAGGGCAAAATCAGTCCGCTGCAGGAGAAGCTGTTCTGTACCCTGGGCGGCAACATTCACACCGTAGCGATTGACGGCGACTTCGATGCTTGCCAGGCGCTGGTGAAGCAGGCGTTCGACGATCAAGAATTGAAAGACGCGTTGCACCTGAACTCGGCTAACTCGATCAACATCAGCCGCTTGCTGGCGCAGATCTGCTACTACTTCGAAGCGGTGGCGCAGCTGCCGCAGGAAGCGCGCAATCAGCTGGTCATCTCGGTGCCGAGCGGCAACTTCGGCGATCTGACCGCCGGGCTGCTGGCCAAGTCGCTGGGCCTGCCGGTGAAGCGCTTTATTGCCGCCACCAACGCCAACGACACCGTGCCGCGCTTCCTGACCAGCGGCCAGTGGCAGCCGCACGCCACGGTCGCGACGCTGTCCAACGCCATGGACGTCAGCCAGCCAAACAACTGGCCGCGCGTGGAAGAGCTGTTCCGTCGTAAGGTCTGGCAGCTGAAAGAGCTGGGCCACGCGGCGGTCAGCGATGAGACCACCAGGGAAACGATGCGTGAACTGGCCGAGCTGGGTTATATCTCAGAACCGCACGCAGCCATTGCCTATCGCGCGCTGCGCGATCAGCTGCAGGAAGGGGAGTTCGGTCTGTTCCTCGGCACGGCGCATCCGGCCAAGTTTAAAGAGAGCGTAGAAGCGATCCTCGGCCAGGAACTGCCGTTGCCGAAAGCGCTGGCGCTGCGGGCCGATCTGCCGCTGCTGTCGCACACGCTGCCGGCCGGCTTTGCCGAACTGCGCAAATTCCTGATGGCGCTGCCGGCCTGAAGTTCGGCAGGCTAGAATACGAAAAGCCGTCTTGCGACGGCTTTTTTTATGCCTGCTCCGGGCGTTTGAACACCAGTTCATTGCCCTGCGAGGCGGCTTCGTCGAAGGCGTAGCCTTCCAGGTTGAAGTCCACCAGCTGCTCGCTGCGCGTCAGGCGGTTCTTGATGATAAAGCGGCTCATCAACCCGCGCGCTTTCTTGGCGTAGAAGCTGATGACCTTGAACTTGCCGTTCTTCTCGTCGAGGAACACCGGTTTGATCAGCGCGCCGTGCAGTTTGGCCGGCTTCACCGCCTTGAAATACTCGTCGGACGCCAGGTTGACCACCACGTCGTCGCCCTGCTGCTCCAGCGCTTCATTGAGTTTCTGGGTGATTTGATCGCCCCAGAAGCTGTACAGATCTTTGCCTTTCGGGTTTTCCAGCTTGATGCCCATCTCCAGCCGGTACGGCATCATCAGATCGAGCGGGCGCAGCACGCCATACAGGCCGGACAGCATACGCAGATGCTGCTGGGCAAAGTCGAAATCGGCCTCGTTGAAATCCTGCGCCTGCAGGCCGGTGTAAACGTCGCCCTTGAACGCCAGCAGCGCCTGACGGGCATTGTCTGGGGTAAATTTGGGCTGCCACTCGCTAAAGCGCGCGGCGTTCAGCCCGGCCAGCTTGTCGCTGATGCTCATCAGGCTGGCGATTTGCGCCGGCGTCAGCTCGCGGCAAATTTTGATAAGCCGCTGAGACTTGTCCAGCAGTTCGGGCTGCGTGAAACGTTCTGTCGCCAGCGGGCTGTCGTAATCGAGAGTTTTTGCAGGGGAAATAATAACGAGCATGGCCAGATCCTGTTTATCCAAGTGCGGATACTGTAGCAAAAAGCGCGGGAAAAAGGGGCAATCGGTCCAATAGGCCGAGGCGCGCACCGCACGCGCCCCGGAAAACTCAGCGCGGTGGTTGATGACCGTCCCACACGCCCGGCTCCAGCTGCGACTTCAGCTCCGGATAACGGTTGGCGTCGAAGGTCGGCAGCTTGCCCAGGCGGCGTTGGCGATGGTAGTCGTCGGCCAGCTTCAGCGCCACCCGCGACAGCAGCAGGATGGCCGTCAGGTTGGTGATGGCCATCAGCGCCATGGAAGTATCCGCCATTTTCCACACCAGCGGCAGCTCCGCCAGTGCGCCGAACATCACCATGCCCAACGCCACGCAGCGGAAAATGATCAGGCCGCCCGGGTGGTTGTGCTCGAGGAATACCAGGTTGCTCTCGGCATAGGCGTAGTTGGCGATGATCGAGGTAAAGGCGAAGAAGAAGATGGCGATGGCGACGAACGGCGCCCCCCAACTGCCGACGGCGGTCGACAGCGCGCGCTGGGTCAGATCGATGCCGCTGATGCTGTCGGTCGGCTGATCGAGAATGCCGGAGGAGAGGATGATCGCCGCGGTGGCGCTGCAGATGACGATGGTATCGATAAATACCCCGAGCATTTGCACGTAGCCTTGCGAAGCCGGATGCGGCGGATAAGGCGAGGCGGACGCTGCCGCATTGGGCGCCGAACCCATGCCGGCTTCGTTGGAGAACAGGCCGCGCTGCACGCCTTGGGTCATCGCCTGGGAGATGCCGTAACCGACGGCACCGGCCGCAGCTTCCTGTAGGCCGAAGGCGCTTTTGAAGATCAGCGCCAGGATCGCCGGCATGTGTTCGATGTTATGGCCAATTACCCAGAGGGCCAACAGCAGGTAGGCGCCCGCCATCAGCGGCACCACCAGTTCGGCCACTTTGGCAATGGAGCGAATGCCGCCGAAGATCACTACCCCGCTCAACACCACCAGGCCGATGCCGACGTGCAGCGGCTGCAAATGGAAGGCGACGGCGGAGGCCTGGGCTATGGAGTTGGCCTGCACGGCGTTGAATACCAGGCCGAACGCGATGATCAGGAAGATGGAGAACAGCACGCCCATCCAGCGCATGCCGAGGCCCTTTTCCATGTAATAGGCCGGGCCGCCGCGGTAGTTGCCGTTATCGTCTTTGGTTTTGTAGAGCTGCGCCAGCGAGCTTTCCACAAAGGAGGTGGCCATGCCGATAAACGCCACCACCCACATCCAGAAGATGGCACCGGGGCCGCCGGCGGTCAGGGCGATGGCGACGCCGGTCAGGTTGCCGGTGCCGACGCGCGCCGCCAGCGTGGTACACAGCGCCTGGAAAGAGGAGATGCCGGCGCTGTCGCTTTTATTGCTGTTTTTCAACACCGAGAACATGTGGCTGAAGTGGCGGAGCTGGATAAAGCGGGTGCGCAACGTGAAGTAGATGCCGGTGCCGAGCAGCAGATAAATCAGCACCGACCCCCACAAAATATTGTTTATAAAGTTCATCAGGTCCGTCAAGGGATCCCTCCTCTTATCGAAATTTAATGCGCACCTTGCAGCATCCACCGCAGGTGAAAAACATTGGCCTATTTTTTACAAGAGCTTAGCTGGAATTGGTCCGGCGTCAGTCGATTAAGATTTTTCGCAGATTAGCGGACGAATTGCATCAATTTTTTCGAATTTAACATAATTTATTCGGACAATAGCACGTTATTGCCTTTCCATCCGCTCGGTTATGGCGAAAGATATCGGCGTAAACGGTTGCTCGCCCAAGGATAAAACAGATGCTTGCGCGCCGCGGTTTTCCAGCCTTGCACCGGGCTTGGCGCATGTTATTATCAGGGTAGGGCATGGTTGAACAATGCCAAAAGTTCATGCACAAACGATGAGATAATGCCAACATGACCGACAAATTAACTTCCCTGCGCCAGCTGACCACGGTGGTTGCAGATACGGGTGATATCGCGGCAATGAAGCTGTATCAACCGCAGGACGCTACAACCAACCCTTCGCTGATCCTCAATGCAGCCCAAATTCCTGAATACCGCAAACTGATTGACGAAGCCATCGCCTGGGCGCGCGGCCAGAGCAGCGATCGCGAGCAGCAGATCGCCGACGCCGCCGACAAGCTGGCGGTCAACATCGGTCTGGAAATCCTCAAACTGGTTCCGGGCCGCATCTCCACCGAAGTGGATGCGCGTCTGTCTTACGACACCGTCGCCAGCGTGGCCAAGGCCAAGCGCCTGATCAAACTGTACAACGAAGCCGGCATCAGCAACGATCGCATCCTGATCAAACTGGCCTCGACCTGGCAGGGCATCCGCGCGGCGGAGCAGCTGGAGAAAGAAGGCATCAACTGTAACCTGACGCTGCTGTTCTCCTTCGCTCAGGCTCGCGCTTGTGCCGAAGCCGGCGTTTACCTGATCTCACCGTTCGTCGGCCGTATCCTCGACTGGTACAAAGCCAACGGCGACAAGAAAGAGTTCGCCCCGCACGAAGATCCGGGCGTGATCTCCGTGACCGAAATTTACCAGTACTACAAACAGCACGGTTACAACACCGTGGTGATGGGCGCCAGCTTCCGTAACGTCGGCGAAATCATCGAACTGGCCGGCTGTGACCGCCTGACCATCGCCCCTGCGCTGCTGAAAGAGCTGGCGGAGAGCGAAGGCGCGCTGGAGCGCAAACTGTCTTACACCGGTGAAGTGAAGGCGCGTCCTGCCGCACTGACCGAACCTGAGTTCTACTGGCAGCACAACCAGGATCCGATGGCGGTTGAGAAACTGACCGACGGTATCCGCAAGTTTGCCGTAGACCAGGGCAAACTGGAAAAAATGATCGCCGACCTGCTGTAATTCCCGCAGATCGCGCAGTAAAAAGGTGGCTCAGGCCACCTTTTTTTATGCCCGACGCTCCCGTCGGCGGGGGAAGCCCTTATACTCTCGGCAATGACAACAGAACGGGAGACGAACCCGTTCGGACCCCATCAGGCTGTAGAGGTTACGCATGGATATTTTACGTATTGGTTTGGTTTCCGTTTCCGATCGCGCTTCCGGCGGCGTTTATCAGGATAAAGGCATCCCGGCGCTGGAAGAGTGGCTGAGCGGCGCGCTGGCGACGCCGTTCAAGCTGGAAACCCGGCTGATCCCCGATGAGCAGACGCAAATTGAACAGACGCTGTGCGAGCTGGTGGACGAAATGGGCTGCCATCTGGTGCTGACCACCGGCGGCACCGGGCCGGCGCGCCGTGATGTCACCCCCGACGCCACGCTGGCGATCGCCGATCGCGTGATGCCCGGCTTCGGCGAGCAAATGCGTCAGATCAGCCTACACTATGTGCCAACGGCAATTCTTTCTCGCCAGGTGGGGGCGATCCGCAAACAGGCGCTGATCATCAACCTGCCCGGCCAACCGAAGTCGATCAAGGAAACGCTGGAAGGGGTAAAGGATGAGCAGGGCAATGCGGTGGTACACGGCATCTTCGCCAGCGTGCCTTATTGCATTCAACTGCTCGACGGGCCTTACGTCGAAACGCACGCCGCGGTGGTAGCAGCATTTCGGCCAAAGAGCGCGCGTCGCGAGATAAACCTCTAAATTTCAGCATTCTGCGAGATCGGCTTCAGCCCGTCTGGTGTGAAAATAATTTGCCGCTATAGTAAGGATTCTTTTACAGAAAGCCTGCGGCTTTTATTTTTACAGCCTTTACCGACGGTGCCCTATGCCTCACGACACTAATCGCCGGCTGAACCGGCAAGACTACAAAACGCTGACGTTGGCCGCGTTGGGCGGCGCGCTGGAGTTTTACGACTTCATCATCTTCGTGTTCTTCGCCGCCGTGGTCGGCGATCTGTTCTTCCCGGCGGACATGCCGGAGTGGCTACGTCTGGTGCAAACCTTCGGCATCTTCGCCGCTGGCTATCTGGCCCGCCCGCTGGGCGGCATCGTGATGGCGCACTTCGGCGATCTGGTCGGCCGCAAGAAGATGTTTACCCTGAGCATTCTGCTGATGGCGTTGCCGACGTTGGCGATGGGCCTGCTGCCGACCTACGCCAGCATCGGCATTGCTGCGCCGCTGCTGCTGCTGTTGATGCGCGTGCTGCAGGGGGCGGCGATCGGCGGTGAGGTGCCGGGCGCCTGGGTCTTCGTTGCCGAACACGTGCCGCGCCGGCGCATCGGCTTCGCCTGCGGCACGCTGACCGCCGGGTTGACGGTGGGCATCCTGCTGGGCTCGGTGGTGGCGACGGTGATCAACACTACGCTCAGCCCGCAGAGCATCGCCGGCGGCGGCTGGCGCATTCCTTTCCTCTTGGGCGGCATGTTCGGCTTGGTGGCGATGTACCTGCGCCGCTGGCTGCAGGAAACGCCGATCTTCATCGAGATGCAGGCGCGTAAAGCGCTGGCCGAGGAGCTGCCGCTGAAGTCGGTGGTGCTCAACCACAAGCGGGAAGTGGTGGTATCGATGCTGCTGACCTGGCTGCTCTCCGCCGGCATTGTGGTGGTGATCCTGATGACCCCGACCTATCTGCAAAAGCAGTTCGGCATTGCGCCGGCCTTGACGCTGCAGGCCAACAGCATCGCCACCATCATGCTGATCGCCGGCTGCATCGTCGCCGGTTTATCGGCCGATCGCTTTGGCGCCAGCAAAACGCTGGTGGTCGGCAGTGTGCTGCTGGCCGGCTGCAGCTGGCTGTTCTATCAGACGGTGGGCGTGCACCCGGAAATGCTATTCGCCTGCTATGCGCTGGTGGGGTTCAGCGTAGGCGTGGTGGGGGCCGTGCCGTACGTGATGGTGCGGGCGTTCCCAGCGGAAGTGCGGTTTACCGGCATCTCGTTCTCATATAATATCTCGTACGCTATTTTTGGCGGTTTAACCCCTATTTTTGTGACGCTGATCATGAAATTGACCCCGTTAGCGCCCGCTTACTACGTGTTGGCGCTGTCGCTCATCGGGCTGCTGCTCGGCTTCTACCTGCATCGCGATCTGAACAGCGAAGCCGGGGAGCGGCGAGCCGATTCCTACAGCTAAAAAAAAGCCCTGCACTGCAGGGCTTTTTCATCAGGGAAGGGCGATTACGCCGCCACCGGTGAGGCCGCGACGCGGGCCGGAGCCGGTTCGCCAATCGGCAACACCTTGCGGCCGTATTGCTCGTTGAGCACTTCGGCCATCGCCAGGTAAATGGCGCTGGCACCGCAGATGATGCCTTCATAGCCGGCGAAGGTCAGCAGCGCGTGATTGCCGGTGATGTTGCCGACGGCCAGCAGGGCGAACAGCAGCGTGAGGCTGGCGAACACGAACTGCAGCACGCGGTTGGCGGCCAGGGTGCCGAAGAACATGAACAGGGTGAAGACGCCCCACAGCGCCAGGTAGATGCCCAGCACGTGCGCCTCGGTGGCCTCAGCCAGGCCCAGACGCGGCAGCAGCAGCAGACCGACCAGGCTCAGCCAGAAGCTGCCGTAGGCGGTGAAAGCGGTCATGCCGAAGGTGTTGCCCTTCTTGTATTCCAGCAGACCGGCCAGGATCTGGGCCAGGCCACCGAAGAAAATCCCCATGCTGATGATGGCGGAGTTCAGTGGGAAAAAGCCCGCGTTGTGCAGGTTCAGCAAGACGGTGGTCATCCCGAAGCCCATCAGGCCGAGAGGGCCGGGATTCGCCAACTTGTTGGTGTGCATAAGTCCTCTGCGATAACAGAAAATTAACGGAAACAGCGAAGTAAAATAATAAATGGTCTGAATGGCCAAAAAATCGAAGTTTTCCACCAGAGCGCGCGCATCATAATGATCCCCGCAGCCGGAAACAATGATCTGAATGACGATAAAAAAAAGAAATTTTTTTCGCCTTGCCCCTTGATGCCGGATTGGATGGCCCCATCTTATTTGCAACCGCAGTTGCTAACCGCGGGTCGCACTGAGATATCGGGCAGTTGAAAAGCAAAAAATCGCCCGCATATAGGTTAGCAACCTGACTGATTATGAATTTTTTAGTGGAGACGTTTAGATGGGTAAAATTATTGGTATCGACCTGGGTACTACCAACTCTTGCGTAGCAATTATGGATGGTGCCAAGGCACGCGTGCTGGAAAACGCCGAGGGCGACCGCACCACTCCTTCTATTATCGCATATACCCAGGACGGTGAAACTCTGGTTGGCCAGCCGGCTAAGCGTCAGGCAGTGACCAACCCTGAAAACACCCTGTTCGCCATCAAGCGCCTGATCGGTCGCCGCTTCCAGGATGAAGAAGCGCAGCGCGACAAAGCGATCATGCCGTACAAAATCGTCGAAGCCGACAACGGCGACGCTTGGCTGGAAGTGAAAGGCCAGAAAATGGCTCCGCCGCAGATCTCTGCGGAAGTGCTGAAGAAAATGAAGAAAACGGCGGAAGATTACCTGGGCGAACCGGTAACTGAAGCGGTTATCACCGTACCGGCTTACTTCAACGACGCCCAGCGTCAGGCGACCAAAGACGCCGGCCGCATCGCGGGTCTGGAAGTCAAGCGCATCATCAACGAACCAACCGCTGCGGCCCTGGCCTACGGTCTGGACAAAGAAGTCGGCAACCGCACCATCGCGGTTTATGACCTGGGTGGCGGTACTTTCGATATCTCCATCATCGAAATCGACGACGTTGACGGCGAAAAAACCTTCGAAGTGCTGGCGACCAACGGTGACACCCACCTGGGTGGCGAAGACTTCGACAGCCGTCTGATCAACTACCTGGTGGAAGAGTTCAAGAAAGATCAGGGTATCGATCTGCGCAACGATCCGCTGGCGATGCAGCGTCTGAAAGAAGCCGCTGAGAAAGCGAAGATCGAACTGTCTTCCGCTCAGCAGACCGACGTTAACCTGCCGTACATCACGGCAGACGCGACCGGTCCAAAACACATGAACATCAAAGTGACTCGCGCCAAACTCGAGTCGCTGGTTGAAGATCTGGTTGCACGTTCTATCGAGCCGCTGAAAGTGGCGCTGAAAGACGCAGGCCTGTCGGTTTCCGACATCCAGGACGTGATCCTGGTGGGCGGCCAGACCCGTATGCCAATGGTGCAGAAGAAAGTCGCAGACTTCTTCGGCAAAGAGCCGCGTAAAGACGTGAACCCGGACGAAGCGGTTGCCGTGGGCGCTGCGGTACAGGGCGGCGTGTTGGCCGGTGATGTGAAGGACGTTCTGCTGCTGGACGTGACCCCGCTGTCGCTGGGTATCGAAACCATGGGCAGCGTGATGACGCCGCTGATCACCAAAAACACCACGATCCCGACCAAGCACAGCCAGGTGTTCTCTACCGCTGAAGACAACCAGTCTGCGGTAACCATCCACGTGCTGCAGGGTGAGCGTAAGCGCGCCAGCGATAACAAATCTCTGGGCCAGTTCAACCTGGACGGCATTCAGGCGGCACCGCGCGGCATGGCGCAGATCGAAGTCACCTTCGATATCGATGCCGACGGCATCCTGCACGTGTCTGCCAAAGACAAGAACACCGGTCGTGAGCAGAAGATCACCATCAAGGCATCTTCTGGCCTGAACGAAGACGAAATCCAGAAAATGGTGCGCGACGCCGAGCTGAACGCTGAAGCCGACCGCAAGTTCGAAGAGCTGGTACAGACACGTAACCAGGCCGATCACCTGATCCACGGCACTCGCAAGCAGCTGGAAGAAGCGGGCGACAAACTGCCGGCGGAAGACAAAACGGCGATCGAAGCGGCGCTGAAAGATCTGGAAGCGGCGGTGAAAGGCGAAGATAAAGCCGAGATCGAAGCGAAGACTCAGGCTCTGGTGCAGGTTTCCGGCAAACTGCTGGAAATGGCCCAGGCGCAGCAGGCTCAGCAGGGTGCTGACGCCGGCGCGGACAACGCGGCGCAGAAAGACGACGACGTGGTTGACGCTGAGTTCGAAGAAGTTAAAGACAAAAAATAATCGCCCTTAAGCGGGCACGGGGCGGCCGAGATGCCGCTCCCGGAAACCAGCACGGGCGTCGAGGCAACTCTGCGCCCGTGCACGCATGTTAAGGGTAAGCGAAAGAATGGCGAAGAAAGACTATTACGAGATTCTCGGCGTCAGCAAGACGGCGGATGAACGTGAGATCAAAAAGGCGTACAAACGCCTGGCGATGAAATACCATCCTGACCGCAACCAGGAACAAGACGCCGAAACCAAGTTTAAAGAAGTTAAAGAAGCTTACGAAGTCCTGACCGACGACCAGAAACGCGCGGCCTACGATCAGTACGGGCACGCGGCCTTTGAACAGGGCGGCATGGGCGGCGGCGGCTTTGGCGGCGGTGCTGACTTCAGCGATATCTTTGGCGACGTGTTTGGCGACATCTTCGGCGGAGGCCGCCGTCAGCGCGCCAGCCGCGGTTCCGATCTGCGCTATAACATGGAGCTGACCCTCGAGGAAGCGGTACGTGGCGTCACCAAAGAGATCCGCATCCCGACGCTGGAAGAGTGCGACGTCTGCCACGGCAGCGGCGCCAAGCCGGGCAGCTCGCCGGTGACCTGTCCAACCTGTCACGGCCAGGGCCAGGTGCAGATGCGTCAGGGCTTCTTCACCGTGCAGCAGGCGTGTCCGCACTGCCATGGCCGCGGTCAGATCATCAAAGATCCGTGCAACAAGTGCCACGGCCACGGCCGGGTAGAAAAATCCAAAACGCTGTCGGTGAAAATTCCGGCCGGCGTCGATACCGGTGACCGCATCCGCCTGGCGGGTGAAGGCGAAGCCGGCGAGCACGGCGCACCGGCGGGTGATCTGTACGTTCAGGTGCAGGTGAAGGCGCACCCGATCTTCGAGCGCGAAGGCAACAACCTGTACTGTGAAGTGCCGATCAACTTCGCCATGGCGGCGCTGGGCGGCGAGATTGAAGTGCCGACGCTGGACGGCCGGGTGAAACTGAAGGTGCCTTCGGAGACCCAAACCGGCAAACTGTTCCGCATGCGCGGCAAGGGCGTGAAATCGGTGCGTGGTGGCAGCCAGGGCGACCTGCTGTGCCGCGTAGTGGTGGAAACCCCGGTCAATCTGAACGACAAGCAGAAGCAATTGCTGCGCGAGCTGGAAGAGAGCCTGGGCGGCCCGTCCGGTGACAAGAACAGCCCGCGTTCGAAGAGCTTCTTCGACGGGGTGAAAAAGTTCTTTGACGACCTGACTCGCTAACCTGCTGTTTCTGCTGGTTTATATTAGAACCCCGGGCGTCTGTCCCGGGGTTTTTATTTGCATGTCGCACCCCTAATCCCCTATAAATAATGTGACTTATTCGTGCTTTTGATCGGTTTTATCGAGTTATTTAGCATTTATAAACTTATTTTTTCGAACTAAAACGCCCTCTATACTCACTTCATGACTGTGGTTCGCAGGGCGCTACGCCCTGCACAGATTTGGAGAGACGTATTGTGACCAACATCATTCGTCAATTTTTACGTCAGGAAGCCGCGGGCGGCATCATTCTGATCGCGGCGGCGATCGTCGCCCTGATCATGGCCAACACCCCGGCGCAGGGGATCTATCAGGCATTCCTCAACCTGCCGGTGATGGTAAAAATTGCTTCGCTGGAGATCGCCAAGCCGCTGCTGCTGTGGATCAACGACGGCCTGATGGCCATCTTCTTCCTGGTGGTGGGGCTCGAGGTCAAGCGCGAGCTGATGCAGGGCTCGCTGTCCGGGCGCGACAAGGCGGTGTTTCCGGCGATCGCCGCGCTGGGTGGCATGCTGGCGCCGGCGCTGATTTATTTGCTGTTCAACGGCGCAGATGAAGTCACCCGCCAGGGCTGGGCGATCCCGGCTGCGACCGATATCGCCTTCGCGCTGGGCGTAATGGCGCTGCTGGGTAACCGCGTGCCGACCAGCCTGAAAGTGTTCCTGCTGGCGTTGGCGATCATCGATGACCTGGGCGTGATTATCATCATCGCGCTGTTCTACACCCACGAAGTGTCGATGGTGGCGCTGGGCGTGGCGGCGGCGGCGGCGGTGCTGCTGGCGGTGATGAACTGGCGCGGCGTGGGTAAAACCTCGCTGTATATGATGGTCGGCCTGGTGTTGTGGGTCGCGATCCTCAAGTCCGGGGTGCACGCGACGCTGGCCGGGGTGATCGTCGGCTTTATGATCCCGCTGAACGTCAAGAAGGGGCCGTCGCCGTCGGAGACGCTGGAACATGAGCTGCACCCTTGGGTCGCGTTTATGATCCTGCCGCTGTTCGCATTCGCCAACGCCGGGGTTTCTTTGCAGGGCGTATCGCTGGAAGGGTTGACGTCGCTGTTGCCGGTCGGGATTGCGGCCGGGCTGTTTATCGGCAAGCCGCTGGGGATTTTCCTCTTCAGCCTGCTGGCGGTGAAAATGGGCATCGCCCGCTTGCCTGAGGGGATCGGTTTCAAACAGGTGTTTGCCGTTTCGGTGCTGTGTGGTATTGGTTTCACCATGTCGATTTTCATCGCCTCGCTGGCGTTCGGCGATGCGGATGCGGCGCTCAGCACCTATTCCCGCCTGGGGATCCTGCTGGGCTCCACTGCGGCGGCGGTGGCAGGGTATGGGTTGCTGCGTCTGGCGTTGCCGCGGGTGCGTTAATCCTGCGTGTGCCCGATAAGGGCACACAATAAAATGGCTGGTCGGAGCTGCGCGGTATAAAATATGTGCAGCTTCGGCCGTTCTTCGTTGGGACTAATGGGGCTATACGTTGTCTGAAGCAGGGAAAGGAAGTTTGTCGCTCGTCACGGCACACCGTTTGCCGCTGCGAAACGTTGTTAAGGAGAGCCGCTCGTGAGGATGTCGCATATCAACTTTAATCACCTTTACTATTTCTGGCAGGTCTGCAAGGCCGGTTCCGTGGTCGGTGCCGCCGAAGCGTTGTTTTTGACGCCGCAGACCATCACCGGCCAGATCAAAGCGCTGGAGGAGCGGTTGGACGGTAAGCTGTTCAAACGCCAGGGGCGCGGGTTGGTACCTTCGGAGCTGGGGCAGCTGGTGTTCCGCTATGCCGACAAGATGTTTATGCTCAGCCAGGAAATGCTGGATATCGTCAACTACCGCAAAGAGTCGAACCTGCTGTTCGACGTTGGCGTGGCGGACGCGTTGTCGAAGCGCCTGGTCAGCCAGGTGTTGGAAGCGGCGGTGGTGGTGGACAACGAACAGATCCACCTGCGCTGTTTTGAATCGACGCACGAGATGCTGCTGGAGCAGCTCAGCCAGCACAAGCTGGATATGATCCTGTCGGATTGCCCGGTGGACTCCAGCCAGCAGGAAGGGCTGTTCTCGCTGAAGCTGGGCGAGTGCGGCATCAGCTTCTTCTGCCGCCAGCCGGCGCCGGAGCTGCCGTTCCCGGCCTGCCTGGAGCAGCGCAAGCTGCTGATCCCCGGCCGCCGCTCGATGCTGGGGCGCAAGCTGCTCAACTGGTTCAATACGCAGGGCATTCAGGTGGAGATCCTGGGTGAGTTCGACGATGCGGCGCTGATGAAGGCCTTCGGCATGTATCACAATGCGATTTTCGTGGCGCCGACGCTGTATGCGCAGGATACCTATAACGATGACAACGTGGTGGAGATTGGGCGCATCGACAGCGTGCAGGAGGAGTATTACATCATCTTCGCCGAGCGCATGATCCAGCATCCGGCGGTGCAGCGCGTGTGCAACAAAGACTTCTCGGCGCTGTTTTCCTGCTAGTGGTTCACTGAACGCAGGGCGTAAAAAAACCGGCCTGAGCCGGTTTTTTTATCAAGCAGATAACGAAATGCTTATTGCATTGCGTTGATGCGTGCAGTCAGGTTTGACTTATGACGCGCTGCTTTGTTTTTGTGGATCAGGCCTTTAGCTGCCTGACGGTCCACCAGTGGCTGCATTACCAGGAATGCAGTTTGTGCTGCTTCTTTGTCGCCAGCTGCGATAGCTGCGTCTACCTTCTTGATGAAGGTACGCACCATTGAGCGACGGCTAGCGTTATGCTTGCGGCGTTTCTCAGACTGTACGGCGCGTTTCTTAGCTGATTTGATATTAGCCAAGGTCCAACTCCCAAATATATTCTATTGAGGACAATTCAAAGGCCGAGGAATATGCCCTTTTAGCCTTCGTTTGTCAATGGATTTGTGCAAATAAGCGCCGTTTGTACAGGCGGCACTCGCTACGTTGTGATGGCGCAGGATTTTACCAGCTTCGCTCTTGGGAATACAGTGTTTCGCGAGAAAATTCGCCAATGTTTTGCCGCGGCGGACGCAAGCCGTTGGCCGCGGTCGAGAATCGGCCCGGCGGCGCCGGATAAACTGCGGCGAAGCCGTTTCACGCGCAGATTATCTCCGGTATGGTATGTCTATTACATAAAGGCACCAATCGCGGGTTAACCTTACCGGCTGTACAAGGTATAATCCGCCGATTTCCACTGTTTTGAGCCAGCTATGGAGCTAATTCGCGGCATTCACAATATCCGGGCGCGCCACCATGGTTGCGTGCTCACCATCGGCAACTTTGACGGCGTACACCGCGGTCATCAGGCGCTGCTGGAGCAGTTGAAGCAACAAGGGCAACGCCTCGGGCTGCCGGTAATGGTCATGATCTTTGAGCCGCAGCCGCTGGAGATGTTCGCCGCAGACAAAGCGCCGGCCCGTTTGACGCGCCTGCGCGACAAGGCCAACTACCTGGCGCAGGCGGGCGTCGATTACCTGCTGTGCGTCAAGTTCGATCCGCGTTTTGCCGCCAACACCGCGCAGGCGTTCGTCGCCGAGCTGCTGGTGGAAAAACTGGGCGTCAAATTCCTGATGGTGGGGGATGATTTTCGCTTTGGCGCCGGGCGTCAGGGCGATTTTCCGCTATTGCAGCAGGCCGGAAAAGAGTACTGCTTCGAGGTGGTCAGCACCCCGACCTTCCGCGAAGGCGAGCGGCGCATCAGCAGCACCGCGATCCGCACCGCGCTGAGCGAGGACGATCTGCCGCTGGCGGAGACCCTGCTGGGCCACCCGTACAGCATTTCCGGGCGCGTGGTGCACGGCGACGAGCTGGGCCGCACCATCGGCTTCCCGACCGCCAACCTGCCGCTCAAGCGCCTGGTGGCGCCGGTGAAAGGGGTGTATGCGGTAGAAGTGTACGGCCTGGGGCCGCAGCCGCTGCCGGGCGTGGCCAATATCGGTACGCGCCCGACCGTCGCCGGCGTGCGCCAGCAGCTGGAAGTGCATCTGCTGGATGTCACAATGGATCTTTACGGGCGCCATATTGAGGTGGTGCTCCGCGCAAAATTGCGCAATGAACAACGGTTTGCTTCGCTCGATGCCCTGAAGCAGCAAATCGCCAATGATGTGGTGACGGCCCGGAAGTTCTTCGGGCTACAGACACCGGTTTAATCTCTATAGCCGAAAACGGAACCGAGAATCTAATGAGTGACTACAAGAATACCCTGAACTTGCCGGAAACAGGGTTCCCGATGCGCGGCGACCTCGCCAAGCGCGAACCTGGCATGCTGCAACGTTGGTATGAACAGGATCTGTACGGGATTATTCGTACTGCCAAAAAGGGCAAAAAAACCTTCATTTTGCATGACGGCCCTCCGTATGCGAACGGCAGCATTCACATTGGTCACTCGGTTAACAAGATTCTCAAAGACATTATCATCAAGTCGAAAGGGATGGCCGGCTTCGACTCGCCTTATGTGCCGGGTTGGGACTGCCACGGCCTGCCTATCGAACTGAAGGTTGAACAGCTGTACGGCAAACCGGGCGAGAAGCTGACGGCGGCCGAGTTCCGCCAGAAGTGCCGCGAGTACGCGGCCGAGCAGGTTGAAGGCCAGAAGAAGGACTTCATCCGCCTGGGCGTGCTGGGCGACTGGGATCGCCCATACCTGACCATGGACTTCAAAACCGAAGCCAACATCATCCGCGCGCTGGGCAAGATCATCAGCAACGGCCACCTGCTGAAAGGCGCCAAGCCGGTTCACTGGTGCACCGACTGCGGATCGTCGCTGGCGGAAGCGGAAGTGGAGTACTACGACAAGACTTCGCCGTCGATCGACGTGACCTTCCATGCGGCCGACGCGGCTGCCGTGGCGGCCAAGTTCGGCGTGAGCCACTTCAACGGGACTATCTCCCTGGTTATCTGGACCACCACCCCGTGGACCCTGCCGGCCAACCGCGCGATCTCGCTGCACCCGGACTTCACCTATCAGCTGGTGCAGGTTGACGGCCAGTGCCTGATCCTGGCGGCCGAGCTGGTGGAAAGCGTGATGAAACGCGCCGGCATCACCGAGTGGACGGTGCTGGGCAGCTGCAAAGGCGCCGATCTGGAGCTGCTGCGCTTCAATCACCCGTTCATGGGCTTCGACGTGCCGGCGATCCTCGGCGAGCACGTGACGCTGGACGCCGGTACCGGCGCGGTGCACACCGCAGGCGGTCATGGCCCGGATGACTTCGTCATCAGCCAAAAATACGGTCTGGAGATCGCCAACCCGGTAGGGCCGAACGGCTGCTACCTGACCGGCACTCACCCGCTGCTGGACGGCAAGTTCGTCTTCAAGGCCAACGATCTGATCGTCGACCTGCTGCGTGAGAAAGGCGCGCTGCTGCACGTCGAGAAGTTCCTGCACAGCTATCCGTGCTGCTGGCGCCACAAGACGCCGATCATCTTCCGCGCCACGCCGCAATGGTTCGTCAGCATGGATCAGAAAGGCCTGCGTCAGCAGTCGCTGGAAGAGATCAAAGGCGTGCAGTGGATCCCGGATTGGGGCCAGGCGCGCATCGAAATGATGGTGGCCAACCGCCCGGACTGGTGCATCTCGCGTCAGCGCACCTGGGGCGTGCCGATGTCGCTGTTCGTGCACAAAGAAACCGAGCAGCTGCACCCGCGCACCGTTGAGCTGATGGAAGAAGTGGCCAAGCGCGTCGAGCAAGACGGCATTCAGGCCTGGTGGGATCTGGACGCGGCCGACATCCTCGGCGCGGAAGCCGCCGACTACGTGAAAGTGCCGGATACGCTGGACGTGTGGTTCGACTCCGGTTCCACCCACGCTTCGGTGGTTGACGTGCGCCCTGAGTTCCAGGGCCACAGCGCCGACATGTATCTGGAAGGCTCCGACCAACACCGCGGCTGGTTCATGTCATCGCTGATGATCTCCACCGCGATGAAAGGCAAGGCGCCTTATAAAGAAGTGCTGACCCACGGCTTCACCGTCGACGGCCAGGGCCGCAAGATGTCCAAGTCGATCGGCAACACCGTCAGCCCGCAGGACGTGATGAACAAGCTGGGCGGCGACATTCTGCGTCAGTGGGTAGCATCGACCGATTACACCGGCGAAATCGCGGTCTCCGACGAGATCCTCAAGCGTTCCGCCGATTCTTATCGCCGCATCCGCAACACCGCGCGTTTCCTGCTGGCCAACCTGAACGGGTTCGAGCCGAGCACCGATTGCGTGGCGCCGGAAGACATGGTGGTGCTGGATCGCTGGGCGGTCGGCCGTGCGCTGGCGGCGCAGCAGGATATCGAGCAGGCTTACGCCAACTACGATTTCCACGAAGTGGTGCAGCGTCTGATGCAGTTCTGCTCGGTCGAGATGGGCTCCTTCTATCTGGATATCATCAAGGATCGTCAGTACACCGCGAAGAGCGACAGCGTCGCCCGCCGCAGCTGCCAGACCGCGCTGTATCACATCGTGGAAGCGCTGGTGCGCTGGATGGCGCCGATCATGTCGTTCACTGCGGACGAGATCTGGGGCTTCATGCCGGGCAAACGCGCGCAGTACGTGTTTACCGAAGAGTGGTACGACGGCCTGTTCGGGCTGGCGGAAGGCGAGCCGATGAACGACGCTTTCTGGGCCGAACTGCTGAAAGTGCGCGGCGAAGTGAACAAGGTGCTGGAGCAGGCGCGTGCCGACAAACGCCTCGGCGGTTCGCTGGAAGCGGCGGTAACGCTGTATGCCGACAGCGAGCTGGCGGCGCGCCTGAACAGCCTGCAGGATGAGCTGCGCTTCGTGCTGCTGACCTCTGCGGCAAGCGTTGCGCCATTGGCGGATGCGCCGGCCGACGCGCAGGCTTCCGAGCTGCTGAAAGGGCTGAAGATCGCCTTCAGCACGGCACCGGGTGAGAAGTGCCCGCGCTGCTGGCATTACACCACCGATATCGGCCTGGTGGCGGAACACGCAGACATCTGCGGCCGCTGTGTGAGCAACGTCGCCGGTGACGGCGAGAAGCGTAACTTTGCCTGAGAACTCGCGCCTGATGAGTAAATCAATTTGTTCGACCGGCCTGCGTTGGCTGTGGGTTGTGGTGGCGGTGCTGGCGCTGGATTTTGGCAGCAAGCAGTGGATCCTCGCTAACTTTACGCTGGGCCAGTCCCAGCCGTTGATCCCGTCGTTCAACCTGTTTTACGCGCGCAACTACGGCGCTGCGTTCAGCTTCCTGGCCGACCATGGCGGCTGGCAGCGCTGGTTCTTCGCCGGCATCGCCATCGCCATCGTTGCGGTGCTGCTGGTGATGATGTACCGCAGCACCGCGCAGCAGAAGCTGAACAACATCGCCTACGCCTTTATTATCGGCGGGGCGTTGGGCAATCTGTTCGATCGCCTGTGGCACGGTTTCGTGGTCGATTTCATCGACTTCTACGTCGGTGACTGGCACTACCCGACCTTCAATCTGGCGGACAGCTTCATCTGCGTGGGCGCGGCGATGATCGTGCTGGAAGGTTTCCTGTCGCCGGCGAACAAAGACGCAAAGAGTAAAGGTGAGTAATATGACGGCTCAGGTTATCAGTGACAGCGCGGTGCTGGTTCACTTTACGCTGAAACTGGAAGACGGTTCGACCGCCGAATCCACCCGCAGCAGCGGCAAGCCGGCGCTGTTCCGCCTGGGTGACGGCAGCCTGTCGGCACCGCTGGAAGCGCAGCTGCTTGGCCTGCGCGCGGGCGACAAATGCGCCTTTACCCTGCAGCCGGAAGCGGCGTTCGGCGCGGAGAACCCGGATCTGGTCCAGTTCTTCTCGCGCCGCGACTTCGCGGAAACCGGCGTGCCGGACGTGGGCACCATCATGCTGTTTACCGCCATCGACGGCAGTGAAATGCCGGGCGTGGTGCGCGCGGTGGCGGAAGATTCGATCACCGTCGATTTCAACCATCCGCTGGCGGGCCATCCGGTGACCTTCGATATCGAAGTGCTGGAGATCGATCCGCAGCAGGAGGAGATGCATGCAAATATTGCTGGCTAACCCGCGCGGCTTCTGCGCCGGGGTTGATCGTGCGATCAGCATCGTGGAACGCGCGCTGGAACTGTATGGCGCACCGATCTACGTGCGGCATGAAGTGGTGCACAACCGCTACGTGGTCGACAGCCTGCGTGAGCGCGGCGCGGTGTTTATCGAAGAGATCGCGGAAGTGCCGGACGGCTCTATCCTGATCTTCTCGGCGCACGGCGTTTCTCAGGCGGTGCGCGCCGAAGCCAAGGCGCGCGATCTGACCATGCTGTTCGACGCCACTTGCCCGCTGGTGACCAAGGTGCATATGGAAGTGGCGCGCGCCAGCCGCCGCGGCACCGAAGCGATTCTGATTGGCCACGCCGGGCACCCGGAAGTGGAAGGCACCATGGGCCAGTACAGCAACCCGCAGGGCGGCATGTACCTGGTCGAGTCGCCGGAAGACGTGTGGAAGCTGCAGGTGAAAGATGAAAGCAACCTGTGCTTCATGACGCAGACCACGCTGTCGGTAGATGATACCTCGGACGTGATCGACGCCCTGCGCCAGCGTTTCCCGAGCATTATCGGCCCGCGCAAGGATGACATTTGCTACGCTACCACCAACCGTCAGGAAGCGGTGCGTAACCTGGCCGGCGATGCGGACGTGGTGCTGGTGGTGGGGTCAAAAAACTCCTCCAACTCCAACCGACTGGCGGAACTGGCGCAGCGCGTCGGCAAACCGGCTTATCTTATCGATTCGGCGGCGGATATTCAGGAGAGCTGGCTGAGCGGGGCGCGCCATATCGGCGTTACCGCCGGTGCCTCAGCGCCGGACGTGCTGGTGCAGGAGGTGATCTCTCGCCTCAAAGCGCTGGGCGGTATGGACGTGCATGAAATCAGCGGGCGTGAAGAGAACATCGTGTTCGAAGTGCCGAAAGAGCTGCGCGTGGACGTTCGTCAGATAGACTGACAGGCGCCGGCGGATGACAACGGGGAGCCCAGGCTTCCCGTTTTTTTTGGGCATTCGCATGGCATTGAAAATAAAACGCTGCGCATATTCAAATTTTCTGCTAACTAAAGTCAAATTTATTCTGAGTATTTGAAATAGCGTCGGTGTCATTAATTATATAAGCTGACGAAAAGTCATTAATCAAGGTATCATTAGTCTGCAATCTAAATAAGGCCTGGCGTTGGCAAGGTGATTACAATAATTACAATAATGGGTGTTGCAGATGTTTCTTATTTTATTCCTGCCGAATATGTTCTAAGGCGTTTAATCCTTTCTCCTTTAAATAGAGCTTCATATGCTCCAGCAATCGTCGGACTTTTAATGGCTGAATCTCCCGACGCGGCATAATGGCATAGCAATTTATTTCCGGTAATCGCCAGTCGGGCAATATTTCAATCAGCTCGCCGCTGAGCAACTCACGCTCAACGTTGGCGAAGAAATTGCGAATGATACCCTTGCCGGTCAGCGCCAACTCCTTCATCGCCATACCGCTGTTGGTGAACAAGCGCCCGGTCATGCGCATGCGGTGTTCACCGCCGTCGCGATGGATCAGACGAACAAACTGCGGGTTGCCGAGCGGTGTAAAGGTCACCCAGTGGTGATGCGTCAGCGCCTGCGGCGAATCCGGCACGCCGTGGTGCGCCAGGTAGGCCGGCGAGGCGCACAGCACTTCGCGGCAGCGCGCCAGCCGGGTGGAAACGTAGCTGGAGTCGGCCAGCACGCCGCCGCGTATCGCCAGATCGATGCGTTGCGTGATGAGGTCTATCTTCTCATCGTGGATTTCCAGCCGCAGCGTGAGCCGCGGGTGCTCGTCGAGGAAGCTCTGCAGCGCCGGCACCAGATAGTGGGTGGCGAATTCGGTCGAGGTGGCGACGCGTAGTTCACCCACCAGTTCGCCACGCAGCGCGGCGATCCGTTGTTGGCCGCGTTCGGCGGCGTGGATCATCAGCAGGCAATCTTCATAAAAGCACAATCCGGCTTCGGTCAGACTCAATGAACGCGTCGACCGCAACAGTAATTGAATGCCCAGATGTTCCTCCAACTGGCGAATATGTTGGCTGACGGCCGAGGTCGTCATGCCCAATTCTTTTGCCGCCATGCTGAATGCGCCGCAATCGACCACTTTTGAGAAAATGGCCATGCGTTTTAAAATATTGCTCATAGTTTGTTAAGCACAACTTAACCAAGATTGTGAATTATACGGGCTAATAATATAGCACCATCTCTTCTATATTGCCTGAAGCATATAAACGCCGGGCTAATTATTATCTCGCAGAGGTTTTTTCTCTTTTTGATAAATCTTATTGCGCTTTTCAATAATACACCCGCGCCGCATCGCAACAGGAGCACATTGTGGACAGCGTTCAGAAAGATGAAATAGCGTTAAAAATCCTACGTGAATTATTGCAATACCGCCGCCGTTTCCCCGGTGGCGACACCTCAATTGCCGAAGAAGAACAACGGGTCACTCAGGTGCAATTGCCACGCATTCGGGCATTCATTGAAAACGAGCAGCGCATCGAATTCGTGCTGCCGGCCTTTCCGACCAAGTCGCCCAACACCAACAAGGTGATCGGCGCGGTGCCGGACATGGCGGAGCGGCTGTCGCTGATCTTCCTCAACTCGCTGTGCCAGCGTATTCAACTCTATTACCCGCCGGGTGCGCATATCGTTATCTGCTCCGACGGCCACGTGTTCGGCGATCTGATCCGCGTCAGCGACGAAGCGATCAACCACTACCAGCGCGAGATTGAAGGCCTGCTGCATGAAGTGGGTGCGACGCACCTGAGCGTGTTCAACCTCGGCGACGTCAAAGGCCTGGCGGAGCATACCGACGATTACGATCTGCTGCGCCGGCTGTTGGTGGACGGCTACGCCGAGTCGGAAGAGGCGATCAAGCAACAGCTGATGCAGGACGAACAGGGCCTCTTGCTGTACCGCGCCATCACGCGTTTCCTGTATGAAGACAGCCAGCTGCCGGGCTACAGCGGTTCCAACGCCGCGCTGCAGAAGGACGCCAAGCAGCGCGCCTGCGGCGTGATCCAACGCAGCTGGGCCTGGGGCAACCTGCTGGCGCAACATTTCCCGGCGGCGATCCGCCTGTCGATTCACCCGCAGCCGGTCGACAGCCTGAAAATGGGCATCCACATGATGCCGACCAAAGACGACTGGCTGACGCCGTGGCACGGCGTGGCGGCGAACGTGAACGGCCAGTTCGTGCTGATGAAGCGTAAAGACGCGCAGAGCCTGGACGGCGAACTGGTGGAGATCCGCGGCACGCCGAGCCATTACCTGATCGAGCAGCCACAGATGGCCTGAGGCTGCCGCAGGCTTTTGCGCCCGAAATCCTGGCGGGCGCGTTTTTGACGGCACGTTGCCGTGTGAGCAGCACATTCGATGCAAGGAGAATCACCGATGAACAACCAACCGCTTAATTGCCATATCCAACCGAATACCCCGTTCGGCGCGATCCTGACGCCGCAGCATCCGGGGCAAAAGATCGGCGAGCTGCCGGTGGCGGCGCTGCGAGCGCTGGCGCAGGAACACCACTTGCTGGTGCTGCGCGGATTCGACTCCGGTTTCAGCGAGGCGGAAGTCCTGACTCGCTATGCCGAACAGTGGGGCGAAATCATGATGTGGCCGTTCGGTGCGGTGCTGGACGTGAAGGAACATCCGGACGCCAAGGATCATATCTTCGACAGCAGCTACGTCCCGCTGCATTGGGATGGCATGTATAAGCCGACCATCCCTGAGTTCCAGCTGTTCCACTGTGTGGCGGCGCCGTCGCAGGACGAAGGCGGGCGCACTACCTTCGTCGATACCACGCGGCTGTTGGCCAATGCGGACGAAGCGCTGCTGGATCAGTGGCTGTCAGTGTCGATCACCTACCGCATCAAGCAAGTGGTGCATTACGGCGGCGAAGTCAGTTCGCCGCTGGTGGTGCAGCACCCGAACGGCAGGGGCTTGATCATGCGCTACAATGAACCGCCGATGGAAGGGAAAAAATTCCTTAACCAGCATGCGCTGGAATATCACGGCGTGCCGGAACAGCAGCAGGAACAGTTCCATCACACTCTGCAGCAGCATCTGTACGATCCGCGTCACTATTATGCCCATCAGTGGCAGCAGGGCGACGTGGTGGTGGCGGATAACTTCTCGCTGTTGCACGGCCGTGAAGGTTTTACCGCCCGTTCCGCGCGTCATTTGCAGCGCGTGCATATTCAGAGCAACCCGGTGTGCGCCAATCTGGCGCTGAAGCCGGCCAACGCAGAAGCGTAAAGGAGCATTATGGCAAGGATACTGATGGCGGCGGTCGCCACTCCGGGGCACGTTTACCCGATGTTAGCCATCGCTCGCCACCTGATTGCCCAAGGGCATCAGGTGCGGGTGATGACCGGCGCGCTGTTTCGCGAACGCGCCGAGGCGGCGGGCGCGAACTTCGTGCCGTTCGACGCGCAGGTAGATTTCGACTATCGCCACCTGGAAGAGCACTTTCCGGCGCGCGCCGCGCTGCCGCCGGGCAATGCGCAGATGGCGCTGGCGCTGAAGGATTTCTTCGCCGCACCGATCCCGCTGCTGGATCGGCAGCTGCGGGCGGCCATCGCCGCCGAAAAGACCGATCTGCTGATGGTGGAGAACTGCTTCTACGGCGTGCTGCCGCTGCTGCAGTCCGCCGAGCGGCCGCCGGTCTTCGGTATCGGCGTTACGCCGCTGTCGTATTCTTCGCGCGATGCTATTTTTTATGGCCCGCGTATCCCGCCGGCGCTGCTGCCACAGGCGTTGACCCGTGAGCAGCTGGTGGATGAAGAAACGCGCGTGCTGCTCGATGAAGTACAGCAGAGCTTCGATACCGCGCTGGTGCAGGCGGGCGGGCGGGCGCTGGATCGCCCATTCACCGACGCGCTGATCGGCGGCTGCGAGCGTTTCCTGCAGCTGGCTACCACGGCGCTGGAATATGAGCGTGACGATCTGCCGAGCGGCGTGCGCTTCGTCGGCCCGCTGCGCAGCGGCGGCCAGCCGGCGGCGGAAGAGACGCTGTGGGAGACGGATGACCGTCGGCCGTTGGTGATTGTGACACAGGGCACGCTGGCCAATGTCGATCTGCATCAGCTGATCGTACCGACGCTGCAAGCGCTGGCGCATTTGCCGGTGCGAGTGCTGGCCACGACCGGCGGACGGGCGACGGAAGGGCTGATGGAGGCACTGCCGGGCAATGCCAGAGTGCGGGAATTCATCTCCTTCGAACGCTGGCTGCCGGAGACGGCGCTGCTGATCACCAACGGCGGTTACGGCTCGATCAACTATGCGCTGGACAGCGGCGTGCCGCTGATCGTCGCCGGCACCGGCGAGGACAAGCTAGAGGCGGCCGCGCGCGTGGTGGCCGCCGGCTGCGGCATCAGCCTGCACACCAGCACGCCGACCGCCGAACAGATCCTGGCGGCGGCGACGCGCATTCTGCAACAGCCGATCTATCGGCAACGCGCGGCGCTGGTGCGTGAGGACTATGCCCGCCACGACGCGCTAACGGCGATCGCCAACGAAGTGGCCGCCATTACCGCCTGACCTCGCCGTTCTTCCTTCCTCTGGCGCCGTTTTCGGCGCCTTTTTTCTGCATTTTTTTGCCATGGAAACTGCATGATTATGTACAATCGTCGCAGGCCGCCAAATCGGTTGAATGTTAATCTCACGACAGCGCCGCTGATGAGAACGGAGGAATATCATAATTTTCTAATTATGAAATGAATCCTCTGGCGACGCTGAAGCGGGGCGGTTACCCTGAATCGATAGCCTAATGGGATAGGCGTCAAATCAAGAAGAGAGCAAGCATGAGTGATTCACAAATCCGCATTGCGATTGCGGGCGCCGGCGGCCGGATGGGCCGTCAATTGATCCAGGCGGTGCAGCAGGCGGAAGGCGTGGTGTTGGGGGCGGCGTTGTCGCGCCCGGGTTCCAGCCTGGTCGGCGTCGACGCCGGCGAACTGGCGGGCATCGGCGCGCTGGGCGTCAAGGTGAGCGACAGTCTGGAGAAGGTGGCGAACGAGTTCGATATTTTGATCGACTTCACCCGCCCGGAAAGCACCCGGGGTTACCTGGATTTTTGCGTGGCGCACCACAAGGCGATGGTGATTGGCACTACCGGCTTCGATGACGCCGGCAAACAGGCGATCCGCGATGCGGCGCAGCATATCGGCATCGTGTTCGCCGCCAACTTCAGCGTCGGCGTCAACCTGGTGTTGAAACTGCTGGAGAAGGCCGCGCAGGTGATGGGCGACTATACCGATATCGAAATCGTTGAGGCGCACCACCGCCACAAAGTGGATGCGCCGTCGGGCACGGCGCTGGCCATGGGCGAAGCGATCGCCGGCGCGCTGGGGCGCGACCTGAAAAGCTGCGCGGTCTATGCGCGCGAAGGCCATACCGGCGAACGCGATCCGAAAAGCATCGGCTTTGCCACCATTCGCGCCGGCGACATCGTCGGCGAGCACACCGCGATGTTCGCCGACATCGGTGAACGGGTGGAAATTACCCATAAGGCCTCCAGCCGGATGACTTTTGCCAGCGGCGCGGTGCGTGCGGCTGCCTGGTTGTATAACCGGGATAAAGGCCTGTTTGATATGCGTGACGTGTTGAATCTGGACCAATTATAATTAATTTGCATACCATCGTGATGTGGTTGTGTTGATCATAATGCTATGATAATCGGACAATAATTTTATTGTCCTTTTTTTTAACATGAGAAACTAAGCGTTGGTGTGTTTTTATTTCATTGATTGTTATTTATTGATGTTTTCCTTGCTAATCATCCCGTTTTTATCCACCAAATCTCATTTCAGCGTCTTTTGGAGCCCATTCTGGCGCCATTTTTCGTCATTCAGCCTCGCAACCGTTTTCCAGCCCCGGTTTTCTGTGTTTTTATCGCCGCTCAAGCCGCATGAGTGGCGAGAACTGCAAAAATAAAACAAAAAACGGCAGTTTGGGTAGACAAGCCGGACACTCATCATTAAAATGCGCCCAATTTGCCAAAAATTGGCCTCGCGGACGGTTTTTGCATTGATTTAGATCGCGATATCTGAATTAATATGCAAATATTGTGATTGATTATTCCTCGGAGGATGTTTTGATAAAGTCAGCGCTATTGGTTCTGGAAGACGGAACCCAATTCCACGGTCGGGCCATCGGGGCAGAGGGAACGGCAGTGGGGGAAGTGGTCTTCAATACGTCGATGACCGGTTATCAAGAAATCCTCACTGATCCTTCCTATTCCCGCCAGATCGTTACTCTTACTTATCCTCATATCGGCAATGTCGGCACTAATGCTTCCGACGAAGAATCCTCCGCAGTACACGCCCAAGGCCTCGTCATTCGTGACCTCCCGCTGATCGCCAGCAACTACCGCAACGAAGAAAGCCTGTCCGACTACCTCAAGCGTCACAACATCGTGGCAATCGCCGATATCGATACCCGTAAATTAACCCGCCTGCTGCGCGAGAAGGGCGCCCAGAACGGCTGCATCATCGCCGCCGACTCGCCGGACGCCGCGCTGGCCCTGGCCAAGGCGCAAGGTTTCCCGGGGTTGAAAGGCATGGATCTGGCGAAAGAGGTCACCACCCAAGAGGCCTACAGCTGGCAGCAAGGCAGCTGGACGCTTGAAGGCGACCTGCCTGAAGCCAAGACCGCCGCGGAGCTGCCGTTCCACGTAGTGGCTTACGACTACGGCGCCAAGCGCAACATCCTGCGCATGCTGGTGGATCGCGGCTGCCGCCTGACCGTGGTGCCGGCGCAGACCCCGGCCGACGAGGTGCTGAAAATGAATCCGGACGGCATCTTCCTGTCCAACGGCCCGGGCGACCCGGAGCCATGCGACTACGCCATCGCCGCCATCAAACAGTTCCTGGAAACCGACATTCCGGTGTTCGGCATCTGCCTGGGTCACCAGCTGCTGGCGCTGGCCAGCGGGGCGAAAACCATGAAGATGAAGCTCGGCCACCACGGCGGCAACCACCCGGTGAAGGATCTGGACAACAACACCGTGATGATCACCGCGCAGAACCACGGCTTCGCCGTCGATGAAAACAACCTGCCGGCGAACCTGCGCGTCACGCACAAATCGCTGTTCGACCACACGGTGCAGGGCATTCACCGCACCGACAAAGCGGCGTTCAGCTTCCAGGGGCACCCGGAAGCCAGCCCAGGCCCGCATGATGCCGCGCCGTTGTTCGATCACTTTATCGAACTGATTGAGACTTACCGTTCTAACGCCAAATAATCAGGAGCAGTAAAAAATGCCAAAACGTACAGACATAAAAAGCATCCTGATCCTCGGCGCTGGCCCGATCGTTATCGGCCAGGCGTGTGAGTTCGACTACTCGGGTGCCCAGGCGTGCAAAGCGCTGCGCGAAGAGGGTTACCGCGTCATTCTGGTCAACTCCAACCCGGCGACCATCATGACCGACCCGGAAATGGCCGACGCGACCTACATCGAGCCGATCCACTGGGAAGTGGTGCGCAAGATCATCGAAAAAGAGCGCCCGGATGCGGTGCTGCCGACCATGGGCGGCCAGACGGCGCTGAACTGCGCGCTGGAGCTGGAGCGTCAGGGCGTGCTGGCCGAGTTCGGCGTTACCATGATCGGCGCGACGGCCGATGCGATCGACAAGGCTGAAGACCGTCGCCGTTTCGACGTGGCGATGAAGAAAATCGGTCTGGACACCGCGCGTTCCGGCATTGCGCACACCATGGAAGAAGCGCTGGCGGTAGCCGCTGACGTCGGCTTCCCGTGCATCATCCGCCCTTCCTTTACCATGGGCGGCACCGGCGGCGGCATCGCCTACAACCGCGAAGAGTTCGAAGAGATCTGCGAACGCGGTCTGGACCTGTCGCCGACCAACGAGCTGCTGATCGATGAATCGTTGATCGGTTGGAAAGAGTACGAGATGGAGGTGGTGCGTGATAAGAACGACAACTGCATCATCGTCTGCTCCATCGAAAACTTCGACGCGATGGGCATCCACACCGGCGACTCGATCACCGTCGCACCGGCCCAGACCCTGACCGACAAGGAATACCAAATCATGCGCAACGCCTCGATGGCGGTGCTGCGTGAGATCGGCGTCGAAACCGGCGGCTCCAACGTGCAGTTCTCGGTCAACCCGAAAACCGGCCGCCTGATCGTTATCGAAATGAACCCGCGCGTGTCGCGCTCTTCGGCGCTGGCGTCGAAAGCCACCGGCTTCCCTATCGCCAAGATCGCCGCCAAGCTGGCGGTGGGCTACACCCTCGATGAGCTGATGAACGACATCACCGGCGGCCGCACCCCGGCATCGTTCGAACCGTCCATCGACTACGTCGTGACCAAGATCCCGCGCTTTAACTTCGAGAAGTTCGCCGGCGCCAACGACCGCCTGACCACCCAGATGAAGTCGGTCGGCGAAGTGATGGCCATCGGCCGCACCCAGCAGGAGTCGCTGCAAAAAGCGCTGCGCGGCCTGGAAGTGGGCGCTACCGGCTTCGACCCGAAAGTAAGCCTGGACGATCCGGAAGCGCTGACCAAGATCCGCCGCGAGCTGAAAGACGCCGGCTCTGACCGCATCTGGTACATCGCCGACGCCTTCCGCGCCGGTCTGTCGGTTGACGGCGTCTTCAACCTGACCAACGTCGACCGCTGGTTCCTGGTGCAGATTGAAGAGCTGGTGCGCCTGGAAGAGCAGGTGGCCGAAGCGGGCATCAACGGCCTGAACAAAGCGTTCCTGCGCACCCTGAAACGCAAGGGCTTCGCCGATGCGCGTCTGGCCAAGCTGGCCGGCGTCGCCGAGAGCGAAATTCGCAAGCTGCGCCACAGCCACGGCCTGCATCCGGTGTACAAGCGCGTGGATACCTGCGCGGCGGAATTCGCCACCGACACCGCCTACATGTACTCCACCTATGAAGAAGAGTGCGAGTCCAACCCGACCAACGACCGGCCGAAAGTGATGGTGCTGGGCGGCGGGCCGAACCGTATCGGCCAGGGCATCGAGTTCGACTACTGCTGCGTGCACGCCTCGCTGGCGCTGCGCGAAGACGGCTACGAGACCATCATGGTCAACTGTAACCCGGAAACCGTCTCCACCGACTACGACACCTCCGACCGCCTGTACTTCGAGCCGGTGACGCTGGAAGACGTGCTGGAAATCGTGCGCATCGAGAAGCCGAAGGGCGTGATCGTGCAGTACGGCGGCCAGACCCCGCTGAAGCTGGCGCGCGAGCTGGAAGCTGCGGGCGTGCCGATCATCGGCACCAGCCCGGATGCCATTGACCGCGCCGAAGACCGCGAGCGCTTCCAGCAGGCGGTCAACCGTCTGGGCCTGAAGCAGCCGGCCAACGCCACCGTCACCGCCATCGAGCAGGCGGTGGAGAAGGCGGCGGGCATCGGCTATCCGCTGGTGGTGCGCCCTTCCTACGTGCTGGGCGGCCGGGCGATGGAGATCGTCTATGACGAAACCGACCTGCGCCGTTACTTCCAGACTGCGGTCAGCGTGTCCAACGATGCGCCGGTGCTGCTGGACCGCTTCCTGGACGACGCGGTGGAAGTGGACGTCGACGCCATCTGCGACGGCGAGCGCGTGCTGATTGGCGGCATCATGGAGCACATCGAGCAGGCGGGCGTGCACTCCGGCGACTCCGCGTGTTCGCTGCCGGCGTACACCCTGAGCCAGGAAATTCAGGACGTGATGCGTCGCCAGGTGGAAAAACTGGCGTTCGAGCTGCAGGTACGCGGCCTGATGAACGTGCAGTTCGCGGTGAAAGACAACGAAGTCTACCTGATTGAAGTGAACCCGCGCGCCGCGCGTACCGTGCCGTTCGTGTCCAAAGCGACCGGCGTGCCGTTGGCCAAAGTGGCCGCGCGCGTGATGGCGGGCAAAACGCTGGTTGAGCAGGGCGTGACCGAAGAAATTATCCCGCCGTACTACTCGGTAAAAGAGGTGGTGCTGCCGTTCAACAAATTCCCGGGCGTCGACCCGATTCTGGGGCCGGAAATGCGCTCTACCGGGGAAGTGATGGGCGTGGGCCGCACTTTCGCGGAAGCCTTCTCCAAAGCGATGCTGGGCAGTAACTCGGGCATGAAAAAGCAGGGCCGCGCGCTGCTGTCGGTGCGTGAAGGCGACAAGGCTCGCGTGGTCGATTTGGCCGCCAGCCTGCTGAAGCAGGGCTTCGAGCTGGACGCCACCCACGGCACCGCGGTGGTGCTGGGCGAAGCGGGCATCAACCCGCGCCTGGTCAACAAGGTGCACGAAGGGCGTCCGCACATTCAGGACCGTATCAAGAACGGCGAGTACACATACATTGTCAACACCACGGCCGGCCGTCAGGCGATTGAAGACTCCAAGCTGATTCGCCGCAGCGCCCTGCAGTACAAGGTGCACTACGACACCACACTGAACGGCGGCTTTGCCACCGCGATGGCGCTGAAAGCGGATCCGACCGAGCAGGTCACGTCGGTGCAGGAAATGCACGCGCGCATCGGCAAATAACCGCGCGATAACGCTACGCCAGGGGCGCTGCAGATGCAGCGCCCTTTTTTATTCAGCGAATTTGTCGGCTGGCGTTAAAAATTTCCGCTATCAATCAGTGGGCAAACTGTCACCCTGTGTGATTGGTATATGCTTGGTGTATTGGCAAGGAACGAAGGAACGACGATAACAATGATTCTGATAATTTATGCTCACCCGTATCCCCGGCATTCGCATGCCAACCAGCGCCTGCTGCAGGCGGTGAGGGATCTCCCCGAGGTAGAGGTGCGCTCGCTGTATGAGCTGTACCCCGATTTCAATATCGACATCAACGCCGAGCAGCGGGCGCTGGAGCGCGCCGACCTGGTGGTGCTGCAGCATCCGATGCAGTGGTACAGCTTCCCGCCGCTGTTGAAGCTGTGGATCGACAAAGTGCTGGAGCACGGCTGGGCCTACGGCCACGACGGCAACGCGCTGGTGGGGAAAGACTGCCTGTGGGCGGTGACCAGCGGCGGCGACGAGCACCACTTCGAGCTGGGCGACTTTCCCAACTTCGCCGCGCTGGCGCAGCCGCTGCAGGCCACGGCGATTTACTGCGGCATGAACTGGCAGCCTTTTTTCGCTCTGCATAACACCTTTACCTGCAACGAACCGGCGCTGCTCGCCGCCGGCGAAGCCTACCGGCAGCGGTTGGTTGACTACCTGATGGAACATGCCGAAGCGGAAACACGGGAGGCCAGCCATGGATAACCACCACATGATGATCGAGGGGCTGATCTACCTCGGCTCCGCCGCGCTGTTTGTGCCGATCGCGGTGCGACTGGGGCTGGGCTCGGTGCTCGGCTACCTGATTGCCGGCTGCATCATTGGCCCCTGGGGGCTGAAGCTAGTGTCGGATGCCGAGTCGATCCTGACCTTCGCCGAGATCGGCGTGGTGCTGATGCTGTTTATCATCGGCCTGGAGCTGGATCCCAAGCGGCTGTGGATGCTGCGCGCCTCGGTGTTCGGCGGCGGCAGCATTCAGATGGTGGGCTGCGGCCTGGCGCTGAGCGCCTTCTGTTACTTCCTGGGCCTCAACTGGAAGGTGGCGCTGTTGATTGGCCTGACGCTGGCGCTCTCATCCACCGCCATCGCCATGCAGGCGATGAGCGAACGCAACCTGACGCCGTCGCCGATCGGCCGCAGCGCATTTGCGGTGCTGCTGTTCCAGGATATCGCGGCGATCCCGCTGGTGGCGATGATCCCGCTGCTGGCTAGCAGCGGCGCCACCACCACGCTGGGCGCTTTCGTGCTGTCGGCGGCCAAGGTGGTGGGCGCGTTGACGATAGTGATACTGCTCGGCCGCTACGTCACCCGCCCGCTGCTGCACTTCGTCGCCCGTTCGGGCATGCGCGAGGTGTTCAGCGCCGTGGCGCTGTTCCTGGTGTTCGGTTTCGGCATCCTGCTGGAGATGGCCGGGCTGTCGATGGCGATGGGGGCATTCCTCGCCGGGGTGCTGTTGGCGAGCTCGGAATACCGCCACGCGCTGGAGAGCGATATTCAGCCGTTCAAGGGGCTGCTGCTGGGGCTGTTCTTTATCGGCGTCGGCATGTCGATCGACTTCGGCACGCTGTTCCATCACCCGCTGCTGATCGCCTCGCTGCTGCTGGGCTTTATGCTGATCAAGGCGGCGCTGCTGTGGCTGATTGGGCCGCTGCTCGGCGTGCCGAAGCGCCAGCGCGGCCTGTTCGCCATTCTGCTGGGGCAGGGCAGTGAATTCGCCTTCGTGATCTTCAGCGCCGCGCAGCTGGCCGGCGTCCTGCCGGTCGAATGGGCCAAGTCGCTGACGCTGGCGGTGGCGCTGTCGATGGCGGCCACGCCGCTGCTGCTGGTGATCGCCGCGCAGCTGGAGAAAAATGCGCCGAAAGAGGAGCGCCCGGCTGACGTTATCGACGACGAGAATGCCAGCGTGATCATCGCCGGCTTCGGCCGTTTCGGTCAGATCGCCGGCCGTTTGCTGTTGGCCAACGGCGTACACACCGTGGTACTGGATCACGATCCGGACCATATCGAGACGCTGCGCAAATTCGACACCAAGGTGTTCTACGGCGACGCCACGCGCGCCGATTTGCTGGAGGCCGCCGGCGCCGCCCACGCCAAGGTGCTGATCAACGCCATCGACGACGTGGAAGACAGCCTGGCGTTAACCGAGCTGGCCAGGCAGCACTTCCCGCATCTGAAGGTGGTGGCGCGAGCGCGCGACGTCGATCACTGGTATCAGCTGCGGCAGCTGGGGGTGGAAAAACCGGAGCGCGAAACCTTTGAAAGCTCACTGCGCATCGGCCGTGAAACGCTTGAGCTGCTGGGGCTGGACGCCTATGAGGCGCGCGAGAAGGCGGATACGTTCCGCCGCTATAACCTGAAGATGCTGGAAGACACGCTGGAGAATTATCAGGACACCGAGTTCCGCATCGCCAGCCTGCAGCGGGCCAAGGAGATGCTCAGCGCGGCCATCGAGCAGGATCAGAATCGGCTGGCGCGGGTGCAGCAGACCGGCTGGCGCGGCAGTATCGACGGCAAGGCGCCGGAGGATGAAGTGGTGGAAGCTAAAGGATAAGAGTAGGGGCGCCAGATCGGCGCCCCTTTTTTTGCTTAGCTCAGTGCGACCTTGATGCCCAAGGCGATCAGCATACCGCCCAGCAGCTTGTCGACGATCTTCTGGGTCTTTTCCAACCCGCGGCGCACCGGCCCGCTCTGGATCAGGAACACCAGCAGCGGCCACCAGATGACCGACAGGCCGAGAATAATCCCCGCGTACCACAGCTTGTCGCCCAGGCCGGAATCGATCTGCAGCACCTGGGTGAATACCGCCAGGAAGAACAGGGTGGCTTTCGGGTTCAGCAGGTTGCACAGGTAGCCTTGCGCAAAGGCGCTCTTCAGGCTGACCTGCTGCTTCGGCAGATTGCTGACGTTCATCTTACCGCCGCCGCGCGACAGCAGCGCCTGGATGCCGATCCACACCAGATACACTGCCCCGGCGTATTTCAGCAGGTTGAACAACCACGGCGTGGTGGTGATCACCACCGCCAGCCCGGCGACGCAGTAGGACATGTGGGTAGCGACGCCGCAGATCACGCCAAAGGCGGTCATCATGGCGGCCAGCCGCGGATAGCGGGCGGCGTTTTTGATCACCAGGAAAAAATCCGGGCCGGGGGAGAGCATGCCGAGGGCGGCAATGCCGGCGACGAACAGCGAAGTTTCAAGCATGTGGGCGTCTCGCACAAAAGACAGAGTTCTGGCGATAATAACGCCGCTTCCTCTGATGCGCATCAACCCAATGAGGTATTGTTAGGCTCTATGATAATTATTCATCTACCGCCAGCGACGGAGCCCTATGCAGCAGACTAACGCCACAGACATGCCGGAACCGCACCGGCAACAGCGTGAAATAACCCGCCTGTGCATTCAATGCGCGCTGCTGCTGTTGCAGCACGGCGCTGAGAGCACGGTGGTGGAACAGCTGTCGACCCGCCTGGGGCTGGCGCTGGGGATGGACAGCGTGGAAAGCTCGATCTCCGCCAATGCGGTGGTGTTGACCACCCTCAGCCACGGCGCCTGTCTGACCACCACCCGCAAGAACGTCGATCGCGGCATCAATATGCAGGTGGTGACCGAAGTGCAGCATATCGTGATCCTCGCCGAGCACCACCTGGCGGATGCGCACGACGTGGCGCGCCGTTTTGACCGGATCCGGCCGTTGCGCTACCCGCGCTGGCTGGTGGTGCTGATGGTGGGGTTGTCCTGCGGGTGCTTCAGCATGCTCAACGGTGGTGGCGCTGACGCCTTCCTGGTGACCTTTATCGCCAGTGGCACGGCGATGCTGGTGCGCCAAATTCTCACCGCCCGCCATATGAATCCGCTGATCAATTTTTGCCTGACGGCGTTTGTTGCGACGTCGATCTCCGGGCTGCTGCTGCGCCTGCCGGCGTTTAAGGACACCTCGAGCGTGGCGATGGCCGCCAGCGTGCTGTTGCTGGTGCCGGGCTTCCCGCTGATCAACGCGGTGGCCGATATGTTCAAGGGGCACGTCAATACCGGGCTGGCGCGCTGGGCGATGGCCAGCCTGCTGACGCTGGCGACCTGCATCGGGGTGGTGATGGCGATGTCGCTGTGGGATCTGCGGGGGTGGTCATGAGTCTGTTGTGGGCCTTGTTGCAGGAGATGTTGTTGGCGGCGGTGCCGGCGCTGGGCTTCGCCATGGTGTTCAACGTGCCGCTGCGCGCGCTGCGTTATTGCGCGTTGCTTGGGGCCATCGGGCGCGGTTCGCGCATGCTGATGATGCACGGCGGCATGAACATCGAGTGGGCCTCGCTGCTGGCGGCGATCCTGATCGGTATCATCGGTATCTACTGGTCGCGCTGGCTGCTGGCGCACCCGAAGGTGTTCACCGTGGCGGCGGTGATCCCGATGTTCCCCGGCATTTCCGCCTATACCGCGATGATAACTGTGGTAGAGATCTCACATTTGGGCTACAGCGAAGCCTTGATGGAGACCATGATCACCAACTTCCTCAAGGCCAGTTTCATCGTCGGCGCGTTGTCGATCGGCCTGTCGCTGCCGGGCCTGTGGCTGTACCGCAAACGCCCCGGCGTGTGAAATTTCCCGGCGGGAGATCGTTGGTTATTAGATATGCTGATAAGAGCTATCTTATATATTCATCTTGCTTGATTAGCCTATCGACGGCACTCAGGCCTTTACGTATAGTGTCACCAATTTTGCTGCCTACACAGGGTTAAACAATGATTATCAGCCTGATCGCTGCCTTGGCGGCGGATCGCGTTATTGGCATGGAAAACGCCATGCCGTGGCACCTGCCGGCGGACCTTGCGTGGTTTAAACGCAACACGTTGAATAAGCCGGTTATTATGGGCCGCAAGACCTTCGAGTCCATCGGCCGCCCGCTGCCGGGCCGCCACAATATCGTTTTGAGCAGCCGTCCGGGCAGCGAAGCCGGGGTGACCTGGGTGACCTCGATGGATGAAGCGCTGGCCGCCGCCGGCGACGTGGAAGAAGTGATGGTGATCGGCGGTGGGCGTATCTATACCCAGCTGCTGCCGCGCGCCGATCGCCTGTACCTGACGCACATCGACGCCGAGGTCGGCGGCGATACCCACTTCCCGGATTACGAGCCGGACGAGTGGGAAACCACGTTCAGCGAGTTCCACGACGCCGACGATCTGAACTCGCACAGCTACTGCTTCGAGATCCTGCAGCGCCGTTGATTTCAGCGCGTTAGCCAACTCTCCCCGGGGGCGCAAGCAATTGCGCCCCCGGCCTTTTTGCGCCCGTCGTCCGTAACCTTTCCGTCACATTACCTGATTAGTATGAAGCCCAACTCCGAGCGCCCCGGCAACTCTGGTGAATCTTGACCGCGGCGCCATAACTAAAAAGGTAACCACGCTATGACCAAGCAAATTGAGCAATTAGACGCCGACCGCCTGATCGATCCCACTCGCCGCAAACTGCTGCTCGGCAGCGCCGGCGCCGTCGGCCTGGCCGGCTTTCTCGGCGGCGGCATCTGGTCGGTCTCCGCCGAGGCGTTGGCCGAGGATCTGCCGCCGAACAAACTGCTGGGCTTTCAGGGCATCGCCGCCTCTACCGCCGACGAGGTGACCATCGCACCGGGCTACCGTGCGGAGGTGCTGATCTCCTGGGGGGAGCCGCTGGTGGATGGCGCACCGGCTTTCGATCCGCAGGGCAACAACAGCGCCGCCGATCAGGAAAAACAGTTCGGCGACAATAACGACGGCATGAGTTTCTTCCCGATCGACGATCGCCACGGCGTGATGGCCATCAATAACGAATACGTCAACGAGCAATACCTGTTCGCCCACGGCGGCACCAAGGCCACCAGCCTGGAAGAGGTGCGTAAATCCCAGGCGGCGCACGGTGTTTCCATCGTGGCGGTAAAGCGCGTCGGCGACGGCCAGCGTTGGGAAGTGGAGCGCCCGTCGCGCTATAACCGCCGCATCACCGCCAACACCGACATGCAGTTCAGCGGCCCGGCCGCCGGGCATCCGCTGCTGCAGACCGCCGCCGATCCGAGCGGACGCAAGGTGCTGGGCACCTTCGGCAACTGCGCCAACGGCAAGACGCCGTGGGGCACTTACCTGACCTGCGAAGAAAACTTCGATACCTACTTCGGCACCCGTCAGGCCGATTACCCAACCACGCCGGAACAGAAGCGCTATACGCTGAAGGTCAGCGAGCCGGAGCGTAACTGGCCGGACTATGACGAGCGCTTCGACGTGGCGAAGAACCCCAACGAATTCAACCGCCACGGCTGGATCGTGGAGATCGATCCGCTGAATCCGACTTCGACGCCCATCAAGCACACCGCGCTGGGCCGCTTCAAGCATGAAAATGCGGCGGTGACCGTGGCCAAAGATGGCCGCCTGGTGGTGTACATGGGGGACGACGAGCGCGGCGAACATATCTATAAGTACGTTTCCAAAGGCGTGGTCGACGCCGCCAATCCGGCCAACAATCGCACGCTGCTGGATGAGGGAACGCTGTACGTGGCGCAGTTCGACGGTGACGACGCCGGCACGCCGCTGAAGGGCAAAGGGCGCTGGATTGCGCTCGAGTTCGGCAAGAATGGCCTGACGCCGGAGAACGGCTTCCGCGATGAGGCCGAAGTGCTGATCTTCGCCCGCAAGGCGGCACAGCAGGTCGGCGCCACCAAGATGGATCGCCCGGAGTGGATCGCGGTGAACCCGCATGACGGCCGCGCTTATTGCACGCTGACCAACAACAGTAAGCGCGGTGAGGAAGGGATGCCGCTGAACGCCGCCAACCCGCGGCCGAACAATATCTATGGCCAGATCATTCGCTGGGACGAAGGCGGTGACGCCACCGCCGGCACCTTTGCCTGGGACATGTATGCGCTGTGTGGCAACCCGATTGCCCACCCGGAAGGCGTCAACCGCGGCACGCCGAACATCACGGCGGACAACACGTTCAACAGCCCGGACGGGCTGGGCTTCGATCGCGCCGGCCGCCTGTGGATCCTCACCGACGGCAAGTACAGCAACAAGGGGGATTACGTCGGGCAGGGCAACAACCAGATGCTGGTGGGCGATCCGGTCAGCGGCGAAATTCGCCGTTTCATGGTGGGGCCGAAGTCCTGCGAACTGACCGGCATCACCTTCACTCCGGACTACAAGACGATGTTCGTCAACGTGCAGCATCCGGGAGAAGAGGGCGATTCGCACTTCCCGAACAACAGCCCGCGCCCGCGTTCATCGGTATTGATGATCACGCGTGAAGATGGCGGGGTGATTGGGGCGTAAGGCAGTAAAGAGAACCAAGGCGGCCTGGGGCCGCCTTTATGTTTTCAGGACGCGGCCAGTCTGCCGGCGTGGTCAGGCGCCTCGCCACGGTTGGCGGGCTGCGTGAAGTAACGGCGGTCTTCCCAGCGCAGCATCGTCAGATCGCCGCCCCAGCAGCAGCCGGTGTCCAGCCCGATCACGCCTTCCGGCGTGCCCTTGCCTTCCAGCGAGGCCCAGTGACCGAAGACGATGGTGTATTCCGGATCCACCAGGCGCGGCAGCTCGAACCACGGCTTCAGCGGCGCCGGCGCGGTGCCCGGCGCATCTTTGCAGATCATGTCGAGCTGGCCGTTGGGGAAGCAGTAGCGCATGCGCGTGAGCGCATTGGTGCTGAAACGCAGGCGCGCCAGGCCGCTCAGTTCCGGCGCCCAGTTGTTCGGCATGTCGCCGTACATGGCGTCGAGAAACAGCGGGTAGCTGTCGCTGCTCAAGACCGCTTCCACTTCGCGCGCGCACATTTTCGCGGTGTCGATATCCCACTGCGGGGTGATGCCGGCGTGCGCCATCACCAGCTTTTGCTCATCGTCCACCTGCAGCACCGGTTGGCGGCGCAGCCAGTTGATCAGCTCGTCGGCGTCCGGCGCTTCCAGCAGCGGGGTGATGCGATCTTTGGGTTTGTTGCGGCTGATGCCAGCGTAGACCGCCAGCAGGTGCAGATCGTGGTTGCCCAGCACCATGCGCACCGCCGGGCCGAGCGAGCGCACGAAGCGCAGCACGTCCAGCGAGGCGGGGCCGCGCGCCACCAGATCGCCGGTCAGCCACAGCCGATCGCGCTCGGGATCGAAAGCAGCCTGAGCCAGCAGCGACTTCAGTTCATCGTAACAGCCGTGAACGTCGCCGATAAGGTATGTCGACATAATTAATGGATCAGCGTTGGAATGGCTAAGCGAAACACGGGAATAGCGGTGCGGAACGGTTGACCCTGATGGTCCACCATTTCGTAATGGCCTTCCATGGTGCCCAGCGGCGTTTCCAGAATCGCGCCGCTGGTATACTGAAACTCTCCGCCGGGCGGAATGACAGGCTGTTCGCCGATCACGCCTTCGCCCTGAACTTCGGTTTGGCGGCCGTTGCTGTTGGTGATCAGCCAGTAACGGCCCAGCAGTTGCACGTCGGTCCGCCCCAGATTGCGGATAGTGATGGTATAGGCGAAGACGTAACGCTCTTCTTCAGGGATCGACTGTGATTCCACATAGATGCTCTGAACCTGAATACACACGCGGGGCGAATCAATCATGACAACAACTCCTTATTGCTGCGGCGTCGGATTGGCTGACAGCCAGTTCGCCAGCTTGCAGTACTGCGCCACAGAAATATTTTCTGCTCTGAGCGAAGGATCGACGCCCAGCTCCGTCAGCTGCTCCGGCGTGAACAGGTCGCCCAGGCTATTGCGGATGGTTTTCCGCCGCTGGTTGAACGCCTGCGTGGTGATGCGGCTCAGCATGCGCACGTCGCCCACCGGGTTCGGCAGCACGCTGTGCGGCACCAGGCGCACCACGGCGGAATCGACCTTCGGCGGCGGCGCGAACGCGGTCGGCGGCACTTCCAGCACCGGAATGACGTTGCAGTAGTACTGCGCCATCACGGTCAAACGCCCGTAGGCCTTGCTGTTCGGGCCGGCCACCAGACGGTTGACCACCTCTTTTTGCAACATAAAGTGCATGTCGCGGATTGCCTGAGTATAGCTGAAAAGGTGGAACATCAGCGGCGTCGAAATATTGTACGGCAGGTTACCAAATACGCGCAGCGGTTGGCCAGCTTCCTCGGCCAGTTCGGCGAAATTCACCGTCATGGCGTCCTGCTGGTGGATGGTCAGCTTGTCTTTCAGCCGCGGGTGGTTCTCCAGCCGGGTGGCCAGATCGCGGTCCAGTTCGATCACCGTCATGCGGTCCATGCGTGCGCCGACCGGCTCGGTCAGGGCGCCGAGGCCGGGGCCGATCTCGACCACCGCTTCGCCCGGCTGCGGGTGAATGGCGGAGACAATGCTATCGATGACAAACTGATCGGTTAAAAAGTTTTGTCCAAAGCGTTTGCGGGCAAAGTGCCCTTGGTGGACTCTGTTATTCATTACAATTAATTATCATTTTAATGGCGAGATTCAGGGCCGTTTGGAAACTGCCGACATCGGCGGTGCCGGTGCCGGCCAGTTCCAGAGCGGTACCGTGGTCGACCGAGGTGCGTATGAAAGGCAAACCGAGGGTGATATTCACCGCGCGGCCGAACCCTTGGTATTTTAGCACCGGCAGCCCCTGATCGTGATACATCGCCAGCACCGCATCGGCATCTTGCAGATATTTGGGCTGGAACAGGGTGTCCGCCGGCAGCGGGCCGACAAGATGGATGCCCTCAGCGCGCAGCACGTCGAGCGCCGGGATGATGGTGTCTATCTCTTCGTGCCCCATATGGCCGCCTTCCCCGGCGTGGGGATTCAGACCGCAAACGTAAATGTGCGGCCGGGCGATGCCAAATTTGGTTTTCAGATCGTGGTCGAGGATGCGGATGACTTCGAACAGGCTCTGTTGCGTGATGGCGCCCGGCACCGCCAGCAGCGGCAGGTGGGTGGTCGCCAGCGCCACGCGCAGCTCTTCGGTCGCGAGCATCATCACCACGCGATCGCAGCGGCTGCGATCGGCAAAGAATTCGGTATGGCCGATAAACGGCACGCCGGCGTCGTTGATCACGCCCTTGTTCACCGGGCCGGTGATCAGCGCAGCGAATTCGCCGTTCAGGCAGCCGTCGCAGGCGCGCGCCAGGGTTTCCACCACGTAGGCGCTGTTGCCGACGTTCAGCTCCCCGGCGGTGACCGGGTGAGCGAGCGGGACCGGCAGCACGGTCAGCGTGCCGGCGCGTTGTGCTTCGGCCGGTTGCTGCGGCTGGTAGTCGCGCAGCGTCAGCGGCAGGCCCAAAAGTTGGGCGCGTTCAAGCAGCAGGGCAGGATCGGCGCACACCACCAGCTCAACAGGCCAATACTGTTGCGCCAGCGCTGCCACCAAATCCGGCCCTACCCCGGCGGGTTCGCCGGGGGTAATGACGACGCGTTTATTGCTGTGCATCGCTGCCATCGAGGATCTTCACGTAAGCCTGGGCGCGCTGTTCCTGCATCCAGGTCTGTGCTTCTTCGGCGAACTTGCGGTTGAACAGCATGCGGTAAGCGCGATCTTTTTGCGCGGCGTCGGTCTTATCCACCTGGCGGGTATCCAGCAGCTGGATCAGGTGCCAACCGAAGGAGGAGTGGACCGGCGCGCTGATTTCACCCTTGCTCAGCTTCAGCAATGCATCGCGGAAGGCCGGATCGTAGATGTCCGGGGAAGCCCAGCCCAGATCGCCGCCCTGCATGGCGGAACCCGGATCCTGCGACAGCTGTTTGGCTTCGTCGGCAAACTTGGCGCGGCCGCTCTTGATCGCTTCCGCAACGGATTGCAGCTTGGCGCGCGCCTGATCGTCGGTCAGCACCACCGAAGGTTTCAGCAGGATGTGACGGGCGTGCACTTCGGTAACCGACACCGACTGGCTCGCGCCGCGGATGTCGTTCACTTTCAGGATGTGGAAGCCGACGCCGGAGCGGATTGGGCCGACGACGTCGCCTTTCTTGGCGCTCACCAGACGTTCCGCGAACAGGGTCGGGATCTCTTGCAGCTTGCCCCAGCCCATGTTGCCGCCTTTCAGCGCCTGAGAGTCGGCGGAGTAAGTGATCGCCAGCTTGCCGAAGTCGGCGCCGCTGTTGATCTCGCCCACCAGGCGTTTGGCCAGCTCTTCGGCTTTGTCGACCTGCTGCTGAGACGGGTTCTCCGGCAGCGGGATCAGGATGTGGCTGATGTTCATTTCGGTGTCGCTGCCGTTCTGCGCGCCCACCTGTTTGGCCAGCGAGTCCACTTCCTGCGGCAGGATGGTGACGCGGCGGCGCACTTCGTTGTTACGCACTTCGGAGATCAGCATCTCTTTGCGGATCTGCGAACGGTAGGTGTTGTAGTTCAACCCTTCGTACGACAGGCGGCTGCGCAGCTGATCGACGCTCATCTTGTTTTGTGCGGCGATATTGGCGATCGCTTTATCCAGATCGGCGTCGGACACGGTGATGCCCATTTTCTTGGCCATCTGCAGCTGGATGTTATCCATGATCAGGCGTTCGATGATCTGATGGCGCAGCGTCTTGTCGTCCGGCAGCTGTTGGCCGGCCTGCTGGGCGTTGAGCTTCACTGACTGCAACAGACCGTTGACGTCGCTTTCGAGTACCACGCCGTTATCCACGACGGCGGCGACTTTATCCACTTCTTGGGGTGCTGCGAACGCGGCATTGGCGCAAACCACCAATCCGAGAATAAGCGTTCTCCAGTTCTTCATACATTTCCCATTATGTAATCCGCAAATGCGGGTGAAAGTTCTCGTTTTCAAAGTGTTGCAAAGCGTCAGAATGCGCGCTGATACGGCAGAATGCCGGAGCGCAGCATTTCTGCGGAGCCGAGACTATGATCGCTGCTCAGGCCGCGCAGTTCGACGTTGAACGAAACTCTGTTGTCGTAAACGCTGGTATTGTTGCTGTTGTTCCAGTCGGTGATCTTGCGCTCATAGCCCAGGGTCACTGCCCAGCAGCAGGTGTTGTACTTCAGCCCCACCAGCTGATCGGCGGATTGTTTGGCGCGGGTGTCGTAATAATACGCCCCGACCACCGCCCAACGATCGGCGATCGGCCAGCTGCCGGTGATGCCCACCTGCGAGATGCCGTCCTGGAAGGCCGGAACCGTTTTGGTGTTCAACGCCGTCTGGATATATTCCGGCGTGGCGTAACGGTAGTTCAGCTGCACCACGCGCTCGGCATCCTGGCGGTATTCCACCACGCCGTTGCCCAGCGAGACGCTGTTCAGGCGGGTGTCGTACTGCAGGCCGCCGCGCAGGCCCCAACGATCGTCGATTTTCCAATAGGTATCGCCGGCCCAGGCCACGCTGCCGGTATCGTCGTTGTTGTCGTACCCGGTTACCTGGTCGCCGGTGCGCGAACGGCTGAAGTAGTAGATTTGACCCACGGAAGCGTTAAAACGTTCAACCAGCGCGTCATCATAAATGCGGGTGGTCAAACCGGTGGAAACGCGGTTCTGCGAAGCGATGCGATCCAGGCCGCTGTAGGTGCGGTCGCGGAACAGGCCGGAGTAGTCGGTCTGCAGCAGCGTGGTGTCGTAGGTGTAGATGTTGCTCTGGTCGCGGTACGGCACGTACAGGTACTGCACGCGCGGCTCCAGCGTCTGGGTGGCGCCTTCGGCCCAGATCATCGGTCGTTCGAATACCAGCTTGCCGTCAACCTTGAACTGCGGCAGTACGCGGTTGACCGAGTCATCAAGTTCCGGTGCAGCGACGCCTTTACGGCTCTGGTAGTTGGCGGCGAAACCGTCAGGAATATCCTGCTGGTAATGGGTCGCCATCACCTTGGCTTCGGTGTTCAGGCTGGCCCAGCCGTTGGTCAACGGCAGGTTGAGCGTCGGCTCCATATGCAGACGGGTGGCGTCCGGGCTGTATGGGTTGACGCTGGTGAACTTGGCCGCCTGACCGTAGATATGGAAGTCGAACGGGCCGAGGTCGTTCTTGTAGTAGTTCAGATCCAGCTGTGGCTGGACTTTATACGAGTCCGACTGTGAACGATCGGTGTCGTCGTAAATCTGGAACTGTTTGGAGCTCAGCGTGGCGTTCCAGTTCTCGTTGGCATAGCCGAGGCTGAATTTCTGCGTGGCGTAGCCGTCAGTGGTGGAGCCGTACTTGGAGTCCAGGTCGGTGAAGTATTTAGAGTCGCTGACCTTGGTATAGTCGACGTTGAAGCGCCACACCTGATCCATGACGCCGTTGTGGTTCCAGTAGAACAACCAGCGTTTGTTGTCGTCATGATCTTTGCCGTATTCCTTGTCGTCCGGCAGCCAGTCGAACTCCATCAGGCCGAGGCCCGGCTGCACCAGATAACGGAACTCGGTCTGCCACTGCAGGCCGCGCTTGGACATATAGTGCGGCGTGATGGTGGCGTCGTAGTTCGGCGCGATGTTCCAGTAGTACGGCAACATGAACTCGAAGCCGTTGTTGCTGCCGTACTTGGCGTTCGGGATCAGGAAGCCGGAACGGCGCTTGTCGCCGACCGGCAGCTGCAGGTACGGGCTGTAGAACACCGGCACGCCGCCGATGCGGAAGCGGGCGTTCCACACTTCCGCCACCTGTTCTTCGCGATCGTGGATCACTTCGGAGCCGACCACGCTCCAGCTGTCGTCGCCCGGCAGACAGGAGGTAAAGGTGCCGTTTTCCAGAATGGTGTAACGGTTGGCGCCGCGCATCTTCATCTTGTCGGCGTCGCCGCGCCCCTGACGGCCTACCATCTGGTAGTCGCCTTCATAGACGTCGGTATCTTTGGTGTTTAGGTTCGACCAGGCCTTCGGGCCTTTCAGTTTGATCTGATTGTCGCTGTAGTGCACGTCGCCGGTGGCGGTGACGGTACGCACCGGCTCCGTCTGGCCGGGTTTTTCCGTCTGGTTCAGCTCAACTTCTTTGGCGGTCAGGGTGCTGTTGCCCTGCTCGACGCGCACGTTGCCGCTGAACAGGGCGCTTTTCGGGTAGTCGGCGCGCGAGTCATCGGCATTGATCGTCACCGGTTGGCTGTTCGGATCGCCGCTGACCAAAGGCTTGTCGTAAACGGGAACGCCAAGCATGCATTGCTCGGCCAGATCAGCCAGCGCATGCTGACTGTAGAGTGCCGTCCAAATCATCGTGGCCAGCAGTGTTGGGAAACTTTTTTTCATACGCGGTTTTGGTGTTCCGTCATCAGAGGCGTCATGTCCGGCAAACGGTCAGAGACTATATTACTCATCTGCGTTGCGCTAGTGCTAAATCCAGCCGTTTACTTGCGTCGTCGTTAGGCGCAAAGATAAATGACAGGTATGATAATCCAAATTCTAGGAAAAATCGCCTGCACCCTTTCCTGAAGCGAAGGGGAGTGGGCGGCTTTCGGCATGATAATTGAGGAGTATATGCAGTATTGGGGAAAACTGCTCGGCGTCATCGTCGCCATCTGGTCTGGCGCGGGATTCTGGGGTGTAGTTCTGGGGCTGATTATCGGTCATATGATCGATACGGCGCGCAGCAACAAGCGCAGCCGGGGGTTCTTCACCGACCAGCAAACGCGGCAAACGCTGTTTTTCCGCACCACTTTTCAGGTGATGGGCCACCTGACCAAATCCAAAGGACGCGTTACCGAGGCGGATATCCAGATCGCCAGCCTGTTCATGGATCGCCTGCAGCTGCATGGCGAAGCGCGCACCGCGGCGCAGCAGGCGTTCCGCGAGGGCAAACAGAGTCAGTTCCCGCTGCGTGAGACGCTGCAGCAGTTCCGCAGCATCTGTTTTGGCCGCTTCGATTTGATTCGGATGTTTCTGGAAATTCAGATTCAGGCGGCGTTCGCCGACGGCTCGCTGCACCCGAACGAACGCCAGGTGCTGTACGTCATCGCCGAGGAGCTGGGTATTTCACGCGCGCAGTTCGACCAGTTCCTCAGCATGATGGAAGGTGGGCGCCAGTTCGGCGGCGGTCAGCAGGGCGGGTATTCGCAGGGCGGCTATCAGCAGGCTCAGCGCGGCCCGACGCTCGACGACGCGTGCAAGGTGCTCGGCGTGCGCAGCAGCGACGATGCCGCCACCATCAAACGCGCCTACCGCAAACTGATGAGCGAACACCATCCGGATAAGCTGGTGGCGAAAGGCTTGCCGCCGCAGATGATGGAAATGGCCAAGCAGAAAGCGCAGGAGATTCAGGCGGCGTACGACCTGATCAAACGTGAGAAAGGCTTTAAATAAGCGATGTAAGCGGGCCCGGTATGCTGGGCCCGTTGGGTTTTAGCCTTAGAAATCCGGCTCGGCGCGAAAGTGCATCGGCGTCTGGAAGGCGGGGTGGGTGATGCGCAGCTCTTGCGCATGCAGTTGCAGCCGCGGCGCCATCGCCTTGGCCTCCGGCGGGGCGTAGAAACCGTCGCCGAGGATCGGATGCCCCAGCGCCAGCATGTGCACCCGCAGCTGGTGCGAGCGGCCGGTGATCGGCGTTAGCTTCACGCGGGTGCTGCCGTCGGCGTCGCGCGACAGCACCCGATATTCCGTTTGCGCCGCTTTGCCGGTGTCAAAACACACTTTCTGCAGCGGCCGGTTCGGCCAATCGCAGATCAGCGGCAAGTCCACCAACCCTTCGTCATGCTCCATATGCCCCCAAACGCGGGCGATATAGGATTTCTTCGGTTCGCGTTCGCGAAACTGACGCTTCAGCTCACGCTCGGCGGCCTTGTTGAGCGCCACCACGATCACCCCGCTGGTGGCCATGTCCAGCCGGTGCACCGATTCGGCGGCCGGATGAGCGGCCTGAATACGGGTCATCAGGCTGTCTTTGTTTTCCGGCGCGCGGCCGGGCACCGACAGCAAGCCGCTGGGCTTGTTGACCACCATGATGTGTTCATCCTGATAAAGGATGTGCAGCGGGTCCTGCGGGGGATTGTAGGGTTCCATCTTGGCTCCGCGATAAGGGCCGAACGGGGAGGCGGTTGCCTCCCCGCGTCGCGCCGGTTACTGGTGGGTGACCACCACCAGACGAATGGCGTCCAGGCGCCAGCCGGCTTCATTGAGGTTGGCCAGCACCTGACGGCGGTTGAACTCCAGCGCTTCGACTTCGTCGTCGCGGATGTTCGGGTTGACCGCCTTCAGCGCTTCCAGACGCGCCAGCTCGGCGCTCAGCTTGTCGTCCGCCTCTTGCTTCGCCTGTTCGATAAGCGTGCGCGCCTGCGCTTCCACCAGGCTTTCCGCCTGCTGCAGCATGGCGTGCACGTCTTGCTGCACGGCGTTGACCAGCTTGCTGGAGGTGTGGCGGTTGACCGCGTTCAGCTGGCGGTTGAAGCTTTCGAACTCGACCTGCGCCGCCAGGTTGGTGCCCTTGCGGTCCATCAGCATGCGGATCGGCGTCGGCGGCAGGAAGCGGGTCAGCTGCAGGTGCTTCGGCGCCTGGGCTTCTACCACGTAAACCAGCTCAACCAGCAGGGTGCCGACCGGCAACGCTTTGTTTTTCAACAGGGACACTGCGCAGCTGCCGGTGTCGCCGGACAGGATCAGATCCAGGCCGTTGCGGATGATCGGATGCTCCCAGCTGACGAACTGCGCGTCTTCGCGCGACAGCGCCCGATCGCGGTCGAAGGTGACGGTGCAGCCGTCCTGCGGCAGGCCCGGGAAGTCCGGCACCAGCATATGATCGGACGGCGTCAGCACGATCAGGTTGTCGCTGCGGTCTTCCTGATTGATGCCGACGATGTCGAACAGGTTGAGCGCGAAGCCCACCAGATTGACGTCGTTATCCTGCTCGGCGATGGCGGCGGCCAGCGCCTGGGCTTTGTCGCCGCCGTTGGAGTGCATCTCCAGCAGGCGGTCGCGGCCCTGTTCCAGCTGCGCTTTCAACTGATCGTGCTGCTGGCGGCAGGCGTGGATGAATTCGTCGAAGCCTTCCTGCTCGGTCGGCGCGGCCAGATAGCCGATCAACTGCTCGTAGCAGCTGTCGTAGATGGTGCGGCCGGTCGGGCAGGTGTGTTCGAAGGCGTCCAGCCCCTCGTGGAACCAGCGGCCCAGCACCGCCTGCGCGGTGTGCTCCAGGTAAGGCACCATGATTTGGATATCGTGCATCTGGCCGATACGGTCCAGACGGCCGATACGCTGCTCCAGCAGATCCGGGTTGAACGGCAGATCGAACATCACCAGCTGGCTGGCGAACTGGAAGTTGCGGCCTTCGGAGCCGATCTCGGAACACAGCAGCACCTGTGCGCCTTCCTCTTCGGAAGCGAAGTAGGCGGCGGCGCGGTCGCGCTCGATGATCGACAACCCTTCGTGGAACACCGCGGCGCGGATCGCCTCACGCTCGCGCAGTACCTGCTCCAGCTGCAGCGCGGTGTCGGCCTTGGCGCAGATCACCAGCACTTTTTCGTTGCGGTTGGCCAGCAGGTAGTCCAGCAGCCACTCGACGCGCGGGTCGAAGTTCCACCAGGTAGCGTTTTCGCCTTCGAATTCCTGGTAGATCTGCTCTGGGTACAGCATGTCGCGCGCGCGCGCTTCGACGGACTTCTTGGCGCCCATGATGCCGGAGACTTTGATCGCGGTCTGATACTGGGTCGGTAACGGCAGCTTGATCTGGTGCAGGTTGCGGTGCGGGAAGCCCTTCACGCCGTTACGGGTGTTGCGGAACAGCACGCGGCTGGTGCCGTGGCGATCCATCAGCATGGTGACCAGTTCCTGGCGCGCCTGCTCGGCGTTGTCGCCCTCGCTGTTGGCGGCTTTGAGCAGCGGTTCGATGTCCTGCTCATCGATCAGCTCACCCAGCAGGTTCAATTTGTCGTCGGCCAGGCGCTCACCGCTCAGCAGCAGGGTGACGGCGTCGGCCACCGGGCGGTATTTCTGCTGCTCGGCGACGAACTCGCCGTAGTCGTGGAAACGGTTTGGATCGAGCAGGCGCAGGCGCGCGAAGTGGCTCTGTTGGCCCAGCTGCTCCGGGGTGGCGGTCAGCAGCAGCACGCCGGGGATATGCTCGGCCAGCTGTTCGATCACCTGATATTCGCGGCTCGGCGCTTCTTCGCTCCAGGCCAGGTGGTGCGCTTCGTCGACCACCAGCAGATCCCACTGGGCGTCTGCCAGCTCTTCCAGGCGCTGCTTGTTGCGGCGCACGAAGTCCAGCGAGCAGATCACCAGCTGTTCGGTTTCGAACGGGTTGCTGCTGTCGAGCTTGGCTTCGGCGTAGCGGCTGTCGTCGAACAGCGAGAAGTAGAGGTTGAAGCGGCGCATCATCTCCACCAGCCACTGGTGCTGCAGCGTTTCCGGCACCACGATCAGCACGCGCTCGGCGCGGCCCGCCAGCAGCTGCTGGTGGATGATCATGCCGGCTTCGATGGTTTTTCCGAGGCCGACTTCGTCCGCCAGCAGGACGCGCGGCGCATGGCGCTGGCCGACTTCATGGGCGATGTGCAACTGGTGCGGGATCAGGCTGGCGCGCATGCCGCGCAGGCCGGCGAACGGCAGGCGATACTGCTCGCTCTGGTATTTGCGCGCGCGGAAACGCAGCGCGAAACGATCCATGCGGTCGATTTGGCCGGCGAACAGACGATCCTGCGGTTTGCTGAAGGTCAGCTTGCTGTCCAGCAGGACTTCGCGCATCGCCACGCCGCTTTCCTGGGTGTCCTGGCGGGTGCCGATATAGGTCAACAGACCGTTTTCCTCTTTCACCTCTTCCACCTGCAGCTGCCATCCCTCGTGGCTGCTGACGGTATCGCCCGGGTTGAACATCACGCGGGTGATCGGCGAATCGTTTCTGGCATAGAGGCGGTTTTCACCGGTGGCGGGGAAAAGCAGGGTAATCATGCGCGCGTCCAGCGCCACGACGGTGCCCAGTCCTAATTCGCTTTCCGTGTCGCTGATCCAGCGTTGACCAAGAGTAAAAGGCATATATTGTCGGCTCGATTCTTTGTAAGTAAGTCTTGTTACCGGGCGGGAAGGGCCGCGGCACCTGTACTGAACGTCTGCTAATCCCGGTTTGTTTTAAATTTGACGGGCAATAGCCGTTCACGCCATGCAGACGTCGCGAGACGGCAGGGCTAAGCGTGGTTCAGTTTTGGGAAGGGCGCTATGGTAATGGAAGGCGGCGCGTTCGTCACCTGCAAAACCGGATGATTTTTCTTAACCTGGCGCAATCTCAAAACAGCCCCATCTGCCCGGTGACCAGCGTGGTGAAATCGTCGTGCAAGAAAGGGAGTATAGCGTCTGCCACCGGTTGCAGCTGACGTTCGAGGTAATGCTGATAGTCGATGGGCGAATGGCGAGTTTCCAGCGGTTCCGGCCCGGCGACGGTCATCACGTAGCTGATCCAGCCGCCGTTCTGATACTGCAGCGGCCGCCCCTGGCTGCGGTTGTAGTCGTCGGCGATGCGCGCGGCGCGGGCGTGCGGCGGTACGTTGCGCTGATAGTCGTCGAGCTTTCTGCGCAGGCGTTTGCGGTACACCAGCTGCTCGTCGAAGTCGCCGTTCAGGGTTTTGCCGACGTAGTCGCGCACATAGTCCTGGTAGGGTTGCCGTTTGAAGATGCGTTGATAGAGCTGCTGCTGGAACTGCTGCGCCAGCGGCGTCCAGTCGGTGCGCACCGTTTCCAGGCCTTTGTACACCATCTCTTCCTGACCGTCGGCACGCGCGATCAGGCCGGCGTAGCGCTTCTTGCTGCCCTGTTCGGCTCCGCGAATGGTCGGCATCAGGAAGCGGGAATAGTGGGTTTCGAACTCCAGCTCCAGCGCGTTCTCCAGCCCGAACTGCTGCTGCAGATGCTGCTGCCACCAGGCGTTGACCCGCTGCACCAGCGCCCGGCCGATCTGCGCCGCCTGCTGCTCGTCATGCGGCTGTTTCAGCCAGACGAAGGTGGAGTCGGTATCGCCGTAAATCACCTGATAGCCTTCGGCTTCGATCAGCTCGCGGGTTTGGCGCATGATCTCGTGGCCGCGCAGGGTGATCGACGACGCCAGCCGCGGATCGAAGAAGCGGCAGCCGCTCGATCCCAGCACGCCGTACAGCGCGTTCATGATGATCTTCAACGCCTGCGACAGGGGCTTATTGTGTTGGCGCTTGGCGGCCTCGCGCCCCTGCCAGATCTGTTCGACGATCGCCGGCAGGCAGTGTTTGCTGCGCGAGAAGCGGGCGTTGCGAAAGCCGGGCACCGAGTCGGCGTCGCTTGGGTGGCGCATGCCTTCCACCAACCCGACCGGATCGATCAGGAAGGTGCGGATGATCGACGGGTACAGGCTTTTATAGTCCAGCACCAGCACCGAATCGTACAGGCCGGGCTGGGAGTCCATCACGAAGCCGCCGGGGCTGTGTTCCTCCGGCTGTTCGCCGAGGTTGGGGGCGACAAAGCCCAGGCGATGCATGCGCGGCATATAGAGGTGGCTGAAGGCCGCCACCGATCCGCCGCTGCGATCGGCCGCCAGCCCGGTGACGGTGGCACGTTCCAGCAGGAAGTTGAGCAGATCGGCCTTGGCGAAGATGCGCGTCACCAGCTCGCAGTCCTTCAGGTTGTAGCGGGCCAGCGCCGGCTTGTCTTCGGCGAAGCGTCGGTCGATCTCCGCCATGCGCTGATAAGGGTTGTCGATCGCTTTGCCTTCGCCCAGCAGTTCCTGCGAAACGTATTCCAGGCTGAAGGAGGGGAAGTTCCAGGTGGCGGATTTCAGCGCCTCAATGCCGTCGATGATCAGGCGGCCGGCGGCGGCGGCGAAAAAGTGGTTCTGCTTGAAGCCGTGCTCACGCCACTCCAGCAAGTTGCCGCCACGGCCCAGCCGCAGCGGGATCTGGTAGCGTTCGGCGTGCTTTTGCAGCACCCGCAGATCGAACTGCACCAGGTTCCAGCCGATGATGGCGTCAGGATCGTGGCGCTCCAGCCACGCGTTCAACCGTTCCAGCAGCTGGGGGCGGCTGACGCAGTATTCCAGATCGAAATCCAGCGGCGCATCGCCGCCGTTGGCCGGCCCCAGCATGTAGACCTGCCGCTGGCCGCAGCCTTCCAGCGCGATGGAGTAAAGTTCGCCGTGGGCGGTGGTTTCGATATCCAGCGACACCAGCCTGAGCGTCGGGCGGTAGTCCGGCGCCGGCTTCATCTGGCCGCTGAGCAACGGCCCGCCGCCGTTGCCCTGGCCGCTGAACCACACCGGCGCGGTGATGAAGCGTTCCATCAGGTAGCGCTCGGGCGGGCGAATGTCGGCCTCGTAGAGCGTAACGCCGCCTTCCCGCAGCAGCTTTTCCAGTTTGATGAGCTGACGGTGCTGGCGGCAGTACAGCCCCAGCATCGGGCGGTGATGAAAATCCGTCAGCGCCAGCGGTTTCAGTTCGACTTGCCGTTCTTCGCGCAGCAGCAGTTCCGCGCGCTGCCTGTGTTCCGCGGGGATAAACGCCACCGAGGTTTGCGGCGGCAAGCGCAGTTGACGCGGGCCCGCGTCGGTCGCCAGCCAAAATTCGACCTCGGTGCCGGCGGGCGTGTCGCGCCAGTGGCGAGTGAGCAGGAAACCCTGTTGCAGTGCTGTCATAACCCCTTCGTCTTCCGTCGGGCGGCGTGCGCGACATTCAGCGAGATGTCGGTTTTGGCGCTAATATAGATAAATTATAGTATGGGTTTTTATACAGTGATTGTCCATTGCCGTGCGGCGTTGCCAAATACGCATACAATTCATCGATTGACTCGTCTGCGGCTGCACTGGAAAATCCTTCGCCCCGTTTGGCCGAATAATCCGCAGAGGTGTAATGGAAGCCTATTTACAAGATTTGATCACCCAGTCACTGGCTTTCACCTTGATGGTCGTTCTGCTGGTCGCTTTTCTCGAGTCGCTGGCGCTGGTAGGGCTACTGCTGCCCGGCACGGTGATGATGGCCAGCATCGGCGCCCTGATCGGCAGCGGCAAGGTGGACTTCTACTACGCCTGGGCGGCGGGGATCGTCGGCTGCCTGCTCGGCGACTGGATCTCTTATTTCGTCGGCCGCGCCTTCAAGGGGCCGTTGCACCGCTGGTCGTTCCTGAAGAAGAACAAAGCGCTGCTCGATAAAACCGAGCACGCCTTGCATCAGCACAGCATGGCCACCGTTCTGATCGGCCGCTTCGTTGGCCCGACGCGCCCGCTGGTGCCGATGGTGGCCGGCATGCTCGATCTGCCGCCGTACAAGTTTGCCTTGCCGAACATCATCGGCTGCCTGACCTGGCCGCCGGTCTATTTTTTCCCCGGCATCCTGGCGGGCGTGGCGATCGACATTCCCGCCGGCGCCAACAGCGCGATGTTCAAGTGGCTGCTGCTCGCCGCGGCGCTCACCCTCTGGCTGGCGGTGTGGCTGAGCTGGCGCTGGTGGCGTGAGGGCAAGCGCAACGCCGATCGGCTGAGCCGGTGGCTGACGCCGCTGCGGCTGCGCTTAGTGTGCGCCGTGAGTTGGCTGGCGGCGCTGGCGGTCGGTTATCTGCTGAGCCAGCAGCCGCTGATGCCGGTGTATCGGCACCTGTTGTGGCAGGTGCTGTCCGGGCAATCATCATAATGGATAGGGGGCGTCAGCCCCCGTTCGCCTTACTGGAAGAACGCTTCCAGCTGTTCAAATACCCGCACGTCTTCGCTGTGGCGCTTCACCTGCAGCACGTCCTCCAGCTTTTCCACCTGGCTTATCATCTGCTCCAGCCGTTGGTCGTCGGCCACCAGTAGCCAAATGCGGCTCTGCTGGCCGTCCTTCAGCGGCAGGCACAGAATGCCTTCGACGTTGAACGCGCGGCGAGCGAACAGCCCGCAAACGTGCGACATGACGCCGGGATGGTTGCGCACGGCCAGCTCCAGGATCACCTGGGGTTTATCTTGTGGTTGCAGCATGGCTTATTCTCCAATCATGTCGATGTTGGCGGCGCCCGGCGGCACCATCGGGAACACTTTTTCGTTGATGTCGATCAGCGCGTGGATCAGGCAGGGGCCCGGGCGTTGGATCGCTTCGGCCAGCGCGGCCTGCGGATCTTCCGCGGCGTTCAAATCGCAGGTGTCCAGCCCGAATCCGGCGGCGATCTTCAGGAAGTCGGTGCGCTTCGGATAGGCGGCGGCGAAGATGCGCTGCTGGTAGAACAGGGTTTGCTGCTGGTGCACCAGCCCCAGCGCCTGGTTGTTCATCAAAATGATTTTCACATCCAGATCGTGTTCGACCGCGGTGGCCATTTCCTGAATGTTCATCATCAGGCTGCCGTCGCCGGAGAAGCACAGCACTTTACGCTCAGGCTCCGCCAACGCCGCGCCGATCGCCGCCGGCAGACCGAAGCCCATGGTGCCCAGCCCGCCCGAAGTCAGCCACTGGCGCGGCCGGCTCAGCGGATAGGCCTGCGCCACCCACATCTGATGCTGGCCCACGTCGGTGGTGATAATGGCGCTGTCGTCCACGCAGCGCGCGGCGGCCAGCACCAGGCCGTAATGGCTCAGCGGATCGTCGGCGTTCGGCATGTTGAACGGGAACTCGCGTTTCAGGTCGTTGACGGTGCTCAGCCACGCGCTGCGCGGCTGCGTGTCGATCTGCGGCAGCAGCTGTTGCAGTACCTGGCCGACGTCGGCATGGATCGCCACGTTGGCCTGTTTGACCTTGCCCAGCTCGGTGCGGCGTCCGGTACGGCGATCGGCGGCAGCTCCTCCAGGGTGATGGTGGCGGTCTGCACGTCTTTCGGCACATCGATCCAGACCGGGCCGGGGCGGCCGGACTCGGCGATGCGGAACGCGTCGCCGATCACCTGTGGCAGTTCGCGGATATCGCGTACCAGATGGTTGTGCTTGGTGATCGGAATGGAAATGCCGTAGGTGTCCACCTCCTGGAAGGCGTCGGTGCCGATCATCGAGGAGGGCACCTGACCGGTGATGCACACCAGCGGGATGGAGTCGAGCTTGGCGTCGGCGATGGCGGTGACCAGGTTGGTGGCGCCCGGCCCGCTGGAGGCGATGCACACCGCCGCTTTGCCGTTGGCGCGCGCCATGCCCTGCGCCATAAAGCCCGCGCCCTGTTCGTGGCGCGCCAGCACGTGGTGAATGCGGGTGCTTTGGCTCAGCGCGTCATACAGCGGCAGCGCGGCGCCGCCGGGGATGCCGGCGACGGTGGTGATGCCCTGACGCTCCAGCAGATGAACGATCAATTGTGCGCCGGTGAAGCTGGTGCCCGGTTGAGGCGTGCCCGAAGTTGCCATGTTCCTGTCCTTTCTCAAGGCCGGTGAGCTTTTCTGGGCAGGGTGCTAAAACAAGAAACCCCGCCCGGTTTGCGCCGGCGGGGTTTGGGAATCGATGCGTTGATTCGGACCCTACGGCGCATTGCCGACGACCACCACCACACGCACGACGACCACCGCGGCTGGTAGCGCGGTAACTAGTAGGGTCGAAGTCAGCGAGGATGCGATCACAGGGAACCTTATCATCAGTAAAAAAAGTCAGGTTTTTATAAAAACACAGGCGCAAAATTCGCACAACAGGTTTATTGCTGCAGCATAAAAAACGCGCGTCAGATCACGCTTTACCCGAAATGCCCAGCACGCGTGCTTCGGGCGCGCTGCCGTCCAGCAGGGCCTGCGTCGGGCCGTCGTAGTAGATGCGCCCGTCGACCACCAGCAGCGTGCGCGGCGCGATGCGCGCGGCGTCGTCGAGGTTGTGCGACACCATCAGCAGCGTCAGGTTGCGCTGTTCGCACACCGTCTGCAGCAGTTGCAGCATCTCGTTGCGCAGCGCCGGATCGAGCGCCGAGAAGGGCTCGTCGAGCAACAGGATCGGCCGTTGGCGAATCAAACAGCGCGCCAGCGCGGCGCGCTGACGCTGACCGCCGGAAAGCTGCGACGGCAGGCGCTCCAGGTGCTCCTCCAGACCGACCTGACGGGCGATATGCGCCCGCTGTTGGCGCTGCTGTTCAGTCAGGCGCAGACCGGGATCCAACCCCAGCCCGATGTTCTGCGCCACCGTCAGGTGCGCGAACAGGTTGTTCTCCTGAAACAGCATCGACACCGGCCGTTTGGCCGGCGGCGTGGCGGTGTGGTCTTCGTCGTTCAGCAGCAGCCGGCCGCTGGCCGCCGGCAGAAAACCGGCGATTAAACTCAGCAGGGTGCTTTTACCGGCGCCGCTGGGGCCGAGCACCGCGACGCGCTCGCCCGGCTGGATGCGCAGATCAAAGCGCATCGGCAGGTGTTCGTACAGATAGGTCAGTTTTTCAAGCGTCAGCATGGCGCCCCGGTAAGCGTTCGATCAGGGTAAACAGCAGGAAACACAACAGCAGCAACAGCAGCGCGGTCACCGCCCCGTCGTTGCTGCGGTAGGCGCCAATCTGCTGATACAGGTAAAAAGGCAGGGTACGGAAATGCTCGTTGCCAAACAAGGCGACCACGCCGAAATCGCCGATCGACAGCACGCAGGCGAAGGCCAGCGCCTGCGCCAGCGGGCGGCGCAGCGCGCGCAGTTCGATCAGCCGCAGCCGTTGCCAGCCGTGGATATCCAGCGACAGGCACAGCGGGTTGTAACGTTCGGCGAGGTCGCGCATCGGGTTCTCCAACACCTTCAGCGCATAGGGCACCGCCATCAGCGCATTGGTGAGAATCACCAGCGCATAGGGCGACTGCGGCAGCCCGATCGTATCGCTCAGCAGCAGGAAGAAGCCGGTGGCCAGCACGATGCCCGGCATCGCCAGGATCACCATGCCGCTCAGCTCCAGCGCCTGGCCGCCGCGCAGGTGCTGCCGCAGCTTCAGCTCGCGGCTGCTCCACAGCAGCATCATAGTGAGCGCCACGCACAACAGCCCGGCGCCGAGGGCGATGCGCAGCGACGTGAACAGCGCCTGCCACAGCACTGGCTGGCGCAGCACGCTGACGACGGCCTGATTGGCGCCGTCGGCGATCACCGCCAGCAGGGGCGGCAGCAGCAGCAACAGCGCGGCGGCGATCAGCAGAAAATCGCCGACGCGCCGCCACAGGCTGTCTTCCGGGTTGCGCCAGCGCTGGGCGTGGGTATGGCCCACCGGCAGCGCCTGGCTCAGGCGCTGGCTGATCAACACCAGCCCCAGACAACAGCTTAACTGGATCAGCGCCAGCATGGCGGCACGGCCCAGATCGTAGTCGTAACTCAGCGCCTGATAGATCGCCAGTTCGATGGTGGTGGCCTGCGGCCCGCCGCCGAGCGACAGCACGGTGGCGAAGCTGGCGAAGCACAGCATGAAGATCAACGCGCCGCTCGGCAGGATCTGGCGGCGCAGCGCCGGCCATTCGACGAAGCGGAACTGCTGCCAGCCATTCATGCCCAGCTGGGCGGCCAGCTGGCGCTGCTCCACCGGGATATTCTCCAGCGCCTGCAGCAACAGGCGGGTGGCCAGCGGCAGGTTAAAGAACAGGTGCGCCAGCAGAATGCCCTGCAGGCCGTAGGGCGAGAAGCCATACTCGACGCCCAGCCAGCCGCACAGCGTCGCCAGCCAGCCCTGGCGCCCATAGACGCTGAGCAGGCCGAACACCGCCACCAGCACCGGCAGCACCAGCGTCATGGCGCACAGCCGCAGCAGCAGCTGCCGGCCGGGGAAGCGGCGGCGATAGAGCGCGCGCGCCAGCAGAACGGCGGGCAGCACCGAAATCAGCGCCGACAGCAGCGCCTGCCAAAAGGTGAAGCGCACCACGTGCCACAGGTAGCTGTCCTGCCACAGGCCGCGCCAGTCGCTGTCCGGCGCGTGACGCCACAGCGAGCCCATCGCCAGCGCGGCGACCAGCAGGATCACGCCGGCGGCCAGCAGCCCCGGCCAGAGCCAGCGGGGGATCAGCGGCTGACGGCGGTTTGCCATGCCCGGATCCAACCGCCGCGTTGTTTGGCCACCTCTTCGGCGCTGTATTGCAACGCGGTATGCGGCACGTTCATCTGCTCAAAGCCGACGGGCAGTGGGGTGTTGATCACCGGGTACATCCAGTTGCCGGTCGGGATGGTGTTCTGGAAGGCCGGCGTCACCATGAACTGCATGAAGCGCTCCGCCAGCTCAGGCTGTTTGGCGGCCTTCAGCTTGCCCGCCACTTCCACCTGCAGGTAGTGCCCTTCGCTGAACGTGGCGGCGGCGTAGATATCTTTTTTCTCTTCGATCAGGTGATAGGCGGGAGAGGTGGTGTAGCTGAGCACCAGATCGCCTTCGCCTTTCAGGAACAGGCCGTAGGCTTCGCTCCAGCCTTTGGTGACGGTGACGGTCTTCTTCGCCAACTGCTGCCAGGCGGCCGGCGCCTTGTCGCCATACACTTTTTGCATCCACAGCAGCAGGCCGAGGCCCGGCGTGCTGGTGCGCGGATCTTCGTAGATCACTTTCCAGTTGCGATCGCTGCTGACCAGCTCCTGCAGGCTTTTTGGCGGGTTCTTCAGTTTTTCTTTGTTGTAGACGAAGGCGAAGTACCCGTAGTCGTAAGGCACGAAAGTCGCGTCCTGCCAGCCGCCCGGCACCGTCAGTTTGGCGGTGTCGACGCCGCTCGGCGCGAACAGGCCGGTTTGCTGCGCCGCCTGCAACAGGTTGTTGTCCAACCCCAGCACCACGTCGGCGGCGCTGTTCTTGCCTTCCATACGCAGGCGGTTCAGCAGCGAGACGCCGTCTTCCAGCGCGACGAACTTCAGTTCACAGTCGCACTCGGCTTCGAAGGCTTTTTTTACCGCCGGGCCTGGGCCCCAGTCGGCGGCGAAGGAATCGTAGGTGTAAACCGTCAGCGTCGGCTTGGCGAACACCGGCGCGGCACACAGCAGCAATAAGCAGGGCAGATATGTTTTGACCACGTTGCACTCCTGAAAAATAAGGGGGCAAGGGCATCTGAGGGGGCGAGGCGGCGTCGCCGGTTCGCTGGGCTCAAATCCCTCCGCCGGTATTGACCGGATCAGGTTCGACGGGTGTGCTCTCAGCGGAAAATCGGGCTTATCACGCGGCCCGACTTACCGCACCCCGTTGAGACGGCGCTATTGTAAAGATTAACCGACCCGGGCGAAAGGCGCTTATGCCTCCGGCGGGGCAAACCAGGCGGACTTGAAGTCGAACCAGCCGAGGGTGTTCATCCGCACGCCGCGCATGCTGCGCTGGCCGTGCAGCTGCAGCCAGTGGTGGAACAGCGGATGCAGCTGGTGGTTGCTGACCAGACGCTGGCAGAACTCGGCCAGCGGCAAGCGGTTGGCGCGCCACAGCGCCGCGTCCTGCGCCAGATCTTCGTTCATGCAATGCTGCATCAGCGGCAGTTCGTACAGCGTGGCGAACAGCGAAAACTCCAGCGGCAGATAGAAGTTGGCGCTGCCGAGCCACAGATCGCTGCGCGCGTCGCCCTGGTGCCAGGTGGCGTAATCCACGCTTTGCACGATCAGGCGGATGCCGTGCTGCGCCAGCAGCGGTTCGATCGCCTGGCGAATGGCGTGAAACTCCGAATGTTCATTGAAGTGGGTCATCGTCAGTTCGGTCAGGCCCGCGGGCTTGGGCTGCTGCGCCAGCGTGCGGTTGTGGTGCCAGCGCGGCAGCAGGCCGTACGCCGGCGACCAATAGCGCTGGTAGAGCGGCCCGGCGTGGCTCAGCAGCGAAATGGGGTTGATCAATTCGCACAGCCAACTGCGAATGGCGGGGTCGGCGGCCAGCGGAGAACGCTGATCGAACAGCAGGAAATAGCAACCCTCTTCCAGCCGGCTTTCCAGCTCGCTGTTGCCGGTTTCATCGCCCTGCAGCTGCACGCCGGAGTGCACCAGCTCTTCGGAAAACTCCGGCAGCACCCAGATGTTCACCTCGTCGATCAGCGCCCGGTAGCCAAAATAGTCGTCGAAGGCGTGGATCTTCATCTGGCTGGGATGGTTGCGCACCATGCGGTAGGGGCCGGTGCCGACCGGATGGCGGGCGAAATCCGGCAGTTCACGCCATTCGCGCGGCAGGATCATGGCCTGCACGCTGCCCAGCAGCCAGGGCAGCCAGTGGTCGGGGCTGCGCAGCTGCACGTCGATAACGAACGGCGTCGGCGAGGTGACGCTCTCGATGTGCGAGAACAGCGGTTGCGAGGTCAGTCGCGAAAGGGAAGTGATGACGTCCGCCATCTCCAGCTCGCGGCCATGATGAAAATGGATCGCCGGGCGCAGGTAAAACCGCCAGTGCAGCGGCGTCAGCGCCTGCCAATGGTGAGACAGATCGGACTCCAGTTCCCCGTTTTCCTCATTTATGCGCGTCAGGCCGTTGAAGATCTGGCGCGCCAAATGGGTCTCCGAACGCCGCAGCGCCGAGCCGGGCAGCAGGTTGTACAGCTGCCGGTAGTAGAGCACCCGCAGGATGTGTTTCCCCTGGCGGAAGCTGCGCCCCAGCTGCGACAGCAGCATCTGGCGCACCACGTTTTTGTCGCCCACCAGCTGCACCAACTGATCGATGCGGTCCTGTTCCAGCAGCTCCTCGGCCCGCTGTTGCTGCAGCGCCAGGCCGGTGTAGTGGAAGGTTAACCGCGAACGCTTGCCGCGCCCCGACTCCGCCTGCCAGGTGAGCCAACCCTCCCGCTGCATGGCGCTCAGCAGGGAGCGCACGTGGCGCCGCGAACAGCTCAGCACCTCCGCCAGCGCCTGCAGTGTGGTGTCGGTCGTTTCACCGTGGCAACGTTGCCACAGACGGATGAACTGCTGCTGCAATCGGGACGTAGACATAAAAGAGGAACGCTCCTGCCTCAACTCGTCAATTTTTCTTTCCCTATATTACGCCGATAATTTTCATCAATGAAAGGGGAGGGCGTAATCATGAAAGCTTTCTTATCCAGACAGTTCTATCAACGCTATTTCAGCGCAGTGCGCCGCCAGCGCGCCGACTGGCTGAGCGTGGTGCCCGAACAGGCGCGGCTGGCGATGCTGGCGCACCTGACCCAGTGGGATATCAAAGAGATGACCGATAAGCAGTATCGCGAGCACCTGTAAGGGCGGCGGCAACCAATTTCTGAGTAATGGTGCTGTTTCACCAGCCAGTGGGGCGACCCACTGGTTTTTTTATGCGTGGTCATGGCGATATGCTTGCATTTTTCTCGCCGTGACCTAAGGTTCATTCTTCTGCTTTAAGGTCAGGGAAGACGATATGCAACGCCTGAGCCGGTTGTCACTGCGCATCAACCCCATCTTTGCCGCATTCCTGCTGATCGCTTTTCTCTCCGGCATCGCCGGCGCGTTGCTGACGCCGACGCTCAGCCTGTTTTTGACCACCGAGGTCAAGGTGCGGCCGCTGTGGGTCGGCCTGTTTTACACCGCTAACGCCGTGGCCGGCATCGTGGTCAGCTTCCTGCTGGCCAAACGTTCTGACACCCGCGGCGACCGGCGCAGGCTGATCCTGCTGTGCTGCCTGATGGCGGTCGGCAACTGCCTGCTGTTCGCCTTTAACCGCGATTACCTGACGCTGATCACCGCCGGGGTGTTGATGGCGGCGATCGCCAACACCGCCATGCCGCAGATCTTCGCCCTGGCGCGGGAATACGCCGACAGCGAGGCGCGTGAAGTGGTGATGTTCAGCTCGGTGATGCGCGCCCAGCTTTCGCTGGCCTGGGTGATCGGCCCGCCGCTGTCGTTTGCGTTGGCGCTGAACTACGGCTTTACCGTGATGTTCCTGATCGCCGCCGCCACCTTCGCGGTCTGCGTGCTGCTGGTCGGATTCATGCTGCCTTCGGTGCCGCGCGCGGCGGATGGCGAAGGGTTGCGGGAAGGCGCTTCCGCGCCGATTGCGCCCGCCAGCGCCTGGCGCAATCGAGACGTGCGCTGGCTATTCATTGCCTCAATGCTGATGTGGACCTGCAACACCCTGTACATCATCGACATGCCACTGTATATCACCGCCGATCTCGGCCTGCCGGAAGGGCTGGCCGGGGTGCTGATGGGCACCGCCGCCGGGCTGGAGATCCCGGCAATGCTGCTGGCCGGTTATTACGTCAAACGCTTCGGCAAGCGCAACATGATGCTGCTGGCGGTGGCGGCGGGCGTGCTGTTTTATCTCGGGCTGATAGTGCTGGCGGCCAAGCCGGCCCTGATCGCGCTGCAGCTGCTCAACGCGGTGTTTATCGGCATCGTCGCCGGTATCGGCATGCTCTATTTTCAAGATTTGATGCCGGGCCGACCGGGCGCCGCCACCACGCTGTTCACCAACAGTATCTCGACCGGGGTGATCCTGGCCGGGGTGCTGCAGGGGGCGCTGGTGGAGAACTTCGGTCATGGCTCGGTGTATTGGATGGCGGCGCTGTTGGCGCTGGCGGCGCTCTGGATGAGCGCCAAAGTGCGTGAAGTGTGAGGTCAAACGGCGGCATTCTTGATGCAAGTCATTGAGAAGGCTGAAACGGACGCCCAAGCTGAAGGCATATGGAGCGCGATCGTTGCGCCCACGCCCGTCTCGCTATTGAGACGCCGCCTTGTTGTTTAGAACAGTGGGAACGTTATGGATAAACTCACACCGCTCAAACCGCTTCCTTCCCTGTGCGCCCTCGCCGCCACGCTGATTATCTGGTTCCTCATTCCCGTGCCGGAGGGCGTTGCACCCAACGCCTGGCAGCTGCTGGCGCTGTTTATCGGCACCATCATCGCCATCATCGGCAAGGCGATGCCGATCGGCGCGGTCTCGGTGATCGCCATCGCCCTGGTGGCGGTGACCGGCGTCACCAACCCCGGCAAGCCGGGCGCCGCGCTGGACGACGCGCTCAGCGGCTTTTCCAACCAGCTGATCTGGCTGATCGGTTTTTCGATCATGATCTCCCTCAGCCTGAACAAAACCGGGCTGGGCGCGCGCATTGGCTACTACTTCATTTCGCTGTTTGGCAAAAAAACGCTGGGTATCGCCTATGCGCTGACGCTGGCGGAAACCACGCTGGCGCCGGTGACGCCGAGCAACACCGCACGCGGCGGGGGGATCATTCACCCGATCATGAAGTCGATCGCTGACAGCTTCGGTTCCAAACCCGAGCTCAATACCTCCGGTAAAATCGGTCGCTATCTGTCGCTGGTGAACTACAACATCAACCCGGTCACTTCGGCGATGTTTATCACCGCCACCGCGCCTAACCCGCTGATCGTCAGCCTGATTGCCAAAGGCACCCACGGCAGCTTCGAACTGTCCTGGTCGATGTGGGCAGTCGCCGCGCTGGTGCCGGGGCTGTGCTCGCTGATCGTGATGCCGTTGGTCATCTATCTGCTGTATCCGCCGGAGGTCAAAAGTACCCCGGACGCGCCGCGCTTCGCGCGCGAAAAACTGCAGGCGCTGGGGCCGGTGACGCTGCCGGAGAAAATCACCCTCGGGGTGTTCGCGCTGCTGCTGGTGCTGTGGGCCGGCATCCCGGCGATGATCTTCGGCCCGGCGCTGGCGGTCAATCCCACCACCGCGGCGCTGATCGGCCTGGCGGTGCTGTTGGCCACCGGCGTGCTGAGCTGGGAGGATGTGCTCAAGCATAAAGGTGCCTGGGACACCGTGGTGTGGTTCTCGGCGCTGGTGATGATGGCCAGCTTCCTCGGCAAGCTGGGGCTGATCGGCTGGCTGTCGCAAACCGTGGGCAACGGCATCGACCATATGGGCATGAGCTGGGTGGGCGGCACGATCTTGCTGACTCTCATCTATTTGTATTCTCACTATTTCTTCGCCAGCACCACCGCGCACGTGACGGCGATGTTCGCCGCCTTCTTCGCCGCCGGCATCGCGCTCGGCGCGCCACCGGCGCTGCTGGGCCTGATCCTGGCGTTCTCTTCCTCGCTGATGATGTCGCTGACGCATTACGGCACCGGCACCGCGCCGATCATCTTCGGCTCCGGCTACGTGACGCTGGGGGAATGGTGGAAAGTGGGGCTGGTGATGAGCGTGGTTAACCTGCTGATTTGGATGCTGATCGGTGGGGCGTGGTGGAAGCTGCTGGGCTACTGGTGAGGAAAAAATTCACCCGCCGGGCGGCGGGTGAAGGGGATTAATTCAGAAACGCCGGCTGCTGCGCTTCGTAGCGGGAGATGTCCGCTTCGTGCTGCAGCGTCAGGCCGATGCTGTCCAGCCCGTTGATCATGCAGTGGCGGCGGAAGCTGTCGATTTCGAACGGATAGCTTTTTCCGCCGGCGTTGACCGTCTGGTTCTCCAGATCCACCACGAACTCCGTCCCTTCGTTGGCGCCGACCAGGTTGAACAGCTCATCCACCTGCTGCTCGCTCAGCGTCACCGGCAACAGCTGGTTATTGAACGAGTTGCCGTAGAAAATATCGGCGAAGCTCGGCGCGATCACCACTTTGAACCCGTAATCGGTCAGCGCCCAGGGCGCGTGTTCGCGCGAGGAACCGCAGCCGAAGTTCTCGCGCGCCAGCAGGATGCTCGCGCCTTTATAGCGCGGTTTATTCAGCACGAACTCCGGGTTCGGCTGTTGGCCGGCGTCGTCGAGGAAGCGCCAATCGTTGAACAGGTGCTGGCCGAAGCCGGTACGGGTCACCTTCTGCAAAAACTGCTTGGGAATAATGGCGTCGGTGTCGACGTTGGCCGCATCCAAAGGCACCACTAAGCCGGTATGTTGAGTAAATTTAGCCACGTTAGCCCCTTAGTGAATATCACGGATGTCGGCGAAGTGACCGGCGACGGCGGCCGCAGCGGCCATCGCCGGGCTGACCAGGTGGGTACGCCCACCGCGGCCCTGACGCCCTTCGAAGTTACGGTTGCTGGTGGATGCGCAGCGCTCGCCCGGATTCAGGCGGTCGTTGTTCATCGCCAGGCACATCGAACAACCCGGCAAACGCCATTCGAAACCGGCTTCGATAAAGATTTTGTCCAACCCTTCGGCTTCCGCCTGGGCCTTCACCGGGCCGGATCCCGGCACCACGATGGCCTGCACGCCGCTGGCGACCTTGCGCCCCTTGGCGATCGCCGCCGCCGCGCGCAGATCTTCGATGCGTGAGTTGGTGCAGGAGCCGATGAACACTTTATCGATCGGCACGTCGGTCAATTTGATGCCCGGTTTCAAATCCATGTAGGCTAAGGCTTTTTCCGCAGAGGCGCGCTCGACCGGATCGCTGAACGATTCCGGCGCCGGGATCGCCTGATTGACGGCGATCACCTGGCCGGGGTTGGTGCCCCAGGTGACCTGCGGCGCGATCTCTTCGGCGTGCAGCGTCACCACGGTATCGAATTGGGCGTCGGCATCGGACTTCAGCGTGCGCCAATAGGCGACCGCCTGCTCCCAGTTTTCGCCGGTTGGTGCGAACTGGCGCCCTTTCAGGTAGGCGAAGGTGGTGTCGTCCGGTGCGACCAACCCGGCCTTGGCACCCATTTCGATCGCCATGTTGCACAGGGTCATGCGGCCTTCCATGCTCAACGCTTCGATTGCCTTGCCGCAGAACTCCACCACGTGGCCGGTGCCGCCGGCGCTGCCGGTTTTGCCGATCACCGCCAGCACGATGTCTTTGGCGGTAATGCCCTCGGCGGCGTCGCCGGTGACTTCAATCTTCATGGTCTTGGCGCGGCCCTGCTTCAGGGTCTGGGTCGCCAGCACGTGTTCCACCTCGGAGGTGCCGATGCCGAACGCCAGCGAGCCGAAAGCGCCGTGGGTGGCGGTGTGCGAGTCGCCGCAGACGATGGTCATGCCCGGCAGCGTCATGCCTTGCTCAGGCCCGATCACGTGTACGATGCCCTGGAACGGGTGGTTCAGGTCATACAGCGAAACGCCGAATTCCGCGCAGTTCTTGATCAGCTCCTGCATCTGGATGCGCGCCATTTCGCCGCTGGCGTTGATGTCTTTGGTCTGGGTCGACACGTTGTGATCCATGGTGGCGAAGGTTTTGCCGGGCTGGCGCACCTTGCGGCCCATGGCGCGCAGGCCGTCGAACGCCTGCGGCGAAGTGACTTCGTGCACCAGGTGACGGTCGATATACAGCAACGGCGTTTCGTTCGGCGCTTCGTGCACCACGTGGGCGTCGTACAGCTTCTGGTATAAGGTCTTGGCCATGTTATGCCCCCTGAGCTACAAAGCGAGCGATGATGTCGCCCATTTCATCGGTGCTGACGGCTTTGCCGTCACCGGCCAGATCGGCGGTGCGGTAGCCCTGTTCCAACGCCTGGTTGATGGCGCGCTCCACGGCGTCGGCCGCTTCATCGGCGCCCAGGCTGTAACGCAGCAGCAGGGTGGCGGACAGGATCTGCGCAATCGGGTTGGCGATGCCTTTGCCTGCAATATCCGGCGCGGAACCGCCCGCCGGTTCGTACAGGCCGAAGCCTTGCTCGTTCAGGCTGGCGGACGGCAACATGCCCATCGAGCCGGTGATCATCGCGCATTCGTCGGACAGGATGTCGCCGAACAGGTTGGAGCACAGCAGCACGTCGAACTGGGACGGATCCTTGATCAGCTGCATGGTGGCGTTGTCGATATACATGTGCGACAGCGACACGTCCGGGTAATCCTTGGCGACCTGATTGACCACCTCACGCCACAGGATGGAACTCTGCAGCACGTTGGCCTTGTCGATCGACGTCACCTTGTTACGGCGCTTGCGGGCGGATTCGAAGGCGATGCGCGCGATGCGTTCAATCTCGAAACGGTGATACACCTCGGTATCGAAAGCGCGCTCCTGCATACCCTGGCCTTCGCGGCCCTTCGGCTGGCCGAAGTAGATGCCACCGGTCAGTTCGCGCACGCACAGAATGTCGAAGCCGCGGGCGGCGATGTCGGCGCGCAGCGGGCAGAATGCCTCCAGCCCTTGATACAGGCGCGCCGGGCGCAGGTTGCTGAACAGCTTGAAGTGCTTGCGCAGCGGCAACAGCGCGCCGCGTTCCGGCTGCTCGGCCGGCGGCAGGTGTTCCCATTTCGGGCCGCCTACCGATCCGAACAGGATGGCGTCGGCCTGCTCGCAGCCGGCGACGGTCGCCGGCGGCAACGGGCTGCCGTGGCGATCGATGGCGATGCCGCCGACGTCGTATTCGGCAGTGGTGATGCGAATGTCAAAGCGTTGACGCACCGCGTCCAACACTTTGCGCGCCTGAGCCATTACTTCCGGGCCGATGCCGTCTCCGGGCAAGACGGCAATGTGATAAGTCTTCGTCATGTTCACACCGTTTCCTGATTATTTTGATGTTTGTTTTGCTGCAGGCGCTGCTTTTCTTTTTCTACCTGCTGTGAGCGCCAAATATTGTTCAACACGTGCACCATCGCCTTGGCGGAGGATTCGACGATGTCGGTCGCCAGACCTACGCCGTGGAAGCGGCGGCCGTTGTAAGAGACCACGATATCCACCTGGCCCAGCGCGTCGCGGCCATGGCCCTTGGCGGTCAGCTGGTATTTCACCAGCTCGATCGGGTAGTCGGTGATGCGGTTGATTGCCTGATAAACCGCATCGACCGGGCCATTGCCGGTGGCGGCCTCGGCTTTCTCTTCGCCGCCGCAGATCAGTTTCACCGAAGCGGTGGCCATGATGCTGCTGCCGGACTGCACGCTGAAGTAGCCCAGGCTGAAGTGCTCCGGCTCTTCCTGCTGTTTATTGATGAAGGCCAGCGCCTCCAGGTCATAGTCGAACACCTGGCCCTTTTTGTCGGCCAGCTTCAGGAAGGCGGCGTACAGGGTATCCAGGTTGTAGTCCTGCTCCTGGTAGCCCATCTCTTCCATGCGGTGTTTCACCGCCGCACGGCCGGAGCGGGAAGTCAGGTTCAACTGCACGTCCTTCAGGCCGATCGACTGCGGGGTCATGATTTCGTAGTTTTCGCGGTTCTTCAGCACGCCGTCCTGGTGAATGCCGGAGGAGTGGGCGAAGGCGTTGGAGCCGACGATCGCCTTGTTGGCCGGGATCGGCATGTTGCACAGCTGGCTGACGATCTGGCTGGTGCGGAAAATTTCCTGATGATTGATGTTGGTGTGCACGTTCATGATGTCCTGGCGCACTTTAATCGCCATGATCACCTCTTCCAGCGAACAGTTGCCGGCGCGTTCACCGATGCCGTTCAGGGTGCCTTCCACCTGACGGGCGCCGGCCTGTACCGCGGCGATGGAGTTGCCGACCGCCATGCCCAAATCGTCGTGGCAGTGCACGGAGATGATGGCTTTGTCGATGTTCGGCACGCGGTCATACAAGGTGGTGATGATGCCGCCGAACTGGTTCGGCGTGGTGTAGCCGACGGTGTCCGGGATATTGATGGTGGTGGCACCGGCATTGATGGCGGCTTCGACCACGCGGCACAGATTGTCGATCGGTGTGCGGCCGGCGTCTTCACAGGAGAACTCTACGTCGTCGGTGTAGTTGCGGGCACGTTTGACCGAGCGCACCGCCATCTCCAACACTTCGTCGAACGAGCGTTTCAGCTTCGATTCAATGTGCAGGGTCGAGGTGGCCAGGAACACGTGGATGCGGAACGCTTCGGCGACGCGCAACGCTTCTGCGGCCACGTCGATGTCTTTGTCTACGCAGCGGGCCAGGCCGCAGACGCGGCTGTTCTTGATCTGGCGCGCGATGGTTTGCACCGACTCGAAGTCGCCCGGCGAAGAGACCGGGAAGCCGACCTCCATCACGTCGACGCCCATTCTCTCCAGCGCCAGCGCAATCTGAATCTTCTCTTTTACGCTCAGGCTGGCCTGCAATGCCTGTTCGCCATCACGCAGCGTGGTATCGAAAATAATGACTTGTTGGCTCATCGGTGCATTCCTTATCGTGTTGATTTCACGCTAAGCGGGCAAAAAAAAACCCGCGCAGTAGCGCGGGTTTCTTATGGGTGATCGGCTGAGTCAGCTCCGAACTTCGTCCACAGGCATACCGCGCAAACAAGATGCGTTAAGTAGTAGGCCTAGTAGACGGTGAGTACGGATCATAAGGGTTCAGCTTCTCTTAAATGGGGTGTCTGCCTAATTTGATACGTGATTGCCCTGGCGATGTCAACACCTGATTGAATGCGGGGACAATGCATCGGCGAATCGACCGAACAGAGGATCATGCGGCAAAAAAGCGACGCCCTAGAGAAAAAACGGGGCCAGTTTGCGTGCTGCTTAGCATAAACGAATCGAATATATACTGCGCTAATTGCTTCTGGATTTCGTTGCGTTAAGATTTGTGATGAAAAAATAAGAGGAATTAATCACGGGGGGCAATAAAATAACATTTTTAATACAAATGATTTAAATTAAATTCATATGATTAATTGATTGTTTTAGTCATAATATAACAAAATAATGCGTTTTTACACAAAGTGAGCGGTGTTTTTAGATGGTTTGATTGCTTATGATGTGTTTCTATAGTTTGTCTCATACTGTGCGGTTAGGTTGTTTAATTGTCTTAATCATTGTTGATACCTAATTATTAGTACCACCCAGGTGGCATTCTTCCCGCTGACGGGAGATGCTGCTGACATGTATTCCACATACGACTTATATCGTGACGATAACACGAGGTTTTTTATCGGCTGATGGCGGTAATGGCAGGATTTGTCGTGCAAAGATAAGACAATGCGGCGTTTCATTGTTTGTCGAGCATAAGGATTAGATTATCTACACAGGATTTAGTGGAGTGAAATATGGCTGAATATGATTCAGAAATCGCCATGGTCAAAGAGCCGGCGGACATTCATTTGCGCAGCGTCGATCTTAATTTGCTGACGGTGTTTGACGCCGTGATGCAAATGCAAAATATTACGCGAGCCGCTAATTCGTTAGGGATGTCGCAGCCGGCGGTGAGCAACGCGGTGGCGCGCCTGAAGGTGATGTTCAACGATGAGCTTTTCGTGCGCTGTGGGCGCGGGATCCAGCCCACCATGCGGGCCAGGCAGCTTTTTGGGCCGGTGCGGCAAGCGCTGCAGCTGGTGCAAAATGAGTTGCCGGGCGCCGAGTTCGAACCCCTGACCAGCACGCGAGCGTTCTCCCTGTCGCTGTGTAGCCCGCTCGATTTGCGTCTGGGCGCCGGGATAATCAATCACGTCAAACAGATCGCGCCGCAGCTTAACCTGCAAATAAAGTCGTACATCAACAATAATATTGAGCATCAATTGCGTTATCAGGACGTCGAGTTTGTCATCGGCTACAGCCGTTTCGAATCGGCGGAGTTTCGCAGCCTGGCGATGTTCGACGACGAATTAGTGCTGGCGGTTGCGCAGGCGCATCCGAGAATAGGCGAGGAGGTGACGCCGGAGCACATGCTGGCCGAGCAGCACGCTGCGGTTTCCCTGGAGAGTTTTGGATCGTTCAGTAAACCTTTTTATTTAGAGGAGCCGATGCTGCGCGCCGTGACGCAACAGTGCACGGATCTCTACAGCGTGTTGAATATGGTGTCGCAAACGGAAATGGTGGCGATTGCGCCCGTTTGGTTGGTGCGACAGCAGACGGAAGCGTTGAAAATAAAGGCGGTTCCTTTATGTGGCAACGAGAATAAAGCCACCTGCTATCTCTCCTGGCATGAATCCTCCGAGCGGGATAAAGGCCACCAGTGGATGAAATCCGTCCTGATTGAGGCAGGTAACCCAAAGTAAAGCGATAAAGAATGGGAGCCACATAAAGATAATATTCAACTGAGCGTTTTTTTCTCATGATAAAAACTAAGAACTATCTGTGTTTTTATTAAGATGTTTCTTGGTTTTACGGCGATAAAATAACTTATTTTCAGAGTGAGTTTGTTCGTTCAGCAAAAATAATTAATATAAATTAATATTCTGATTTTTACTTTCCGGCTGGTATTTTAAACTAACTCGATGCGGCGGCCCGGATGGGCCGCGTTTTATTGCCATCAGCAAACCTTTTCCTCCCCGTTTTGTCCAACCAATGAAAGTGCGGAAGCCGGACTGAGTTTTGGCTCACACTTCTACGCTGAAATCGCTTTTCCCCCTGTCTGAGACTAGGTAGACTGCGCAGAAAAAAGTAAACACGTGTAAGCTGAGATGAGGGCCGTAAGGCGTCGTTCCGGCTTAACTGTTTGATTCATTTCAGGCTTAGAGCACTATGATCACTAATCTGCTGCAATACCATTTGATCCATCGTATACAGCATCAAATCATCCACCGAGCCGATCGCACAGCTTTTCGCCAATGGTCGCCCAACGGCGAGTTGCAGCTGACCTGGGGAGAGGCCGCCACTCGTATTGACCGCATTGCCGCCGGGCTGCTGGGGCTGGGCGTCGAAGTACAAGAACGCATCGGTATTTTCGCCAATAACACGATGGTCTGGGCGTTGACCGATCTCGCTATCCTTCACCTGCGCGGCATCAGCGTTCCGCTTTATTCCACCAACACGCCGGCACAGGCGGCGTTCGTCACCAACGACGCCGACATCCGTATACTGTTCGTCGGCGAGCAGGCGCAGCTTGACGCCGCCATCGCGCTGCGCGGCGTCTGCCCGCAGCTGCGCCATATTGTCGTCTTCGACGAGGGGGCCGATCTGCGCGGCTGCGAGATCGCACAGCATCTGAGCACCTTCGAGCGCGCTGCCGATCCGGCGACTTTTGCCGCTCAACGCCAGCAGCGTATTGAAGAGTGCGACCTGCAGGATCTCTTCACCCTGATCTATACCTCGGGCACTACCGGCGAGCCGAAAGGAGTGATGCTGGACTACCGCAACCTGGCGGCGCAGCTCTACCTTCATGATGAAAGGCTGACGGTCGGCGAAGAAGATGTGTCGCTCAGCTTCCTGCCGCTGTCGCACGTTTTTGAGCGGGCCTGGAGCTTCTTTGTGATGCATTCCGGCGCGCAGAACGTTTTCCTGCCGAACACCGACTGGGTGCGGGAAGCGATGGGGCAGGTCCGCCCGACGCTGATGTGTGCGGTGCCGCGTTTCTACGAGAAGATTTTCAGCGCGGTGCACGAAAAAGTGGCGCGCGCCCCTTGGCTGCGCCGTGCGTTGTTCCACTGGGCGATCGTCTGCGGCGAGCGCAAATTCCTGCAGGAGCGCGCCGGCAAACCGTTGGGCAAAGTGTTCGACTTCACCCACCGCTGGGCCGATAAGCTGGTGTTGAGCAAGCTGCGCGGTATCCTCGGCGGCCGGGTGCGCTTTTTGCCGGCGGCGGGCGCCAAGCTGGACGACAATGTGATCCTGTTTTTCCAGGCGATGGGCGTCAACATCAAGTACGGTTACGGCATGACCGAAACCTGTGCGACCGTCTCCTGCTGGGAAGAGGGGCATTTCCGCTTCGGCTCCATCGGTAAACCGCTGCCGGAGGTCGAGGTGCGCATTGGCGAGGAAAATGAAATCCAGGTGCGCGGGCCGATTGTGATGCGCGGCTATTTCAACAAACCTTTGGAAACCGCCGCGACCTTTACCGAGGACGGCTGGCTGAAAACCGGCGACGCCGGGGCGATCGATGAAGAGGGCAACCTGTTCATCACCGAACGCCTGAAGGATTTGATGAAAACCTCCGGCGGCAAATATATCGCGCCGCAGATGCTGGAAGGCACGCTGGCGCAGGATCGCTTTATCGAGCAGGTGGCGATCATCGCCGATGCGCGTAAATTCGTTTCCGCGCTGATCGTGCCGTGCTTTGAGTCGTTGGAAGAGTACGCGAAGTCAGTGAACCTGAAATACCAAGATCGCCTGGAACTGCTGCGCAACGGCGAAATCCTCGAGATGTTCGAAAAGCGCCTGCGCGAGATGCAAAAGGAGCTGGCGCGCTTCGAACAGGTGAAGAAGTTCACGCTGCTGCCGGCGGCCTTTTCGATGGAGCTGGGGGAGTTGACGCCAACGCTGAAGCTGCGCCGTAAAGTGATCCTGCAGCGCTATCAGCGTGAAATCGACTCGATGTACCAGGAACAGGCCTGACGCCGCCGCCGGGCCATGCACCCGGCCAAAAAATCGGCATATCCTTCACCTGATTTAGTTCTGTAATTTCCCGCCTGTTCGAAACAATGCTTAGCCTGACAACCCCGAGGCTAGCGCATTGTTTTTATAAAGCCGCGATCTCCAGCTGCTTGGCAATAACCCCGCTACCGTTAAGCCATTTTGCCGTTTGCCTGCCCCATATTCTGACGTTATGTTAATTCGATAGCGACAACCCATAAAAACTTTGGGGCATTGCCCCGCAGCAGGCGCTACGTTCCGGCGCCAGAGAAGAATAAGCAAGCCTGGAGGCAAACCCATGGAGATGTTGTCAGGAGCCGAGATGGTCGTCCGATCGTTGATCGATCAGGGCGTTAAGCATGTATTCGGCTACCCCGGCGGGGCGGTGCTCGATATCTACGACGCCCTGCATACGGTAGGAGGGATCGATCATATTCTGGTGCGCCACGAGCAGGGGGCGGTGCACATGGCCGACGGCTACGCGCGCGCCACCGGTGAAGTGGGCGTGGTGCTGGTGACCTCCGGCCCCGGCGCCACCAACGCCATTACCGGCATCGCCACCGCCTACATGGACTCGATCCCGATGGTGGTGCTGTCGGGGCAGGTGCCCAGCTCGCTGATCGGCTACGACGCCTTCCAGGAGTGCGATATGGTGGGGATTTCTCGCCCGGTGGTGAAGCACAGCTTCCTGGTAAAACGCACTGAAGACATCCCGGCGGTGTTGAAGAAGGCGTTCTACCTGGCTTCCAGCGGGCGCCCCGGCCCGGTGGTGATCGATCTGCCGAAAGATATCGTCGGCCCGGCGGTGCGGATGCCTTATGCCTACCCGCAGGACGTGAGCATGCGTTCTTATAACCCGACGGTGCAGGGCCACCGCGGGCAGATCAAACGCGCGTTACAAACCATTCTGGCGGCCAAAAAGCCGGTGATGTACGTCGGCGGCGGCGCGATCAACGCCGGTTGCGAGGCCGAACTGTTGGCGTTGGCGGAGCAGCTGAACCTGCCGGTGACCAGCAGCCTGATGGGATTGGGCGCTTTCCCCGGCACCCATCGCCAGAGCGTCGGCATGCTCGGCATGCACGGCACCTATGAAGCCAACAAAACCATGCACCATGCCGACGTGATCTTCGCCGTCGGTGTGCGCTTCGACGATCGCACCACCAATAACCTCGCTAAATACTGCCCGGACGCCACCGTGCTGCACATCGATATCGATCCGACTTCGATCTCCAAAACGGTGGACGCCGATATTCCGATCGTCGGCGATGCCAGGCAGGTGTTGGTTCAGATGCTGGAGCTGCTGGCGCAGGACGAGAAAGCGCAGGATCACGACGCGCTGCGCGATTGGTGGCAGTCTATCGAGCAGTGGCGTGCCCGCGACTGCCTGGGTTACGACAAGCACAGCGGCACCATCAAGCCGCAGGCGGTGATCGAAACCCTGCATCGCCTGACCAAAGGCGACGCCTATGTCACCTCGGACGTGGGCCAGCACCAGATGTTCGCCGCGCTCTATTATCCATTCGACAAACCGCGCCGCTGGATCAACTCCGGCGGCCTCGGCACCATGGGCTTCGGTTTGCCGGCGGCATTGGGCGTCAAGCTGGCGCTGCCGGAGGAAACCGTGGTGTGCGTGACCGGCGACGGCAGCATTCAGATGAACATTCAGGAGCTGTCCACCGCGCTGCAATATAACCTGCCGGTGGTGGTGGTGAACCTCAACAACCGCTATCTGGGCATGGTGAAGCAGTGGCAGGACATGATTTATTCCGGCCGTCACTCGCAGTCCTACATGGATTCTCTGCCGGACTTCGTCAAGCTGGCCGAGGCTTACGGCCATGTCGGTATCGCCATCCGCACGCCGGATGAGCTGGAAAGCAAGCTGGCGCAGGCGCTGGCGGAAAAAGAGCGGCTGGTGTTCGTCGACGTGACCGTCGATGAAACCGAACATGTTTACCCGATGCAGATCCGCGGTGGAAGCATGGACGAAATGTGGCTTAGCAAAACGGAGAGGACCTGATCATGCGCCGTATTTTATCTGTCTTGCTGGAAAACGAATCCGGCGCTTTGTCGCGCGTGGTCGGGCTGTTTTCCCAGCGCGGTTATAACATCGAGAGCCTGACGGTGGCACCGACCGACGATCCGACGCTGTCGCGCATGACTATCCAGACCGTCGGCGACGAGAAAGTGCTGGAGCAGATTGAGAAACAGCTGCACAAGCTGGTGGACGTGCTGCGCGTCAGCGAGCTGGTGCAGGGCGCCCACGTTGAGCGCGAGATCATGCTGGTGAAGCTGCAGGCCAGCGGCTACGGCCGTGAAGAGGTGAAGCGCTGCGCCGACATTTTCCGCGGCCAGATCGTCGATGTGACGGCGACGCTGTACACGGTACAGCTGGCCGGCACCAGCGACAAGCTCGACGCCTTCCTGAGCGCAGTGCGTGAAGTGGCGGAGATCGTGGAAGTGGCCCGTTCCGGCGTGGTTGGCGTGTCGCGCGGCGACAAAATCATGCGCTGAGCGCGGTCTGGCGGCGAATAATCGGGGGCGCGGCGTGGCTGCGCCCTTTGTTTTTCGGTATTTTTTGCCCGATTGCTGGCACCTTTCGGCAAAAGCGGTTGCTAGGCAGTGTTTTCTGCTGTTAGATCGCAGAGGCTGGATTGAATAACCGTACGGGATGTCATGGTTAATCCGAGCACAGCCTTCACTTCTATTTTCAGCGTCATTAAGGGGTTAATGTGAAACTGGATGAAATCGCGCGTCTCGCGGGCGTTTCGCGCACGACGGCCAGTTACGTCATCAACGGCAAGGCGAAGCAGTATCGTGTCAGCGATAAAACCGTCGAGAAAGTGATGGCCGTGGTCAGGGAGCATAACTATCACCCGAATGCCGTCGCGGCGGGGCTGCGCGCCGGGCGTACCCGTTCTATCGGTCTGGTGATCCCGGATCTGGAAAATACCAGCTATACCCGCATCGCCAACTACCTGGAACGCCAGGCGCGCCAGCGTGGTTACCAATTGCTGATCGCCTGTTCCGAAGATCAGCCGGACAACGAAATGCGCTGTATCGAGCACCTGTTGCAGCGCCAGGTGGACGCCATCATCGTCTCCACCGCCTTGCCGCCGGAGCATCCTTTCTATCAACGCTGGGCCAACGATCCGCTGCCGATCATCGCGCTGGACCGCGCGCTGGATCGCGAGCATTTCATCAGCGTCGTCGGGGCCGATCAGGAAGACGCCTTTGCGCTGGCGCAGGAGCTGCGCACCTTCCCGGCTGAATCGGTGCTGTATCTGGGCGCCTTGCCGGAGCTTTCGGTGAGCTTCCTGCGTGAGCAGGGCTTCCGTCAGGCCTGGCAAGAAGATCCCCGCCACGTCGATTATCTGTACGCCAACAGCTATGAACGTGAAGCCGCCGGCGCGCTGTTTGCCGAATGGCTGAAAACGCACCCGATGCCGCAGGCGCTGTTCACCACCTCGTTCTCGTTGTTGCAGGGCGTGATGGACGTGACGCTGAAGCAACGTGGCCGTTTGCCGACCGATCTGGCGATTGCCACCTTCGGCGACCATGAACTGTTGGATTTCCTCGAGTGCCCGGTGCTCGCGGTGGCGCAGCGCCATCGTGACGTAGCCGAACGCGTGCTGGAGCTGGTGTTGGCCAGCCTGGACGAACCGCGTAAACCCAAACCGGGGTTGACGCGTATCCGCCGCAATCTGTTCCGCCGCGGCAGCCTGAGCCGCAAATAGTCCGCTCTACAGGAGCCCGCTATGTCGGGCTCCTGGTTTAGACGTAGCCCACCACCCGGAACAGCCGCCGGCAATATTCCAGGAAATAGCCATACACCACGCCCATCGCCATGGAGACCAGCGCATTGCTGGTGACCGCCGCCAGCATTTGTTGACCGTCGGCGCCTACGCTCCACAGAATGGCGGCATAAACCGGCGATTGGAAGCTGACGTAGGCCAGCAGGTCGGCGAGGTTGCGCAGCACGAACTGGCCGCGTGGACAGCGGCGCGCCGTGCGGATAAACAGATCGCGATAGCGACCGTAAGGCCAGGCGATCAGGATGTTGACCGGGATCGACAGCAGGCGCGAAGAGAGGGATTGCTGGAAGCTCATGCCGGAGATCAACACTTCTATCGCCATGCCGGCGATAAAGCAGTACACCACCAGTGCGAACGTATCGGCAGCGGCGCTACGCCAGTGAGCGGCGGGCGAAAGCATGTGTTATCTCCCTTTGGTTAAAATTCTGTTAATTTATTAATCGTTGGCTGTTAAAGCTGCTTTTTTGCTTTTTATATAGTGTACTAATCTGCATTGTGTTTTTTAACTAGATTTATATTTTTATTTTTAACATTTGCTCGGTTTTTGTCCCGCAGAACCGGGCGATAGGAGAGGGTAGAGAGATTAAAATCGGCAATTTAAAATAAATTCATTAAAAACATACGGTTGCGATTTTTGGCGTCGAATGGGGATTTTTTCCGGCAAAAATTGTGGAAATAAAGGTGTAAGAAAATGAAACCATAATTGTAAACAGGTATTTTGGGAATAATCTTACCAAATTGATTTAAATCGAAATTACTTCTGCTCGTAATATCCGAACCATTTATTTTTATCGCGGCCGCATCACGGCCATGCAAATTGAAGTAAAATAGCGCCCGGTTTTACGGTGAATAACGATTGAGCGTTATTAACTCAAGGAGTTATGGCCTTATTCCGCGATCGGTTCGCCCAACGCCGAGCCTTGGCGGGCGCGGCTCGCCAGCGGTTACCGCACTGAGATTGCCGAGCTGAAAAATGAGACATGGATTGCAGAAGGAAGTAATGAGTTAATTAATCGCCAGTTCGTCAGGTTTTTAATCAGATTCTTTCCGCTTAGAAAATTCTCTCCGTTTATCATGGTGTTAATTTTTAATCGTCGAATAATCAGAGTTTCTTTCGCGAGTCAGCTCCCAAAATGACCAGAGAAATATTGCCAAAGCGCTGGCGCTCTGGCTTGACAAGGTTTTCATACCCTCCGTAAACTCCATTGTGTGGGAATTTGTGGGGTAAAGTGGTGAAAACGGTCACTAAGGGGTAGCTCAGGAATGTTCCGTGGAGCGACGATGGTCAACCTCGACAGCAAAGGGCGGCTTGCCGTACCTACCCGATATCGGGAATTGCTCAACGAGGAATCGCAAGGCCAAATGGTCTGTACCATTGACCTCCATCAGCCCTGCCTGCTGCTTTATCCTTTGCCCGAATGGGAAATTATTGAACAAAAATTATCACGTCTGTCGAGCATGAATCCCGCCGAGCGCCGCGTTCAGCGCCTGCTGCTGGGGCATGCCAGTGAGTGTCAGATGGATAGTGCCGGTCGTTTGCTGTTAGCCAATACGCTGCGGCAACACGCCGGGCTCACGAAAGAAGTGATGCTGGTCGGTCAGTTCAACAAGTTTGAACTGTGGGATGAACAGACCTGGTATCAACAAGTCAAGGATGATATTGACGCTGAACAGTCGACTCAGGAACCGTTGTCTGAGCGGCTACAGGACTTGTCGCTATAAGCATGTTGGAAAACTATAAACACACCACCGTCCTGCTGGACGAAGCCGTCAACGGCCTCAACATCCGCAGCAACGGCATATATATCGACGGTACTTTTGGTCGCGGTGGCCATTCTCGTCTGATTCTGTCCCAGCTGGGGCCGGAAGGGCGCTTGCTGGCGATTGACCGTGACCCTCAGGCGATTGCAGCCGCCAAATCTATTGAAGATCCTCGTTTTACCATCGTACACGGCCCATTCTCCGAGTTGTCGCACTACGTGCGGGAACGTGAATTGGTGGGCAAGATCGACGGCGTTCTGCTCGATCTGGGCGTTTCTTCGCCGCAGCTTGACGACGCAGAGCGCGGATTCTCCTTTATGCGCGACGGTCCGCTGGACATGCGCATGGATCCGTCCACCGGCCTGTCCGCCGCAGAGTGGCTGATGAAGGCCGAAGCGGACGACATCGCTTGGGTGCTGAAAACCTTTGGCGAAGAGCGTTTCGCCAAGCGCATCGCACGCGCCATCGTGGAAAGAAACCGCGTGGAGCCGATGACGCGCACCAAAGAGTTGGCGGATCTGATTGCCGATGCCAGTCCGTTCCGTGAAAAGCACAAGCATCCGGCGACGCGCAGCTTCCAGGCGATTCGTATCTATATCAACAGCGAGCTGGAAGAGATCGAGCGTGCGCTCGACGGCGCGCTGGAAGTGCTGGCCCCACAGGGCCGTTTGTCGATCATCAGCTTCCACTCGCTGGAAGACCGCATCGTCAAACGCTTTATGCGTCACCATAGCCGCGGCGCCCAGGTGCCGGCGGGCATTCCGTTGACCGAAGAGCAACTGCGCAGCATGGGCGGGCGAACGCTGAAAGCGCTGGGCAAAATGATGCCTTCGGAAGCGGAAGTGGCGGACAACCCGCGTGCGCGCAGCTCGGTGCTGCGTATTGCTGAGAGGATGCCCGCGTGATCGGCAACGAACGCCACGGTTTGGTCGGGGTTATTGGCGGCGACCTGCTGCGCAACGCCAAGATCCCCATGATTTTACTGATTGCGTCACTGGTCTCCGCGATTTTCGTGGTGACCACCGCGCACCGCACCCGCCTGCTGACCGCCGAGCGCGAACAGCTGGTTCTGGAGCGCGATGCGCTGGATATCGAGTGGCGCAACCTGATTTTAGAAGAGAACGCCCTCGGCGATCACAGCCGGGTTGAACGTATCGCGACAGAAAAACTGCAGATGCAACACGTTGATCCATCGCAGGAAAATATCATCGTTAAACAATGAATGGTTTAACCGGAATAATGACACGGAGTAGAAAGGAAACGCATGAAAGCAGCGCGCCCCGGTAAGTTGAGACGCCAGGAAGATCAGGCCAGCTTTGTCAGCTGGCGTTTTGCGTTGCTGTGCGGCTGCATTTTGCTGGCGATGGTTGGCCTGATGCTGCGCGTCGCGTACCTGCAGGTCATCAACCCCGATCGTCTGGTGAAAGAAGGCGACATGCGTTCGCTGCGCGTGCAGGAAGTGCCGACCGCGCGCGGCATGATCAGCGATCGCGCCGGCCGTCCGTTGGCGGTCAGCGTGCCGGTCAATGCGGTGTGGGCGGATCCGAAAGAGCTGAACGAGCGCGGCGGTATCACGCTGGACAGCCGTTGGAAAGCGCTTTCTGATGCGCTGAACATCCCGCTGGACCAACTCTCCAACCGCATCAACGCCAACCCGAAAGGGCGCTTCGTTTATCTGGCGCGCCAGGTGAACCCGGCGATCGGCGACTACATCCACAAGCTCAAGCTGCCGGGGATCTACCTGCGGCAGGAGTCGCGCCGGTACTACCCGGCGGGGCAGGTGACGTCGCACATCATCGGCGTGACCAACATCGACGGACAAGGCATTGAAGGCGTCGAGAAGAGCTTCGACCGCTGGCTGACCGGGCAACCGGGCGAGAGAACGGTGCGTAAGGACCGCTTCGGCCGGGTCATCGAAGATATTTCCTCCGTAGACAGTCAGGCGGCGCACAACCTGGTGCTGAGCGTCGATGAACGCCTGCAGGCGCTGGTGTATCGCGAGCTGAACAACGCGGTGGCGTTCAACAAGGCCGAGTCGGGCACTGCGGTGCTGATCGACGTGAACACCGGCGAAGTGCTGGCGATGGCCAACAGCCCGTCTTACAACCCGAACAACATGGCCGGTACGCCGAAAGAGACCATGCGTAACCGTGCTATCACCGATATTTTTGAACCCGGTTCAACCGTGAAGCCGATGGTGGTGATGACCGCGCTGCAAAACGGCGTGGTGAGAGAAAACAGTGTGTTGAACACCATCCCGTACCGCATTCAGGGCCACGAGATCAAAGACGTGGCGCGGTACTCGGAGCTGTCATTGACCGGGATCTTGCAGAAGTCGAGTAACGTCGGTGTTTCAAAGCTGGCGTTAGCGATGCCGTCCTCAGCGTTAGTAGATACTTACTCTCGTTTTGGGCTGGGAAAAGCGACCAATTTGGGGCTGGTCGGAGAAAGCAGTGGCATATACCCAAAAAAACAACGGTGGTCTGACATAGAGAGGGCCACCTTCTCTTTCGGCTACGGGCTGATGGTAACTCCGTTACAGTTGGCGCGAGTCTATGCAACGATCGGCAGCCTGGGCGTGTATCGCCCATTGTCGATCACCAAGGTTGACCCTCCGGTCGCCGGCGAACGCGTTTTCCCTGAACCTCTGGTGCGCACCGTGGTGCACATGATGGAAAGCGTGGCCTTGCCGGGCGGCGGCGGCGTGAAAGCCGCCATCAAGGGATACCGTATCGCCATCAAAACCGGTACCGCGAAAAAAGTGGGCCCGGACGGCAAATACGTCAACCGATACATCGCTTATACCGCCGGCGTCGCGCCGGCAAGTAACCCCCGTTTTGCCCTGGTGGTCGTCATCAACGACCCGCAGGGTGGGAAATACTATGGTGGCGCAATCTCCGCGCCGGTGTTCGGTGCCATCATGGGCGGCGTATTGCGTACCATGAACGTCGAGCCTGACGCGTTGCCTACCGGTGACAAAAGCGAATTAGTGATTAACAAGAAAGAGGGTTCAGGTGGCAGATCGTAATTTGCGCGACTTACTCGCCCCGTGGGTGCCGACGGCACCCGGGCGCGCGCTGCGGGAAATGACATTAGACAGCCGTGTGGCGGCTGCCGGGGATCTGTTTGTCGCCGTTGTCGGCCATCAAACGGATGGACGCCGCTATATTCCGCAGGCCATCGCGCAGGGCGTCGCCGCCGTGATCGCCGAAGCTGACGGTCAGGCCGAAGACGGTGCCATCGTTGAAATGCACGGCGTGCCGGTGATCTACCTGAGCCAACTGAACCAGCGCCTTTCCGCGCTGGCCGGGCGTTTTTACCACCAGCCGGGCGAGCGTCTGCGTCTGGTCGGCGTAACCGGCACCAACGGCAAAACCACCACCACTCAACTGCTGGCGCAGTGGAGCCAACTGCTGGGCGAAACCAGCGCGGTGATGGGCACCGTCGGCAACGGCCTGCTGGGCCAGGTGTGTCCGACCGAGAATACCACCGGTTCTGCGGTGGATGTTCAACACGTATTAAACGATTTGGCGGAACAGGGCGCGACCTTCGCCGCCATGGAAGTTTCTTCCCACGGTCTGGTGCAGCACCGGGTGGCGGCGCTGCCGTTCGCCGCGGCGGTCTTCACCAACCTAAGCCGCGATCACCTGGATTACCACGGTGACATGGCCAATTACGAGGCGGCCAAATGGTCGCTGTTCGCCGCCCACAGCGTGGGGCAGGCGATCATCAATGCCGACGATGAAGTCGGTCAGCGCTGGCTGAGCAAGTTGCCGGATGCGGTGGCAGTGACGATGCAGGGCAACCTGCAGCCGGGCGGCCACGGCCGCTGGCTGAAAACCACGGCGGTCGATTATCACGACAACGGCGCCACCGTTCGTTTCAGCTCCAGCTGGGGCGACGGCGAGATCGAAAGCCGCCTGATGGGCGCTTTCAACGTCAGCAACCTGCTGTTGGCCTTGGCGACGCTGCTGTCGCTGGGCTATCCGCTGGAGGCGCTGGTGGAAACCGGCAGCCGCCTGCAGCCGGTCTGCGGCCGCATGGAAGTGTTTAACGCGCCGGGCAAACCGACGGTCGTGGTGGATTACGCCCACACGCCGGATGCGCTGGAGAAAGCGCTGGAAGCCGCGCGCCTGCACTGCCAGGGGCAGCTGTGGTGTGTGTTCGGCTGCGGCGGCGATCGCGACAAGGGCAAGCGTCCGCTGATGGGCGGCATCGCCGAGCAGTTCGCCGATCGCGTGGTGATCACCGATGACAACCCGCGTACCGAAGAGCCGCGCGCGATTATCAACGACATCCTGACCGGATTGCTGGACGCCGGACAGGCGCTGGTGATCCACGGCCGTGCCGAAGCGGTGACCAGCGCCATCATGCAGGCGCAGGAACAGGATGTGGTGTTGGTGGCAGGCAAAGGCCACGAAGATTATCAGCTGGTGGGCAACCGCCGCCTGGATTACTCCGACCGCACGACGGTCGCCCGACTGCTGGGGGTGCTGGCATGATCCCTGTCTCTCTTCAGACACTGGCTGAGGTATTGAGCGCTGAATTGATCGGCGCCGATTGCCAAATTGTCGAGGTGACGACAGACACCCGCAAGGTGACCGCCGGTTGCCTGTTTGTGGCGCTGAAAGGCGAGCGTTTCGACGCTCACGACTTTGCGGCGGATGCCGTAGCCGCAGGTGCCGGGGCGCTGCTGGTCAGTAAGCGCTTATTGGTGGACGTACCACAGCTGGTGGTGCAAGACACCCGTCTGGCGCTGGGGCAGCTTGGCGCCTGGGTGCGTCAGCAGGTGCCGGCGCGCGTGGTGGCGCTGACCGGTTCCTCGGGCAAGACCTCGGTGAAAGAAATGACCGCCGCCATTCTGCGCGAATGCGGCGAAGTGCTGTATACCGCTGGCAACTTCAATAACGACATCGGCGTGCCGCTGACGCTGTTGCGTCTGGAGCCGCAGCATGATTTTGCCGTGATAGAGCTGGGCGCTAACCATATTGGCGAAATCGCTTACACCACCGCATTGACGCGTCCGCAGACCGCTTTGGTGAACAACCTGGCGGCGGCGCACCTGGAAGGCTTCGGCTCGCTGGCCGGCGTCGCCCAGGCGAAAGGTGAAATCTTTACCGGCCTGCCGGCCGACGGCGTGGCGATCATCAACGCCGACAACAACGACTGGCCGCACTGGCAGAGCATGCTGGGCGGCAAAACCGTCTGGCGCTTCTCGCCGCAGGCTGCCGAAGGCGTGGACTTCTTCGCGGATAACGTGCGGGTGAACGGTGCAGGCACGCAGTTCACGCTGCACAGCCCGTTCGGCACCGCCGAGATCGCGCTGCCGCTGCCGGGGCGCCACAACGTGGCCAACGCGCTGGCGGCGACGGCGCTGGCGATGTCGGTGGGCGCCACCCTCGAAGCGGTGCGTCAGGGGCTGAAACAGCTGCAGGCGGTACCGGGGCGGCTGTTCCCGGTGGCGCTGGCCGAAGGCAAGCTGCTGCTGGACGACAGCTATAACGCCAACGTCGGGTCGATGACCGCGGCGGCGCAGGTACTGGCAGAGATGCCGGGCTACCGCGTGATGGTGGTCGGCGATATGGCCGAGCTGGGTGCGGAAGCGGAAGAGTGCCACCGTCAGGTGGGCGAAGCCGCCCGTCTGGCCGGGGTCGATAAAGTGATCAGCGTCGGCGGTTTGAGCCGCGTGCTGAGCGAGGCGTCCGGTAACGGCGAACATTATCAAGACAAGACAGCAGTGATCGCGCGCGTGGCGGAATTACTGTCGGAACATGCGGTCATTACCGTGTTAATCAAAGGTTCACGTAGTGCCGCAATGGAGCAGGTAGTACGCGCGTTACAGGAGAAAGCACCATGTTAGTTTGGCTGGCCGAGCATTTGGTCAAGTATTACTCAGGCTTCAACGTCTTTTCTTATCTGACGTTCCGAGCCATTGTCAGCCTGCTGACCGCACTGTTCCTGTCGCTGTGGATGGGCCCTCGGGTGATCAAGCGCCTGCAAGAAATGTCCTTCGGCCAGGTGGTGCGTAACGACGGCCCCGAGTCGCACTTCAGCAAGCGCGGCACGCCGACCATGGGCGGCATCATGATCCTGACCTCCATCACCATTTCGGTGCTGATGTGGGCTTACCCGTCCAACCCGTATGTCTGGTGCGTGCTGTTCGTGCTGGTGGGTTACGGCATCGTCGGCTTCGTCGACGACTACCGCAAGGTGGTGCGTAAGGACACCAAAGGGCTGATCGCCCGCTGGAAGTATTTCTGGCAGTCGGTGATTGCGCTGATTGTCGCATTCGCCATGTACGCCGTAGGAAAAGACACGCCAGCCACCGAGCTGGTTGTGCCGTTCTTTAAGGACGTGATGCCGCAGCTGGGCCTGCTGTACATCCTGCTGGCCTATTTCGTGATCGTCGGCACCAGCAACGCGGTCAACCTGACCGACGGCCTGGACGGCCTGGCTATCATGCCGACGGTATTCGTGGCGGCCGGCTTCGCGCTGGTGGCCTGGGCGACCGGTAACATGAACTTCGCCAACTACCTGCATATTCCGTATCTGCGTCATGCCGGTGAGTTGGTGATCGTGTGTACCGCCATCGTCGGCGCCGGCCTCGGGTTCCTGTGGTTCAACACTTACCCGGCCCAGGTGTTTATGGGCGACGTCGGTTCGTTGGCGCTGGGCGGCGCGCTGGGCACCATCGCGGTGCTGCTGCGTCAGGAGTTCTTGTTGGTGATCATGGGCGGCGTATTCGTGGTAGAGACGCTGTCGGTGATCCTGCAGGTGGGATCGTTCAAGCTGCGCGGGCAACGCATTTTCCGCATGGCGCCGATTCACCACCACTATGAATTGAAAGGCTGGCCTGAGCCGCGCGTTATCGTGCGCTTCTGGATCATTTCGCTGATGCTGGTGCTGATTGGCCTGGCAACGCTGAAGGTGCGTTAATCATGGCAGACTATCAGGGTAGAAAAGTCGTCATCATCGGGTTGGGCCTCACCGGCCTGTCCTGCGTCGATTTCTTCATGGCGCGCGGCGTGACGCCGCGCGTGATGGATACCCGTATCGCGCCGCCAGGCTTGGACAAACTGCCTGAAAGCGTGGAGCGCCATCTGGGCGATCTGAATCAGGACTGGCTGCTGGCGGCGGATCTGATCGTTGCCAGCCCGGGCGTCGCGCTGGCGACCCCGGCATTGAGCGCTGCGGCGGATGCCGGCGTGGAAATCGTCGGCGACGTCGAACTGTTCTGCCGTGAAGCGCAGGCGCCGATCGTGGCGATCACCGGCTCCAACGGCAAAAGCACCGTCACCACCCTGGTGGGCGAGATGGCGAAAGCCGCCGGTTGGGCGGTGGGCGTGGGCGGCAATATCGGCCTGCCGGCGCTGAGCCTGCTGCGTCAGGAATGCCAGCTTTACGTGCTGGAGCTGTCCAGCTTCCAGCTGGAAACGACGTATAGCCTGCGGGCGGCGGCGGCGACCATCCTGAACGTGACCGAAGATCATATGGATCGCTATCCGTTCGGCCTGCAGCAGTATCGCGGCGCCAAGCTGCGCGTGTATGAAAACGCCGCCGTGTGCGTGGTGAACGCAGACGATGCACTGACCATGCCGGTGCGCGGCGCCGACGAGCGCTGCGTCAGCTTCGGTGCGGACGTCGGCGATTATCACCTGAACCGCCAGCAGGGGGAAACCTGGCTGCGGGTGCGCGGTGAGAAAGTGCTGAATACGCGCGAGATGAAACTGACCGGCCGCCACAACTACACCAACGCCCTGGCGGCGTTGGCGTTGGCGGATGCGGTCAATATCCCGCGCGCGTCCAGCCTGAAGGCGCTGACCACCTTCACCGGCCTGGCGCACCGCTTCCAGCTGGCCTGGGAGCACAACGGCGTGCGTTGGATCAACGATTCCAAAGCCACCAACGTCGGCAGCACCGAAGCGGCGCTGAACGGCCTGCAGGTAGACGGTACGCTGCATCTGCTGCTGGGCGGCGACGGCAAGTCCGCCGATTTCTCGCCGCTGGCGCGCTACCTGCAGGGCGACAACGTGCGTCTGTACTGCTTTGGCCGCGACGGCGCCCAGCTGGCACAGCTGCGGCCGGAGGTGGCGACGCTGACTGAGACCATGGAGCAGGCGATGCGCACCATCGCCGGCCGCGTACAGCCTGGCGACATGGTATTGCTGTCGCCGGCCTGTGCCAGCCTCGATCAGTTCCGTAATTTTGAAGTGCGTGGCGATGAGTTCGCCCGCCTGGCGCAGGAGCTTGGCGGATGAAACTACGCTTGCCGAACTTCGGGCTGACAGAACGGCTGAAAGACTGGGTGACCGGCGCGCGCGACAACGACGCGGTCAACATGGTGCTGTACGATCGCACCCTGCTGTGGCTGACCTTCGGGCTGGCGATTATCGGCTTCGTGATGGTGACCTCGGCGTCGATGCCGATCGGCCAACGCCTGGCGGACGATCCGTTCCTGTTCGCCAAACGCGACGCGCTGTACCTCGGCCTGGCGTTCGGCCTGTCGCTGGTGACGCTGCGCGTCCCGATGGAGATTTGGCAGCGCTACAGCAACGTGATGCTGCTGATGTCGATCGTGATGCTGCTGATCGTGCTGGTGGTGGGGAGTTCGGTGAACGGGGCCTCGCGCTGGATCGCGCTTGGCCCTCTGCGTATTCAGCCGGCGGAGCTATCCAAGCTGTCGCTGTTCTGCTACCTGGCGAGCTATCTGGTGCGCAAGGTGGAAGAGGTACGCAGCAACTTCTGGGGCTTCTGCAAGCCGATGGGCGTGATGGTGGTGCTGGCAGTGCTGCTGCTGGCGCAGCCGGACCTCGGTACCGTGGTGGTGCTGTTCATCACCACGCTGGCGATGCTGTTCCTGGCCGGCGCGAAAATGTGGCAGTTCCTGGCGATCATCGGCTCCGGCGTGTTCGCCGTGGTGCTGCTGATCATCGCGGAACCGTACCGTATGCGCCGTGTGACGTCGTTCTGGAACCCGTGGGCCGATCCGTTCGGCAGCGGCTACCAGCTGACCCAGTCGCTGATGGCGTTCGGCCGCGGCGAGTTCTGGGGACAGGGGCTCGGCAACTCGGTGCAGAAACTGGAGTATTTGCCGGAAGCACACACCGACTTCATCTTCTCCATTTTGGGTGAAGAACTGGGCTATATCGGTGTGGTTTTAGCCCTGTTAATGGTATTCTTCGTCGCTTTTCGCGCGATGTCCATCGGGCGCCGCGCGCTGGAGATCGACCAACGCTTCTCCGGCTTCCTGGCCTGCGCGATCGGCGTATGGTTCAGCTTCCAGGCGCTGGTTAACGTCGGCGCCGCCGCGGGCATGCTGCCGACCAAAGGTCTGACGCTGCCGCTGATCAGTTACGGCGGTTCGAGCTTGCTGATTATGTCGACGGCCATCGTGCTGTTGCTGCGAATTGATTATGAAACGCGCCTGACCAAGGCTCAGGCGTTTGTGAAGAGGTAAGGGATGAGCGGGAAACCTAAGCGTTTAATGGTGATGGCAGGCGGTACCGGCGGGCACGTGTTCCCGGGGCTGGCGGTCGCGCATCATCTGATGGCGCAGGGCTGGCAGGTGCGCTGGCTCGGAACCGCAGACCGAATGGAAGCCGATCTGGTGCCGAAGCACGGGATCGAGATTGATTTTATCCGCATCTCCGGCCTGCGCGGCAAAGGCCTGAAGGCCCAGCTGACTGCGCCGCTGCGGATCTGGCAGGCGGTGCGTCAGGCGAAAGCCATTATGCGCAGCTATCAGCCGGACGTGGTGCTGGGGATGGGCGGTTACGTTTCCGGCCCCGGCGGCCTGGCAGCCTGGCAGTGCGGCATCCCGGTGGTGCTGCACGAGCAGAACGGCATCGCCGGCTTGACCAACCGCTGGCTGGCGCGCATCGCCGCCAAAGTGATGCAGGCCTTCCCCGGCGCGTTCCCGAACGCCGAGGTGGTAGGCAACCCGGTGCGCACCGACGTGTTGGCGCTGCCGTTGCCGGCGGAGCGGTTGCAGGGGCGCGAAGGCCCGATCCGCGTGCTGGTGATTGGCGGAAGTCAGGGCGCGCGCGTGCTGAATCAGACAGTTCCTGAAGTCGCGGCGCGTTTGGGCGATAGAATTACGCTCTGTCATCAGGTTGGCAAGGGCGCGCTGGAAACGGTGCTGCGCGACTACGAAAGGGTAGGGCAGACGCAGCACAAGGTGACCGAGTTCATCGACGACATGGCCGCCGCCTACGCCTGGGCCGACGTGGTGGTCTGCCGCTCCGGCGCGTTGACCGTCAGCGAAATCGCGGCGGCGGGGCTGCCGGCGATCTTCGTGCCATTCATGCACAAGGACCGTCAGCAGTACTGGAACGCGCGTCCGCTGGAAGAAGCCGGCGCGGCGAAGATTATCGAACAGCCGCAGTTCAACGCCGATGTGGTGGCTGAACTGCTGGCGAGCTGGGATCGCAAGACGCTGCTGGCCATGGCCGAGAAAGCGCGCGCGGTCGCCATTCCGGACGCCACCGAGCGCGTGGCGGCGGAGCTGGTGCGGCTCGCCAAGTAACGAGTGCAGGGGTTCGGTGCGCCGAACCTGAATAAAAGCAATGTGATGTAGGGCCGGGGTACCGGATCCGGATTAGAGAGAGTGATGAATACACAACAACTGGCGAAACTACGTACTATCGTGCCCGAGATGCGTCGCGTCCGGCACATTCACTTTGTCGGCATCGGTGGCGCCGGCATGGGTGGTATCGCCGAAGTGTTGGCAAACGAAGGGTATCAGATCAGCGGCTCCGACCTGGCGCCGAATCCGGTCACCCAACAGTTGAGCGCGCTCGGGGCGACGATTTATTTCAATCACCGTCCGGAAAACGTGCTGGATGCGAGCGTAGTGGTGGTGTCTACCGCCATCTCCGCCGACAACCCGGAGATCGTCGCCGCCCGTGAAGCGCGCATCCCGGTGATCCGCCGCGCAGAAATGCTGGCGGAGCTGATGCGTTTTCGCCACGGCATCGCTATCGCCGGCACGCACGGCAAAACCACCACCACGGCGATGGTTTCGAGCATTTACGCCGAAGCCCGCCTGGACCCGACCTTCGTCAACGGCGGGCTGGTGAAGGCGGCGGGCACCCACGCGCGACTGGGGTCCAGCCGTTATCTGATCGCGGAAGCGGATGAGAGCGATGCGTCGTTCCTGCATCTGCAGCCGATGGTGGCCGTGGTCACCAACATCGAAGCCGACCATATGGACACTTACCAGGGCGACTTCGAGAACCTGAAGCAGACGTTTATCAATTTCTTGCACAACCTGCCGTTCTACGGCCGTGCGGTGATGTGCATCGACGATCCGGTCGTGCGCGAGCTGTTGCCGCGCGTGGGTCGCCACATCACCACCTATGGCTTCAGTGAAGATGCCGATGTGCGCATCGAAGACTACCGGCAGATTGGGCCGCAGGGGCACTTTACCCTGAGCCGTCAGGACAAACCGTTGCTGACGGTGACGCTGAACGCGCCGGGCCGCCACAATGCGTTGAACGCGGCGGCGGCGGTGGCGGTGGCAACCGAAGAAGGCATCGACGACGAAGATATCCTGCGCGCGCTGGCGGGCTTCCAGGGCACCGGGCGTCGCTTCGATTTCCTCGGCGAGTTCCCGCTGGAGCCGGTCAACGGCAAAGCGGGCAGCGCGATGCTGGTGGACGACTACGGCCACCATCCGACCGAGGTGGACGCCACGCTGAAAGCGGCGCGCGCCGGCTGGCCAGACAAGCGTTTGGTGATGATCTTCCAGCCGCACCGTTATACGCGCACCCGCGATCTGTACGACGATTTCGCCAACGTGCTGTCGCAGGTGGATGTGCTGCTGATGCTCGACGTGTACGCCGCCGGCGAAGCGCCGATCCCGGGCGCGGACAGCCGTTCGCTGTGCCGCACCATCCGCAGCCGCGGCAAGCTGGATCCGATCCTGGTTTCCGATGCCGATACCGTGCCGGAAACCCTGGCGCAGCTGCTGCAGGATGAAGACCTGGTGCTGGTGCAAGGCGCCGGCAACGTGGGCAAAATCGCCCGTAAACTGGCCGAGCTGAAGCTGCAGCCGCCGAAGAAAGAGGAGGAGCACCATGGCTGATAAAGTTGCAGTTCTGCTGGGCGGCACCTCCGCTGAACGTGAAGTCTCCCTGCAATCCGGTGCCGCGGTGCTGGCCGGGTTGCGCGAAGCCGGTATCGATGCGCACGGCGTCGATACCCGCGATTTCCCGGTGACCCAGCTGAAAGAGCAGGGGTTCACCAAAGTGTTTATCGCGCTGCATGGCCGCGGCGGCGAGGACGGCACCCTGCAGGGGCTGCTGGAGTTCCTCGAACTGCCTTATACCGGCAGCGGTGTGATGGCCTCGGCGCTGACCATGGACAAATGGCGCACCAAAATGGTGTGGCAGTCGATGGGTTTGCCGGTGGCGCCTTACGTGGCGCTGAATCGCCAGCTGTACCTCAGCGGCGAAAAAGCGGCGCTGCTGGCGCGCGTGGCGGAGCTCGGCCTGCCGCTGATCGTCAAGCCGAGCCGTGAAGGTTCCAGCGTCGGCATGAGCAAGGTCACCGAAAGCGCCGCGTTGGAAGCCGCGTTGGAAGAGGCCTTCCGCCATGATGACGACGTATTGGTGGAGAAGTGGCTGAGCGGCCCGGAATATACCGTGGCGATGCTGGGCGACCAGGTTCTGCCGTCGATCCGCATCCAGCCGGCCGGCGTGTTTTACGACTACCAGGCCAAGTACATTTCGGACGACACGCAGTACTTCTGCCCGAGCGGTTTGAGCGCCGAGCAGGAAGCCGAGATGGCGGCGTTGGCGCTGCGCGCCTATCGCGGCCTGGACTGCAGCGGCTGGGGCCGCGTCGACGTGATGCAAGACAGCGATGGCAGCTTCTATCTGCTTGAGGTGAACACCTCTCCGGGCATGACCAGTCATAGCCTGGTGCCGATGGCGGCGCGCCAGTTTGGATTAAGCTTCTCGCAGTTGGTGGCGAGAATTTTGGAGTTGGCCGACTGATATGTCGCAAGCTGCCCTGAATGCGCGCGATCGCGAGGTGGATAACGGCCCGCGCCGCAGCAATGGAACCCAGTTGGCGGGAATGATTTTCCTGCTGATGGTGTTGGGAACGGTCGTGTGGAGCGGTTGGGCGGTGCTTGGCTGGATGAAAGACGCCAGTCGCCTGCCGCTCTCAAGGCTGGTGGTGACCGGCGAACGCCACTACACCACCAACGATGATATTCGTCAGGCGATCCTGGCGCTGGGCGCGCCCGGCACCTTTATGACGCAGGATGTGGACGTCATCCAGCAGCAGATCGAACGTCTGCCGTGGATCAAGCAGGCCAGCGTGCGCAAACAATGGCCGGATGAGCTGAAGATCCATCTGGTGGAGTACGTCCCGGTGGCGCGCTGGAACGATTTGCACATGGTGGACGCCGAAGGCAAAGCGTTCAGCGTGCCGGCGGAGCGGGCGGGCAAACAGAAGTTGCCGCTGCTCTACGGGCCGGAAGGGAGCGAGCAGGATGTGCTGGAAGGCTATCGGGCGATGAGCGCCACGTTGGCGGCCAGCAAATATACGCTGAAAATGGCGGCGATGACCGCGCGCCATTCCTGGCAGCTGGCGCTGGACAACGATGTCCGGCTTGAGCTGGGGCGCGATGACCGCAACGGGCGTTTGCAGCGGTTTATCGAGCTTTACCCGGTATTGCAGCAGCAGGGCCAGGCGGAGAGCAAGCGTGTCAGCTATGTCGATCTGCGCTACGAGTCCGGCGCTTCGGTAGGGTGGGCTCCGGTGTTGGTCGATCCGCAGGCGCTTGGCGGTCAGCAAAACAGTAATCAGCAACAGAATCAGGCACAGGCAAAACAACAATGATCAAGTCGACGGACAGAAAACTGGTAGTTGGACTGGAGATCGGTACTGCAAAAGTCTCCGCGTTGGTAGGGGAAGTTCTGCCCGATGGCATGGTCAACATTATCGGGGTGGGCAGCTGCCCGTCTCGCGGCATGGATAAGGGTGGCGTAAACGACCTGGAGTCGGTGGTGAAGTGCGTACAGCGCGCCATCGATCAGGCCGAGCTGATGGCGGACTGCCAGATCTCCTCGGTGTATCTGGCGCTGTCGGGCAAACACATCAGCTGCCAGAACGAAATCGGCATGGTGCCGATCTCGGAAGAGGAAGTGACGCAGGACGACGTGGAGAACGTGGTGCACACCGCCAAATCGGTGCGCGTGCGCGACGAACACCGCATTCTGCACGTGATTCCTCAGGAATACGCCATCGATTATCAGGAAGGCATCAAAAACCCGGTTGGGCTGTCCGGCGTGCGTATGCAGGCCAAGGTGCATCTGATTACCTGCCATAACGATATGGCGAAGAACATCGTCAAGGCCGTGGAACGTTGCGGCCTGAAAGTTGACCAACTTATTTTCGCCGGTCTGGCCGCGAGCTACGCGGTGCTGACTGAAGATGAACGCGAACTCGGCGTTTGCGTGGTGGATATCGGCGGCGGCACCATGGATATGGCGGTGTACACCGGCGGTGCGCTGCGCCACACCAAAGTGATCCCTTATGCCGGGAACGTGGTCACCAGCGATATCGCCTACGCCTTCGGCACGCCGCCGACCGACGCGGAAGCGATTAAAGTTCGACACGGCTGTGCGCTTGGGTCGATTGTTAGCAAGGATGAGAATGTAGAGGTACCTAGCGTCGGGGGACGTCCTCCGCGCAGTCTGCAAAGACAGACGCTGGCTGAAGTCATTGAGCCACGCTACACCGAACTGTTGAATCTGGTTAACGATGAAATTTTGCAATTGCAGGAGCAACTGCGTCAGCAAGGGGTGAAGCATCATCTGGCAGCCGGTATCGTGCTGACCGGTGGCGCCGCCCAGATTGATGGCCTGGCAGCCTGTGCGCAACGGGTGTTCCACACCCAGGTACGCATCGGCCAACCCTTGAACATCACGGGTCTGACGGATTATGCGCAGGAGCCTTACTACTCGACAGCGGTAGGTCTGCTGCACTATGGAAAAGAGTCTCACCTGAGCGGTGAGACGGAAGTAGAAAAACGCGCCTCGGTGGGCAATTGGTTTAAACGCATCAATAGCTGGCTGAGAAAAGAGTTTTAATGTTTCAACAAAGAGATCATGCTGAGTAATCTTTTTATGATCTCGCAGCGACAGGCACAAAACGGAGAGAAACTATGTTTGAACCAATGGAACTAACCAATGACGCGGTGATTAAAGTCATCGGCGTCGGCGGCGGCGGTGGCAATGCCGTTGAACACATGGTGCGCGAGCGCATCGAAGGTGTTGAATTCTTCGCTGTGAACACGGACGCCCAGGCGCTCCGCAAAACGGCGGTTGGCCAAACCATTCAGATCGGTAGCGGTATTACCAAAGGTCTGGGTGCGGGCGCGAACCCGGAAGTGGGTCGCAATTCAGCGGAAGAAGACCGCGAAGCCCTGCGCGCAGCGCTGGACGGCGCAGACATGGTCTTCATCGCGGCCGGCATGGGCGGTGGTACCGGTACCGGTGCGGCGCCAGTGGTGGCTGAAGTGGCTAAAGATTTGGGTATTCTGACCGTGGCCGTGGTGACCAAGCCTTTCAACTTCGAAGGCAAGAAGCGCATGGCATTCGCGGAGCAGGGTATCGCTGAGCTGTCCAAACACGTGGACTCGCTGATCACCATCCCGAACGATAAATTGCTGAAAGTTCTGGGTCGCGGCATCTCTCTGCTGGACGCATTCGGCGCGGCCAACGACGTGCTGAAAGGCGCGGTGCAGGGTATCGCCGAGCTGATCACCCGTCCGGGCTTGATGAACGTCGACTTCGCCGACGTGCGCACCGTGATGTCCGAAATGGGCTACGCGATGATGGGTTCCGGCGTGGCTTGCGGTGAAGACCGTGCCGAAGAAGCGGCCGAAATGGCGATCTCCAGCCCACTGCTGGAAGACATCGACCTGTCCGGCGCGCGCGGCGTGCTGGTCAACATCACCGCCGGCTTCGACCTGCGTCTGGATGAGTTCGAAACCGTGGGTAACACCATCCGTGCGTTCGCGTCCGACAACGCTACCGTGGTTATCGGTACCTCGCTGGATCCGGAAATGAACGACGAACTGCGCGTAACCGTGGTTGCAACCGGTATCGGTATGGACAAACGTCCTGAAATCACCCTGGTGACCAATAAGCAGGCCAGCCAGCCGGTGATGGATCACCGTTATCAGCAGCACGGCATGTCGCCTCTGCCGCAGGAAGTGAAACCTGCCGCCAAGGTGGTCAACGACCAAGCTGCGCAGCCGAATAAAGAGCCCGACTATCTTGATATTCCAGCCTTCCTGCGTAAACAGGCAGACTAAGAATATCCTGAGAATTTGGAATCTCCGCTCTTTGTGCTAAACTGTCCCGCCGGCCATGCTGTATGCTTGGCTGGTAGGATGGATAACATTGCGAGATAAAACGATGATCAAACAAAGGACATTAAAACGTATTGTTCAGGCGACTGGCGTCGGTTTGCATACCGGCAAGAAAGTCACGCTGACAATGCGCCCAGCGCCGGCTAATACCGGGGTCATCTATCGTCGCACTGACTTGAATCCACCGGTTGATTTTCCGGCTGATGCAAAATCCGTGCGTGATACCATGCTCTGTACTTGCCTGGTGAATGAGCATGACGTGCGTATTTCGACCGTTGAGCACCTCAACGCCGCGCTGGCTGGGTTGGGCATCGACAACATCGTTATCGAAGTCGACGCCGCTGAAATCCCAATCATGGACGGCAGCGCCAGTCCGTTCGTGTTCTTGCTGCTGGATGCCGGCATCGAAGAACTGAACTCGGCGAAGAAATTCCTGCGTCTGAAAGAGACCGTGCGTGTTGAAGATGGCGACAAATGGGCCGAGCTGTCCCCGCATAACGGGTTCCGCCTGGACTTCACCATCGACTTCAACCACCCGGCTATCGACGCCAGCTCTCAGCGCTATCGTCTTGATTTCTCGGCTGAGTCGTTCGTGCGTCAAATCAGCCGCGCGCGCACCTTCGGGTTTATGCGCGACATCGAATACCTGCAGTCCCGCGGCCTGGCCCTGGGCGGCAGCTTCGATTGCGCTATCGTGGTAGATGACTACCGCGTGCTGAACGAAGACGGTCTGCGTTTCGAAGACGAATTCGTACGTCACAAAATGCTGGACGCCATCGGCGACCTGTTCATGTGTGGCCACAACATCATTGGCGCGTTCACCGCGTTCAAGTCTGGCCACGCGCTGAACAACAAACTGCTGCAGGCCGTGCTGGCCAAGCAGGAAGCGTGGGAATACGTGACCTTCCAGGACGAAGCCGAAATGCCGCTGGCATTCAAGGCACCGTCCACCGTATTGGCGTAAGGTCTGAATTCCTCGCCTGCTGCGAATAACGGCAGGCGCATCCTCTGAGAGCCTGAGAATTCAGGCTCGTGATGCCGTCTGATGTTTTGCAGCTGTGTCGCTGATTACTTATCACGACTGGTTGTGTTGGTACCCTCTCCGGCCAATGCAGCCAGCCGTTCCAATATCTTGCGCAGTTTCTCCGGGCTACGGCTCGCCAATCCTCTCAGTTCTTCCGCACTTTCCAGACTCAAATGCCGCATCGGCACGGGTTTTTCCGGCGCTTTCTCTGCGTTTTGCACCTGGTGGCTGCCTTTCGCCATCAAGGCCGGATTAATCCTGATGTCGATCGACGACAATGATGGTAGAATTTGCGCTCGTAGTGCAGACAGCAAAGCGGGTTGTTCGTAGCGCAAGCGCATCATCCAACTGGCATTTGCCGTTTCGAGCACTAAAATACCCTGTCGGAAATTCGCGACGCGGCACCAGGGATGCAGGGGAGCAGGCAACAGGCCCTTCACTGCACGGTTAAGCTTGAGCAGCGCCACCGCGCGTTGCTGGACGTTATGCAGCGGCCCTTTGCTGCCGGCAGACGCGTCGTCGAACAGGACATCTAATAATTGTGGACGGCTATCGCGCATAATGGGCTCCGGCGGATTATAAACTCGTGATCGGTATTCTAAATCGTTGGCGACAATTTGGCAGACGTTATTTCTGGCCCCATCTCCTGTTAGGGATGGTTGCGGCCACGCTTGGCGCGTCTTCCAATTTGCCCGGCGCCCCCGATCAGGCCGCACTGCCGAATACGTCGTCCAGCCTTAACCGGCAAAATTCGGCCAACGGCACCTTCAACAGCCTGGCCCTGCTGCAGGACGCGCACCGTCGCCCTACCTTCAGCGTAGATTACTGGCAGCAACATGCGCTGCGCACCGTCATTCGTCACCTCTCTTTCGCGCTGGCGCCGCAGGCGGTTTATGCGCGGGTGCAGGAGAGCGAAGCCGAAGCCGAACCGCCTTTGCAGGTAGCGCAACTGGCGCTGCTTTCTACCCTCAACGCGCTGCTGACGCACGAGCCGAAGCCGCCGACCATCATTCGCCATACCCACCTTGAGGTGCTGCCAACGCTGGCACGGCACCAGACCGGCCTGTGGGTGGCGCAGGTACAGGGCATCCGCGCCGGGCCTGCCGCGCTCGTCTGACTCCGCCCTCAGGGCATAAAAACCATAAATAATAGCAAGTTGACTGCCGTATTCGGCCGTCATGACAGAGATATCAAACATCATGTTAGTGAAATTATTAACCAAAGTTTTTGGCAGCCGTAACGATCGTACCCTGCGCCGCATGCGCAAAGTGGTTGAGCAGATCAACCGCATGGAACCGGACATGGAAAAACTGTCCGATGACGAACTGAAAGCGAAAACCAACGAGTTCCGTGCGCGCCTGGAGAAAGGTGAGTCGTTGGAAAGCCTGATCCCGGAAGCCTTCGCCGTAGTGCGTGAGGCGAGTAAGCGCGTGTTCGGCATGCGTCACTTCGACGTGCAGCTGCTGGGCGGCATGGTGCTGAACGACCGCTGCATCGCCGAGATGCGTACCGGTGAAGGTAAAACCCTGACCGCGACGCTGCCGGCCTACCTGAACGCTCTGAGCGGCCGCGGCGTGCACGTCGTGACCGTCAACGACTATCTGGCGCAGCGTGACGCCGAAAACAACCGTCCGCTGTTCGAGTTCCTCGGCCTGAGCATCGGCATCAACCTGCCGGGCATGCCGGCGCCGGCCAAGCGTGAAGCTTACGCCGCCGACATCACCTACGGCACCAATAACGAATACGGTTTCGACTACCTGCGCGACAACATGGCGTTCAGCCCGGAAGAGCGCGTGCAGCGCAAACTGCACTATGCGCTGGTGGATGAGGTGGACTCCATCCTGATCGATGAAGCACGTACGCCGCTGATCATCTCCGGCCCGGCCGAAGACAGCTCCGAGATGTACATCAAGGTCAACAAGCTGATCCCTAAACTGATCCGCCAGGAGAAAGAAGACTCCGACACCTTCAAGGGTGAAGGGCACTTCTCGGTGGATGAGAAGGCGCGTCAGGTCCACCTGACCGAACGCGGCCTGATCCTGATCGAAGAGATGCTGGTGGAAGCCGGCATCATGGATGAGGGCGAATCGCTGTACTCGCCGACCAACATCATGCTGATGCACCACGTTACCGCCGCGCTGCGCGCCCACGTGCTGTTCACCCGCGACGTTGACTACATCGTGAAAGACGGCGAAGTGATCATCGTCGACGAACACACAGGCCGTACCATGCAGGGCCGCCGTTGGTCCGACGGCCTGCACCAGGCGGTGGAAGCCAAAGAAGGCGTGGAGATCCAGAACGAGAACCAGACGCTGGCTTCGATCACCTTCCAGAACTACTTCCGTCTGTACGAGAAGCTGGCCGGGATGACCGGTACCGCCGATACCGAAGCCTTCGAATTCAGCTCGATCTACAAGCTGGACACCATCGTGGTGCCAACCAACCGTCCGATGATCCGTAAGGACATGCCGGATCTGGTGTACATGACCGAGAAAGAGAAGATCGGCGCCATTATCGAAGACATCCGCGAGCGTACCGCCAAAGGCCAGCCGGTGCTGGTGGGTACCATCTCAATCGAGAAATCCGAAGTGGTTTCCCATGAGCTGACCAAAGCGGGCATCGAGCACAAGGTGCTGAACGCCAAATTCCACGCCATGGAAGCGGACATCGTCGCCCAGGCCGGCCAGAGCGGTGCGGTAACCATCGCCACCAACATGGCGGGCCGTGGTACCGATATCGTGCTGGGCGGCAGCTGGCAGGCCGAAGTGGCGCTGTTGGAAGAGCCGACCGAAGAGCAGATCGAAGCCATCAAAGCGGCCTGGAAAGTGCGCCATGACGCAGTGCTGGCGGCGGGCGGCCTGCATATCATCGGCACCGAGCGCCATGAATCGCGCCGTATCGATAACCAGCTGCGCGGCCGTTCCGGTCGTCAGGGCGATGCCGGTTCATCCCGCTTCTACCTGTCGATGGAAGATGCCCTGATGCGTATCTTCGCGTCGGATCGCGTGTCCGGCATGATGCGCAAACTGGGTATGAAAGAAGGCGAAGCGATTGAGCACCCGTGGGTGACCAAGGCGATCGCCAACGCCCAGCGCAAGGTAGAGAGCCGCAACTTCGACATCCGTAAGCAGCTGCTGGAATACGACGACGTCGCTAACGATCAGCGCCGCGCCATCTACAGCCAGCGTAACGAATTGCTGGACGTGTCCGACGTGAGCGAAACCATCGCCAGCATCCGCGAGGACGTGTTCAAGAGCACCATCGACAACTACATCACGCCGCAGTCGCTGGAAGAAGAGTGGGACATTCAGGGGTTGGAAGAGCGCCTGAAGAACGACTTCGATCTGGAGATGCCGATCGCACAATGGCTGGACAAAGAGCCGGAGCTGCACGAAGAGACGCTGCGCGAACGCATTCTGGAGAACGCCAAAGAGCAGTACCAGCGTAAGGAAGAAGTGGTCGGCAGCGAAATGATGCGCAACTTCGAGAAGGGCGTGATGCTGCAGACGCTGGATTCCCTGTGGAAAGAGCATCTGGCGGCGATGGACTACCTGCGTCAGGGTATTCACCTGCGCGGCTATGCGCAGAAGGATCCTAAGCAGGAGTACAAGCGTGAATCCTTCAACATGTTCGCCACTATGCTGGAATCGCTGAAATATGAAGTGATCAGCGTGCTGAGCAAGGTTCAGGTGCGGATGCCGGAAGAGGTAGAAGCGCTGGAACAGCAGCGCCGTGAAGAGGCCGAGCGCCTGGCGCAGCACCAACAGCTGAGCCACCACGACGAGAACGCGCTGGTGACCGAAGATCCGAACGCGCCGGCGACCGCCGAGCGTAAAGTGGGCCGCAACGATCCGTGCCCATGCGGCTCCGGCAAGAAATACAAGCAGTGCCACGGCCGCCTGCAGTAATGCCGGCTGCGGTTAACCGATAATACCCAGGGGTTCAGCTTGCTGAGCCCCTGTTTTTTGACACCCATCAGGAGGGTGAGATGAAACATCTGAATATCGCCGTGGGCATCATCCGTAATGCGCAACGGGAGATCTTTATTACCCGCCGCGCTGCCGACGCGCACATGGCCGGATTCTGGGAGTTCCCCGGCGGCAAGATCGAACAGGGTGAAACGCCGGAACAGGCGCTAAGTCGCGAGCTGCGGGAAGAGACCGGTATCGAAGCCGAACGTGCCGAACTGTTGGAGGTGGTGGAACACCGCTTCAGCGATCGCATCGTGACGCTGAATTTTTATCTGGTGGAAGCCTGGGCGGGCGAGCCGTTCGGCCGTGAGGGGCAACCGATGCGCTGGGTTAAACAGGCGGAGCTGCGTGAAGACGAGTTCCCGGAAGCCAACGCCGGCATTATTCAGCTGCTGGTGGCGCAGGCGAACGCCGCGCAATAACAAGGTTGGCCTGGCGGGCGCCAGGCCAATTGCGGACGATCAACGATCGTCCATTTCACTCCAGTCTTCGCTTTCCGACAGATCGCTGTTGCTCGGAATACGCTTCTCTTCATCGGCCCACTCGCCGAGATCGATCAGCTGGCAGCGCTTGCTGCAAAACGGCCGGAACGGGCTAACTTCACCCCAAACCACGCCGGTGCCACAGGTTGGGCATTTTACTACGGTCGTCATAACGGTTCCTTACGCCTTCTGTCTGTGCTGCGAAGGCTTTCTTGCACAAGTTCAACAACAGGCCAGTTCGAACGTCAGGCGTTCAGGCACCACGCCATTTTCGCTATCCAGCGGCAGGAAACGAATGGCATAGCGGGTCTTGTGGCCGGAAATCTGCGGATAAAGCTGCGGCGCCAGATGGAGGCGCAGGCGCAGCAGATCCGCTCCTTCGGCGTTGTCCTGGAAAAAGCCGTTCAGGCTGATTTGATTGCGGAACGGCCCGGATTGGCGGATCAGATCCAGCACCATGATCAACGCCTGGTTCAGCGGATCCAGCGACTGCAGCCAGGTGGCGACGTCGGCATCGCGATCCTGCTGCGGCGCGTGCATCCACATGTGCAGGGTCGGCAGATCGAAGCTGCAGCAGCCGCCGGGAATGTTCAGCCGCTGGCGCACCAGACCGATCAGCCGGTCTTCGCGCAGAGCCTGGCCGAGGCGCGGCGCCGCCATCAGCGCCGATGAGCGCGACTTCAACTGGCCGCGCAGCTGGTCGATCAGCGCCATATCCACGCCCGGCACATCGGCCCAGGCCAACAGTTTCTGCTGCTGGCGCTCCAGCTCTTTGAGCAGTTCGGTGCGTACTTCGCCGCGCTCCAGCACGTCCAGCAAGTCGGAGACGGTGCGAAAGAAGGTGAGGGCGATGGCGGTTTCACTCAGGGCGCGTTGGCCGTGCAGCTGTTGCAGCAGAAATTCGATGCGTAGCCAGGTACGCATTTTTTCGTTCAGCGGGTGTTCAAAGAGAACGGTTGGGGAAACATCACTCATGCAGTTTAATCCTGTTGGGGCGCTGTTGCCGCCAGTTCAAGGTAGCGACGATGCAGTGCGGCGACCTGTGGCTCTATCCCCTGAGCGGCGCCGCTGTTGTCAATAATGTCATCCGCCACGGCGAGGCGCTGCCGGCGCGTGGCCTGGGCGGCGAGAATGCTCTGCGCTTGCTCACGGCTGACGCCGTCGCGCGCGATGGTGCGAGCCAGCTGGGTTTCGGCGTCGACGTCGATCACCAGCACCCGATCGGCGCGATCCTGCAGACCGTTTTCCACCAGCAGCGGCACCACCCACAGCGCGTACGGGCTGGTGGCCTGCGCCAGTTGACGCTGGGTTTCACGGTGTATCAGCGGATGCAGCAGCTGGTTCAGCCAGGTTTTGTCATCGGGATGGCTAAAGATGCGCTGACGCAGCGTAGCGCGGTTCAATGCGCCGTCCGGCAGCAACATTTCATTACCAAATCGCTCGGCGATCGCGGCCAAAGCAGGGGTACCCGGCTCGACGACCTGACGGGCGATCACGTCGGCATCGACGAGGGTTGCGCCGTGGCGCGCAAAGGCGTTCGCGACGGTCGTCTTGCCGCTGCCTATGCCCCCGGTCAACGCAACAATGTAGGCCATGGTGTTAGGTGCATCCGATGTTCATAAAAAAATAATAGTCGAATCATAAAGCGATCGCGCAGAAGTGCAAGTCGGCAGGCGGCGCTTGCGCGTCGGCACCGATCGGACGGCGAGAAAAAGCGCAGCGGCACGGCAAAAATGAGCGGGCAATCACACTGCGGTTATGCAGGTAAATTTGTCGGATTGTAGCGTAAATAAAGGCGAATTCGCAGTCTTGTTCGGCGATTATTAGCGCGTATTATAACGTCACTGGAACTGGCATTAATCTCGCCGCCGTCTTTTTGCGCCACTGGAAAGCCGTCGGGCAGAGGTTCGAATATCCTCCTTGCGATCCGTCGCCATTAACCAGGAAATCATAAGTCATGCGTATTGAAGAAGATTTGAAGTTGGGCTTTAAAGACGTGTTGATCCGCCCTAAGCGCTCCACGCTGAAAAGCCGCTCCGAGGTTGAACTGGAACGTCAGTTTACCTTCAAGCATTCAGGTTGCAGCTGGTCCGGCGTGCCGATTATCGCCGCCAACATGGACACGGTGGGCACCTTCCGCATGGCCGAGGCCCTGGCTTCTTTCGACGTTCTCACCGCCGTACACAAACATTACAGCGTCGAGCAATGGGCTGACTTCGTGCAGCGCATGCCGGAATCGGTGCTGCGCCACGTCATGGTGTCCACCGGCACCTCCGAAGCCGACTTCGCCAAAATGCAGCAGATCCTGGCCTTGTCTCCGGCGCTCAAATTCATCTGCATCGACGTGGCCAACGGCTACTCTGAACATTTCGTCGCCTTCCTGCAGAAAGCGCGCGAAGCCTGCCCGAATCACGTGATCTGCGCCGGCAACGTAGTGACCGGCGAGATGGTGGAGGAGCTTATCCTCTCCGGCGCCGACATCGTTAAGGTCGGCATCGGCCCGGGTTCAGTCTGTACCACCCGCGTGAAGACCGGCGTGGGCTACCCGCAGCTGTCGGCGGTGATCGAATGCGCCGATGCGGCCCACGGGCTGGGCGGCCAAATCGTCAGCGACGGCGGCTGCTCGGTGCCGGGCGACGTTGCCAAAGCCTTCGGCGGCGGTGCTGACTTCGTGATGCTGGGTGGCATGCTGGCCGGCCACGACGAGTGCGAAGGTACCGTGGTGGAAGAGAACGGCGAGAAGTTCATGCTGTTCTACGGCATGAGCTCCGAGTCGGCGATGAAGCGCCACGTCGGCGGCGTGGCGGAGTATCGCGCGGCCGAAGGCAAAACCGTCAAGCTGCCGCTGCGTGGCGAGGTGGAATTTACCGTGCGCGATATCCTCGGCGGCCTGCGCTCCGCCTGCACCTACGTCGGTGCCGAGCGCCTGAAAGAGTTGACCAAGCGCACCACCTTTATCCGCGTGGCGGAGCAGGAAAACCGCGTCTTCGGCAGCAAATAAGCCGCACCTTGCATTCGGGCGCAGCGCACAGCGGCGCCCGCTATCTTCTCTTTATCCCAGCACGCTGCCCAGTTGAAAAATAGGCAGGTACATGGCGATCACCAAAGCACCGACAATCCCGCCCACCACCAGCATCAGCAGCGGCTCCAGCGTTTGCGCCAGCGTATCGGCCAGCTCGTGCGTCTGCCGTTCGTACCACTGCGTCAATTTATCCAGCAAGGCGTCCAGCGAACCGGATTCTTCGCCCACCCGCACCAGCTGCCGGCACAGCGGCGGAAACAGCGGTTGCAGGCCCAGGGCATGATGAAACGCCTCGCCTTCGGCGATCTGCCGCTGCACCTGCTCCAGCGCCTGTCGGTACAGCAGATGATCCGCCGCCAGTGCCGCCGCGTTCAACCCTTCCACCAGCGTCAGCCCCGCGCGTTGGGTCATGGTCAGAATACGAAAGGTTTGGCTCAGCGCGCCGCCGCTCACCAGCCGGGCGATCAGCGGCAGGCGCAGCAAGGCGGCCTGTTCACGTCGGCGCCATGGCGGGCGTGGATGCAGCCAGCGGCAATAGCCGAGCAGCAATGCGCCGAGCAGCAGCGCCAAATAGGGGCCAACGGCGATCAGCAGCGCGGACACCCCCAATAACCCTTGGGTAAACCAGGGCAGCGGCGCATCGAATGACTGATAAACCTTGGCGAATTCCGGCAGCACCATCACCAGCATCAGCACGCTGACCAGCAGCGCCACCGCACAGATGAAGAGGGGATACCGCAGCGCTTTGGTCACTTTGCGGCGCAGCATCAGCTGGGCTTCCTGTTGTTGTGCCAGCTGCAGGCAGCAGCGATCGAGGTTGCCGGTCAGTTCGCCGATGGCGATCAGTTGGCGATAGATAAGTGGAAAAACGCCTGGCTGCGCGGCAAGGGTTTCGGAGAGCGGCTGCCCTTCGCGCACCTGTTCTGCCAACTGGCGCAACAGGCAACGCCAGGCTGCCGAAGGGTGCTCTGCCGCCAGCAGCTGCAACGTATTGACCAGCGGCAACCCGGCCTGCAACAGGGTGGCGAGTTGGCGGGTGAAGTGGATTAAGGGTTCTCCGCGCCACTGGCCGGGCGTGATGCGTTTGCCGTGCCCAATCCGCCAAGGCTGCAGGCCTTGTTCGATCAGCAACCGGCTCACCTGCCGTTTTTCATCGCTCATCAGTTCGCCGCGGCGCAAGGCGCCCTGGGCGTCGAAAGCCTGCCAAAGGAACAGCCGGCGCGCTTTCATGGCGCGGTTACGCCGAGCTGGACGACGTCGATCACGCGGTACAGTTCTTCCAGCGAGGTCGTGCCTTCGCTGGCCAGCGCCAGCCCGGCCTGCAGCAACGAAAGCTGCCCCTGCTCGCGGGCGACATCCGCCAGCAGGCTGGGCGCGGCGTTCGCCAGCAACGCCGCCTGTATTTCCGGCGTAATGGCCAACAGCTCATACACGCCGATGCGCCCATAGTAGCCGCCGAAGCAATGCTCGCAGCCGTCGGCGCGCCAGGCGGTCAGCGGCTCCGGCCAGACCGAGGCAGGAAAATGCGTCGGCTGGCTGTGCGGGTAGCGGCAGTGGCGACACAGCCTGCGCACCAGCCGCTGTGCGATGACCAGCTTCAGGCAGCCGGCGAGCAGGTAGCCGGGGATACCCATGTGCATTAGCCGCGTCAGGGTTTCGCCGGTGGAGTTGGTATGCAGCGTCGACAGCACCAGGTGGCCGGTTTGCGCGGCCTTGACTGCGATCTCGGCGGTTTCCGCATCGCGGATCTCGCCGATCATGATGACATCCGGATCCTGGCGCAGCAGGGCGCGCAGCACCCGGGCGAAACTCAGCTCGGTTTTGGCGTTGATCTGGGTTTGATTGACGCCGAACAGCGGTATCTCGATCGGATCCTCGACGCTGCACAGGTTGCTTTGCGCATCGTTCAACTGGCGCAGACCGCTGTACAGCGTGACCGTCTTGCCGCTGCCGGTTGGTCCGGTCACCAGGATCAAACCTTGCGGGCAGGCCAGCGCCGTCGCGTAGCGCGCCAGATCCGCCCGGCCCATGCCCAGTTGATCCAGCGGCAGCTCCTGCTGCTCACCTTGCTGAACGCGCAGCACCACCTTTTCGCCGTGCAGCGTCGGCAGGGTGGCGATACGCATGGCATAGCGCGCGCTGTCCAGCGTCAGGCTGAGTTGCCCGTCCTGAGGCTGACGGCGCTCGGCGATATCCAACTGACCGAGGATCTTCAGCCGGGCGATGAGGCGCGCGGTCAGCTGCGGCGGCGGTGAGGCGAGGGTTTGCAGCACGCCGTCGATGCGCAGGCGAATGCGAAAATGCTGCCGAAAGGGCTCGAAGTGGATATCCGAGGCGCGGCGCTGGATGGCCAGACGCAGCGTCTGGTTGATGAACTGCACCACCGGCGCATCGCCGTCGTCGGGGTAGGCGATGTCGGCGGTGTCTTCTTCGGCTGCCAGCGGCGCCGGCAGCGATTCGTGGCGTTGGTTCAGCGCCTGCTCCAGCCTGGCCGCCGGCCAGTGTTCCAGATGGATGCGCTTGCCGGTGGCGAAACGCAGCGCCGCCAGCAGCCCCTGCGGCGCTTCTTCGTTGAGCGCGATCGTGAGAGTGGTCGGGTCTTCGTTCAGCGCCAACGCCTGATAGCGCCGGCACAGGGCGTGAACCTCTTCGCTGATTTGCGCGTTCATCGCCGTTACTCCGCCGCGTTGTCGAAGCGGAAGACTTCCTGGCACACCTCAACCAGCGTTGCGTTTTCGCTGCTGCACAGCCGGCTCCAGCGGGTCAGCCCATCGGCGTTCGCTTTGGGGGTTAATGCCACCGCCAGCCCCTGCAGCGTTTGGGTGCCGGTCAGCGTGATCACGCCTTTGGCGACTTTCACCCCGCTGACGTAACGCGACGTGCCGCTGGTGGGAATGCCTTTGCTGCCGGCCTCACAGCCGGTGGGGGCGCCTTCGTCCAGCACGCACAGCTCGACCGCCAGTTTATACGGCGCCATGGTTTGCAGCATGTCGGTCATTGCCGCTTTCTGGATGTAGCGCTGGTAGGCAGGGATGCCGATGGCGCTGAGGATGGCGATGATGGCGATCACCACCATCAGTTCTATCAGGGTAAAGCCGCGTTGCGTTTCCATGCGTTGTTTTCTCCATTGGGGTGTGGAAGACAACGGTAGCGGCTTGCTCGGGGGCTCGGCGAGGGGCTTTTGCGCGTTTCACGGCGCGCTTCCATCAGTAATGATGTCGTTTGCAGCGGTGAAAAAAACGGTGAGAGGAGGTTCGCAATTTTACGGTAACGCCCCCGACAGCGGCCGGGGGCGAGGGGGATCATTTGAAGCGCATCGACAGATCGAGTGCAGTGATGTGCTTGGTCAGCGCACCGACCGAAATGTAATCCACGCCGGTCTCGGCAAAGGTGCGCAGCGTCTCGCTGGTGACGTTGCCGGACACCTCCAGCTGGGTGCGGCCCTGGGTTTGAGCGACCGCCTGACGCATCATCTCGACGCTGAAGTTGTCCAGCATGATGATATCGGCACCGGCATCCAGCGCCTGCTGCAGCTCATCGAGCGATTCGACTTCCACTTCCACCGGCACGTCGGCGTGCAGCCAGAAGGCTTTTTCCACCGCGTTCTTGATAGAGCCGGAGGCGATGATGTGGTTTTCCTTGATCAGGAAGGCGTCGGACAGCCCCAGCCGATGGTTGCTGCCGCCCCCGCACAGTACGGCGTATTTCAGCGCGGTGCGCAGGCCGGGCAGGGTCTTGCGGGTATCGAGCAGGCGAGTCCGGGTGCCTTCCAGCAGGGCCACGTAGCGGCTGACTTCGGTCGCCACGCCGGAGAGCGTCTGCACGAAGTTCAGCGCGGTGCGCTCGCCGGTCAGCATCACCCGCGCGGGGCCGCGCAGCCGGCAAAGCGGTTGGTTCGGCGTCAGACGGTCGCCGTCCGCCACCAGCCACTCCACCTGCACCTGGTTGCCCAATTGAATAAAGACCTCATTCAGCCAGCGGCGGCCACAGAATACGCCGGCTTCGCGGGTGATGACGGTGGCTTCGGCCTGCTTGTCCGCCGGTAACAATTGCGCGGTAATATCGCGCCCGGCGTCGACTTCACCCCCCAGGTCTTCGCGCAGCGCCTGGGCGACGGCATAGGGAATATCACTTTCAATTCGTTCAAGAAGCTCGGTGCGGCGACGGTCGGCACTGTAGCGGCGTGTCGGCATGGAAAACTCCGAAATGGACGGTTAGATCGTAGGGGAACATGCTACTCTGTTGCAGGAATAAGTACCACCGCAGAGAGGTGTCTGATGCAGTTGGAAAATGGCTGGATTGTCGGGGTGACGCGAGTGCTCTCGCCGCACTGCGATCGGCGCCCGGATGACGAGCCCCCCTCGCTGCTGGTCATCCACAACATCAGCCTGCCGCCCGGCGAGTTCGGCGGCCCCTATATCGACCAGTTGTTTACCGGTACGCTCGATCCCGCGCAGCACCCCTATTTCGCCGAGATCCATCAGCTGCGGGTGTCGGCGCACTGTCTGATCCGCCGCGACGGGGAGATCGTGCAGTATGTGCCCTTCGACCAACGCGCCTGGCACGCGGGCGTTTCCCTGTATCAGGGGCGCGATCGGTGCAACGATTTCTCCATCGGCATCGAGCTGGAAGGCACCGATCTGTTGCCTTACACCGAGGCGCAATACCGCACGCTGCAGGCGGTCACCGCGCTGCTGGCCGAACATTATCCGCCGCTGGTGGCCAATATCGCTGGGCATTGCGATATCGCCCCCGGCCGCAAGACCGATCCCGGGCCGGCGTTCGATTGGGATCGCTATCTGGCATCTCTGGAACAACGCGATGCGCCCGCCGACGCTATGCTTGAGACAAGAAAAAGGGAGAGGAATCGCTAATGACGCTGTTTACGCTGTTGCTGGTTTTGGCCTGGGAGCGCCTGTTTAAGCTGGGAGAACATTGGCAGCTGGACCACCGTCTCGAAGTGGTGTTTCAGCGGCTGCATCGGGTTTCGCTGGCGCAGACGCTGGCGATGACCGCCGCCTGGATGGTGATCGTCTGGGGCGTTCTGTGGCTGTCTCACGGGTTGTTCTTCGGCGTGGTGACGCTGCTGCTGTGGATTGTCATCGATCTGCTGTGCGTCGGCGCCGGCATCAAGCGCAAACACTACCGCGCCTACCTCAAAGCGGCGCGGCAGGGCGATACCCACGCCAGCGATCAGATGGCGGAAGAGCTGGCGTTGATCCACGGTTTGCCGGTGGACTGCAGCGAAGAGCTGCGCCTGCGCGAGCTGCAAAACGCGCTGCTGTGGATCAATTTCCGCTATTACCTGGCGCCGCTGTTCTGGTTCGTGGTCTTTGGACCTTACGGGCCGATCGCGTTGGCGGGGTATGCCTTCCTGCGCGCCTATCAAACCTGGCTGGCGCGTCACAATACGCCGCTGGAGCGTTCGCAGTCGGGTATCGATCATCTGCTGAACTGGTTGGACTGGATCCCGGTGCGTTTGGCCGGGGTGGCCTACGCGCTGTTCGGCCACGGCGAGCGTGCGCTGCCGGCCTGGTTCGCCTCGCTGGGGGATCGGCATTCGTCGTCGTATCAGGTGTTGACGCGGCTGGCGCAGTTCTCGCTGGCGCGCGATCCGCATATGGACCCGGTGCAAACGCCGCGGGCGGCGGTGACGCTGGCTCGCAAGGTGACGATGATCATCGTGGTGGTGGTGGCGCTGTTGACCATTTACGGCACGCTGCTTTAAGCGGCTGCGAAAAACAAAACGGGCGCCGAGGCGCCCGTTTTTTTGGCCATTCGGCCGGGATTACAGCTTGGCGAAGCAGCGACGCGCGGCGTCGATGGTGCGCTGAATATCTTCCTTGCTGTGCGCCACGGACATGAAGCCCGCTTCGAAGGCGGACGGCGCCAGATACACCCCTTCCTCCAGCATCAGGTGGAAGAAGCGCTTGAAGCGTTCCACGTCGCACTGCATCACGTCCTGATAGCAGGTCACTGTCGGCGCGTCGGTGAAGAACAGGCCGAACATGCCGCCGACGTTGTTGACCACCAGCGGGATATTCTCTTCCTGCGCCGCATGCAGCAGGCCTGCGGCCAGCATTTCGGTCAGTTCGGTCAGCGTCTGGTGCACGCCTACCTGTGATACTTCGGTCAGGCAGGCATAGCCCGCCGCCATGGCGATTGGGTTGCCGGACAGGGTGCCCGCCTGGTAGACCGGGCCGGTCGGCGCCAGCGCGTCCATCACGTCGCGGCGGCCGCCGAAGGCGCCCACCGGCATGCCGCCGCCGATGATTTTGCCGAGGCAGGTCAGATCCGGCTCAACGCCGTAATAGGACTGTGCGCCGGCCAGCGCCACGCGGAAACCGGTCATCACTTCATCGATGATCAAGAGTGCGCCGTACTTGTCGCACAGGGCGCGCAGGCCCGGCAGGAATTCCGGCAGCGGCGGCACGCAGTTCATGTTGCCGGCAACCGGCTCGACGATGATACAGGCGATCTCGGACGGGTACTGCTCGAAGGCGGCCCGCACCGAATCCAGGTCGTTATAGGTGCAGGTCAGGGTGTGCTTGGCGAAGTCGGCCGGCACGCCCGGTGAGTTCGGCTGGCCGAGGGTCAGCGCACCGGAACCGGCTTTCACCAGCAGGCAGTCGGCGTGGCCGTGGTAGCAGCCTTCGAACTTGATGATTTTGTCGCGGTTGGTGTAGCCGCGCGCCAGGCGGATGGCGCTCATGGTGGCTTCGGTGCCCGAGTTCACCATACGCACCATATCCATGGTAGGCACCAGTTCGGTGACCAGCTGCGCCATTTTGACTTCCATCTCGGTCGGCGCGCCGAAGCTCAGGCCGCGCTGCGCCGCTTCGATCACCGCGTCGCGGATCGCCGGGTGGTTGTGCCCCAGCACCATCGGCCCCCAGGAACCGACATAGTCGATATAGGCCTTGCCGTCGGCATCGAACAGGTAAGCCCCGTCAGCCCGCTCGATAAACAGCGGCACACCGCCTACGCCGGTGAATGCACGCACCGGAGAGTTCACCCCACCGGGGATCAACTGTTGCGCCTGGGCGTACAGACTTTCGGACTTGCTGTGTAGGCTCATAAATCGGCTCCTGGATTCTCTTTTGAATGATTTGACCGCGCTATTCTAGAGGAGAGCGCCGCGTTATGAAACGATCACAGTCAGATACCATTAACGGCAGCGCCCGCCACCGGGTTGGGGTAGAATAACCGCCTTGCCTATTTGTATTACAAATTACCTGACGAATTACTCGCGATGACGGAATCACAATCACAGCCAGTCGGGACGTTGAGCCCGCGTCTTAGCCGCAGCGATGCGGTGCGTCAGTTTATTCGCCGCGATAAGACCCCGGTGGCGATCCTGGTAATGGCCGCGCTGGTGGGGACGCTGGCCGGTTTGCTCGGCGTGGCCTTCGATAAGGCGGTGGAGTGGGTGCAGCAGCAGCGGCTGGCTTCGCTGGCGCAGGTCGCCGACTCCTGGATCCTGGTGTGGCCGCTGGCGTTTATCCTGTCCGCCGCGCTGGCGGCGCTGGGCTATTACCTGGTGCGGCGCTTTGCGCCTGAGGCGGGCGGCTCGGGCATTCCGGAGATCGAAGGTGCGCTGGAGGAGCTGCGGCCGGTGCGCTGGTGGCGCGTGATCCCGGTGAAATTCATCGGCGGCATGGGCACGCTGGGGGCGGGCATGGTGCTGGGGCGCGAAGGCCCCACGGTGCAAATGGGCGGCAACGTCGGGCGCATGGTATTGGACGTGCTGCGCATTCGCGGCGCCGAGGCGCGTCATACGCTGCTGGCGACCGGGGCCGCCGCCGGGTTATCCGCCGCGTTCAACGCGCCGCTAGCCGGCATCTTGTTCATCATCGAAGAGATGCGGCCGCAGTTCCGCTACAACCTGATCTCGATTAAAGCGGTGTTTATCGGCGTGATCATGTCGAGCGTGGTATTCCAGCTGTTTAACGGCCAGGGTTCGGTGATCGCGGTCGACAAACTTTCTTCGGCGCCCATCAATACCCTGTGGCTCTATTTGGTGCTGGGGGCGATATTCGGTGCGGTGGGCGTGGGGTTCAACGCGCTGATTTTCCGCACTCAAGACATGTTTGCGCGCCTGCACGGCGGCAGAATGCGGAATATCTTGCTGATGGGCGGGCTGCTCGGCGGCGTGTGCGGCATTCTGGGGCTGATCCAGCCGGAGGCGGCGGGCGGCGGCTTTGGGTTGATCCCGATCGCCGCGGCGGGCAATTACAGCGTCGGCATGTTGATGTTTATCTTTATCACCCGCATCTTCACTACGCTGCTGTGCTTCGGCTCCGGCGCGCCGGGCGGCATCTTTGCGCCGATGCTGGCGTTGGGCACGCTGTTCGGCACCGCCTTTGGGCTGGCGGGGGCGCATCTGTTCCCGCAGTACGGCATCGAGGCGGGCACCTTCGCCATCGCCGGCATGGGGGCGCTGTTCGCCGCTACGGTGCGCGCTCCGTTGACCGGCATCGTGCTGGTGCTGGAAATGACCGACAACTACCAACTCATTTTACCGATGATTATCACCTGCCTCGGCGCCACGGTAGTGGCGCAGCTGCTCGGTGGCAAGCCGCTGTATTCGTCGATCCTGGCTCGCACGCTGCAAAGGCAGGAGGCGCAGCTGGCACGGGAAGCGGCGGAGAAAACAGGTAAGGAAAATACAACAAATGCGGTGAATACTTGAACGCAACACTCAGGTATCGGATAATCGTTAATATTAATCAGGCAGCCATAGTAGCGATCTGATGCTGAACAATGTTGGGAGTAAAGAGTATGAGTGATCAAACGGCACTGCCCCTGCAATTTACCGAGGCAGCAGCAAACAAGGTTAAGTTCCTGATTGCTGACGAAGAAAACCCGAACCTGAAGTTGCGGGTTTACATTACCGGCGGCGGCTGCAGCGGATTCCAGTACGGCTTCACTTTTGACGACAAGGTCAACGATGGCGACATGACCATCGAGAAGCAGGGCGTGGCGCTGGTGGTCGATCCGATGAGCCTGCAGTATCTGGTTGGCGGTTCGGTGGACTACACCGAAGGGCTGGAAGGGTCGCGCTTCGTGGTGACCAACCCGAATGCCAAAACCACCTGCGGTTGCGGTTCGTCGTTCAGCATCTGAGTTTGCCTGTCAGAACATCAACCCGCTCGCCTTACGGCCGGCGGGTTTTTTTATGCCTACCATTCCACGAGGATCACTTCCGCACCGTTCTCCTGTGCCGGTGGGCTGTGGATGATGTTCGGCTGCGCCGTCGCGTGGCTACATTCGGCCTGTGGGGCGGCGGCCTCGAGGCGCACGGCGCATTGCGGTTCAATGGTCAGGGTAACGCCGATCTGGCCGCTGACGGCATCGGCATACGCGGCGCCACTCAGCAGGGTGCCACAGCAGGCAAGCAGAATTTTTTTCATCATTGCGGGAATAGTCATCCGTAAGCCATCTTGTGATGACTTATCGGCAAAAAGTTAAAAAGTTTTAACAGCGCGGGGAAGGGATTAACCTGCGGATAACAGAATTTTACATCGTCACTACGCTATTTTTTGGTCGAAAATAATACCATTAACCCCGTTAATAGTCTAATAAATCACCAGGTGCGGCGTTGCAAAGCGTCGCCCCGCAGGGCGACGGCTCAGCGTTCGAGAATAAAGGCGGGCAGTTTGAGGTGCCAGCGGATGGCTGCGAGGCGAATGGCCAGGGTGATGATCATGCCCAGCATCATGGCCTGTTGCAGCGGCATGTGGAAGGTGTAAAACGCCGTGGCGTGCACGATGCCGCCGATGATGCAGGCGGTGGCGTAAATTTCGGTGCGCAGGATCATCGGGATCTCGCGCGCCAGCACGTCGCGGATAATGCCGCCGCCGACGCCGGTGATCACCCCCATGCAGATTGCCACCAGCGGGCCGGTGCCGGCCGCGAAGGCCTTGTTGACGCCGATGCCGACGAACACCGCCAGCCCGACGGCGTCCAGCACCGGCAGCACCCACTTCGGCAGCCGGCGCGGCTGGCGCACCAGCAGCAGCGTCAAGACGCAGGTGATCATCGCCACCACCAAATCGGTGGGATCCTTGACCCAGAACACCGGGCCGTTGGCCAGCGCCATGTCGCGGATGGTGCCGCCGCCGACCGCGGTGACCACACCCAAGACCAGCACGCCGAACGGATCCATGCGCAGCTTGCCGGCCAACAGCACGCCGGAGACGGCGAACACCGCGGTGCCGAGAATATCCAACCAGAACACCAGCATCAGCGGATCTCCGCCAGCTGGCGGCACAGCTGCTGCGCCGCCAACGCAATGCGCGGCCCGCCGCGGTTGAACCAGTCTTCGTTCAGCGCGATCACCGGCACCTGCAGCTGCGGGGCCCAGAAGGCTTTCACACTGGCGGCTTCTTTCGCGCCCCCGGTGATGACGATGGCCTGCGGCTGGCGCGCCAACACCTGCTCGCGGCTGATCTGCGGCCAAGGGGTGCGGCTGTCGGCGAAGACGTTCTGCCCGCCGCACAGCGCCAGCACCTGGCTTTGCAATGTGGCGCCGGCGCTGGTGAACAGTGGCTGGGTGCCGAACTGCAGCAGCACGCGCCGCGATGGGTTAGCGGCATACTGTTGTTTGAGAGCGGCGAACTGGCGGCGAAGGCCCTCCGCCGCCTGATGCGCCTGCTCCGGGTGCGGGCTGTATTGCGCCAGCTGGTCCAGCAAACCGGCGATCCCTTCGAGGGTGTCGGCGTCCGCATAGAAAATCGGGATGCCGAACGCGGCGAGCTGATCCAGCACGCGCTGCGGATTGCCGCCGCGCCAGGCGAGGATCAGGTCTGGCTTGAGCGCCAGCACCCGCTCCAGATTGATGCCCTGCCAGGAGGCTACCTGCTCCAGCTTGGCGGCCTGCGGCGGATAATCGGAATAGGCGCTCGCCGCCACCAGCACATCGCCCATGCCGGCGGCATAGGCGAGTTCGGTCGCGTTGGGCGCCAGGCTGATCACCCGCTGAGCGGCGCCGGCCGGCATGGCCAGCCAGAGCGCCAACAGACAGAGCATCGAGGTGAAGCGCAGCCTCACATCAACCGCGCTTGGCCAGGGTTTGCAGCATGGCGTTGACCATCAGCGTAGACTGCTTGGCCGCTACCACCAGGAACTCGTCAAAGCTCATGTGCGATTCGCTGTCGGCGACGTCGGAAATGGCGCGCACCACCACGAACGGCGTGCCGAACAGATGGCAGACGTGGGCGATCGCTGCGGCTTCCATTTCCACGGCGGCGACGCGCGGGAAGGTGGCGCGAATGCGCGCCAGCGGCTCGGCGCCGTTGATGAAGGCGTCACCGCTGCAGATCAGGCCGCGCACCGCGTGCAGATCCAGCTGTTTGATGCAGCTTTCCGCCAGCGCGATCAGCGCGTCGTCGGCGACGAACGCCGCCGGGCAGCCGGCCATCTGGCCCGGCTCGTAGCCGAAGGCGGTGACGTCGGCGTCGTGGTAGCGTACTTCTTCCGACACCACGATATCGCCCACGCGCAGGGTGCTGGCCAGGCCGCCGGCGGAACCGGTGTTGATCACCAGATCCGGGCTGCAGTGTTCCAGCAGCAGGGTGGTGCCCATGGCCGCCGAGACTTTACCGATGCCGGATTTCAGCAGAGCCACGTCAACGCCGCCGATCTGGCCGGTGTAGATTTCGCAGCCCGCACGCTGGATGGTTTGACGGTTTTCGATTTGATCGCGCAGCAGGGTGACTTCCTGCTCCATTGCGCCGATGATGCCTACTTTCATAAATAACACTCGCTGATTGGCCGTGAGAATTGCGGCATAGTCTATCATGGCTGTGTATGAGAGATAATGCGTTGCATCCGCTGCCGGGAATTGTTATCACGGGGGCAGGGCGCAACGGCGGAGAAACAGATGTCCGGGATCGACTTCAAGCAAAAAATCAGCTTCCAACGGCCTTTCAGCAAACCGATCGAGGCCGAGGAAGAGTACGACATCGTGCGGCAGTTCGAGAGCGATCGCGGGCGCATCGTCAACTCGGCCGCCATTCGCCGTCTGCAGCAAAAAACCCAGGTGTTTCCGCTGGAGCGCAACGCGGCGGTGCGCAGCCGCCTGACGCACTCGATGGAGGTGCAGCAGGTTGGGCGCCACATCGCCAAAGAGATCCTCAACCGCTTCAAACAGGCGGGGAGAATTGATGAGCTCGGCCTGACCCGGCTGCTCGATCCGTTTGAAAGCATCGTGGAAATGGCCTGCCTGATGCACGACATCGGCAATCCGCCGTTCGGTCACTTCGGCGAGTCGGCGATCAACGACTGGTTTGCCCAACGGCTCGATCCCGCCAGCTGCGGCAGCGAGCCGGGCAGCCACGATCGCTGCCAGGTGGCGACGCTGCGCCTGCATGAGGGGGAGAGCGATCTGAACCGGCTGCGCAGCCGGATCCGTCAGGATCTCAGCCACTTCGAGGGCAATGCCCAAGCGATCCGCATGGTGTACAGCCTGCTCAAGCTCAACCTGACCTACGCGCAGGTCGGCTGCATTTTGAAATACACCCGCCCGGCCTACTGGGCGAGCGACATCCCCGCCAGCCACAGTTACCTGATGAAAAAGCCCGGCTACTATCTGGCGGAAGAGGCCTTCGTCGATCGGCTGCGGCGCGAGCTGCACATGGGCGAGTTCGATCGTTTCCCGCTGACCTATATCATGGAGGCCGCCGACGATATCTCGTACTGCGTGGCCGATCTGGAAGACGCGGTGGAGAAGAGCATTTTCACCGTCGAGCAGCTGTATCAGCACCTGGTTCAGGAGTGGGGCGAGGTGGTGCCGGGCGATCTGTTCGACAAGACCGTCGCCAGCGCGTTTCGCAAGATCGATCGCGGCGGCGCGCGGCGCAGCGCGGAAGATCAGTTCTTCATGTATCTGCGGGTGTTTACCGTGGCGCGGCTGGTGCCGCACGCGGCGCAGCGCTTTATCGACAATCTGGACGCGGTCTATCAGGGCAGTTTCAATCAGGCGCTGCTGGAGGACTCCAGCCCGGCGTACCGGCTGCTGAAAATATTTAAAAATGTGGCGTTCAAGCACGTGTTCAACCACCCGGAGGTCGAGCAACTCGAGCTGCAAGGCTACCGGGTGATCAGCGGCCTGCTGGACATTTACAGCCCGCTGTTGGCGATGTCGCTGGCGGATTTCAGCCAACTGGTGCGCGAGGACAGCCATCGCGCTTACCCGATCGAAACGCGCCTGTTCCACAAGCTGTCCACCAAGCATCGGCTGGCGTATGCGGAGGCGGTAGAGGGGCTGCAGCATTTATCGCCGGAGCAGCAAGCCATTCGGGAATATTATTTCCGCGCGCGTTTATTGCAGGACTATATCAGCGGAATGACCGACCTTTACGCCTATGACGAATATCGTCGATTGATGGCGGCGGAATAATTACGCTGAAGAATAATTTTAGCAATTCCAATCGGTTGGCTGTCTCGAGTTTTGTAAAGACGGACAATATTTGTTTACTATTGCCAATCATCTGTGCCGGAACTTCGGGCTATTAATTAACTCTGAATAAGCACGCAAGACAGCCATTCTTTTTGAACGACTTTATAAGAGACACACAGATGAAAAAAACTGCATTAGTTCTGAGCGCACTGGCATTCAGTATCGGTATGGCGATGGGCCCGGTCACGGCCAGCGCCGCTGAAACCGCCTCTTCCAGCACCCAACAGCTGCCGAGCCTGGCGCCGATGCTGGAAAAGGTAATGCCTTCCGTGGTGAGCATTAACGTTGAGGGCAGCACCACGGTCAATACGCCGCGCATGCCGCAGCAGTTCCAACAGTTCTTCGGCGAAGATTCGCCGTTCTGCCAGGACGGCTCGCCGTTCCAGGGCTCGCCGATGTGTCAGGGCGGCGAACAGCCTGGGCCGGATGGCCAGCCGCAGGGCACGCAGCAGAAATTCCAGGCGCTGGGCGCCGGGGTGGTCATCGATGCCGCCAAGGGCTACGTGGTGACCAATAACCACGTGGTGGACAACGCCAACAAGATCCAGGTGCAACTGAGCGACGGCCGCCGTTTCGACGCCAAGGTGATCGGCAAGGATCCGCGTTCCGATATTGCGCTGATCCAGCTGAAAGACTTCAAGAACCTGACGGCGATCAAGATGGCGGATTCCGATCAGCTGCGCGTCGGCGATTACACCGTGGCGATCGGCAACCCGTACGGGCTGGGTGAAACCGCCACCTCGGGCATCGTATCCGCCCTGGGGCGCAGCGGCCTGAACATCGAAAACTACGAAAACTTTATCCAGACCGATGCGGCGATCAACCGCGGTAACTCCGGGGGGGCGCTGGTTAATCTCAACGGCGAGCTGATCGGCATCAACACCGCGATCCTGGCGCCGGACGGCGGTAACATCGGTATCGGCTTCGCCATTCCGAGCAACATGGTGAAAAACCTGACGGCGCAAATGGTCGAATATGGCCAGGTGAAACGCGGCGAGCTGGGCATCATGGGTACCGAGCTGAACTCTGAGCTGGCCAAGGCGATGAAGGTCGACGCGCAGCGCGGGGCCTTCGTCAGCCAGGTGATGCCGAAGTCTTCCGCGGCGAAGGCGGGCATCAAGGCCGGCGACGTGATCGTCACCATGAACGGCAAGGCCATCTCCAGCTTTGCCTCGTTCCGGGCGGAGATCGGCACGCTGCCGGTCGGCAGCAAGATGTCGCTGGGCATTATTCGCGACGGCAAGCCGGTGACGATTGACGTCACGCTGGAGCAAAGCGCGCAGACCCAGGTGGCCTCGGGCAATATCTACACCGGCATTGAAGGCGCCGAGCTGAGCAACACCCAGGTCGGCAACGTGAAGGGCGTCAAGGTTGACAGCGTGAAAGCCGGCAGCGCCGCGGCGCGCATCGGCCTGAAAAAGGGCGACGTGATCCTGGGCGTGAACCAGCAGCCGATCCAAAACCTGGGTGAGCTGCGTAAAATCCTCGACAGCAAGCCGTCGGTACTGGCGTTGAATATTCAACGCGGCGAGAGCCAGCTGTACCTGCTGGCGCAGTGATAGGCGTCAGGCGTTAAAAACAAAGGCACGCTGCGGCGTGCCTTTTTGCGTTATGGCCTGAGGATTCAGGCGGGTTGCGCCAGATGCGCGCGCGCCGCGTGGATCACCAGTTCAATCTCATCCAACAGCTCCAGCCACTCCGGCTCCAGTTCGTCGTTGGTGATGCCCTGACGCAGCTGCCGCTCGAGGTAGAAACACAGCTGCTTGAGGCGCGGCACGCCGCTGTAGCTGCAGCTGCCGTGCAGCTTATGGACCAGATCGAGGATCTCGTCGTCATGCTGGCCGTCGAGCAGCGCCTGTACCCGTTCGCGCACCTGCGGCAGGAAATCGAGCAGCATTTGCAGCAGATCGCGCGCCAGGTCCGGTTTGTTGGCCGCCTGACGCAGCGCCAGCGGCCAGTCGAGCGACAGCGGTGCGTCGTCGGCGATGGCGTTTTCCACGTCGCCGCTGTGGTAGCGCGACAGCACGCGGGTCAGCATTTTCTCGTCGATCGGTTTGGCCAGATAGTCGTCCATCCCGGCCTGCAGCAGGTGCTCGCGCTCGCCGCTGGCGGCATGGGCGGTAACGGCGACGATCGGCGTGGAGTTGTGATGCGGCAGCTGGCGGATCAGTTCGCTGGCGTGAATGCCGTCCATCTTCGGCATCTGAATGTCCATCAGGATCAAATCCAGCACGTTGTCGCGCGCTAGCGCCAGCGCTTCCTCACCGCTCTCGCACAGCAGGGTTTTTTCTACCTGTTCCCCCAGCAGCGTGCCGATCAGCTTCAGGTTGGCCGGGTTGTCGTCAACCGCCATCACCGTCAGCGGCAGGCGTTTACGCTCAGGCTGCGCGGTGAGGCGTGCCGGCGCTTCCATCCGGAGCAGCGGGAACAGTCGGGTGCTGGTGATCGGCTTGATCAGACAGCCGAGCGCGCCTTGTTGTTTAAGCAGCTCGGCGTCGATCTGCGCCTGGCACGGTAGCGCCAGAATCACCCGATCGGCCAGCTTCAGCGAGGCCAGCAATTTGTCCTCGTGCTGCGCCATGTTGTCGCGGAACGGGATGGGTACGCCGGCCAGCAGGAAGTCATAGTGGCCTGGCGGCAACTGGCCCAGCGTCGGCGAGTGGGTGATCACCAGCTGCGTGATGCTGAGCATGTTGAGCGTCGCCTGCGCCGCCGTCGGGTTGGACTCGATATAGGCGAGCGTTTTGCCGCTTAGGTCCGGCAGGCTCGGCGCCAGCGACAGCATGCCCTCGTTCAGATCCAGCGTGATGTGGAACCAGAAGGTCGAGCCGCGGTTCAACTGGCTGTGGAAGCAGATATCGCCCCCCATTTCTTTCACCAGTTTTTGCGTGATCACCAGCCCCAGCCCGGTACCGCCGTGGCGGCGGGAGATGCTGGCGTCCGCCTGACGGAACGCCTGGAACAGCTGCGACTGCTGGCGTTCGGAGATGCCGATGCCGGTGTCGTGGATCTGCACTTCCACTTCCACCCGGCGATCCAGCTGTTTGCGCAGCTCGACGCGAATGTCGATATTGCCGGTTTCGGTGAACTTGATGGCGTTGCCCAGCAGGTTGGTGATGATTTGCTGCAGGCGCAGCGAGTCGCCGATCACCTGCTCCGGCACGTCGTTGTGCACATCCAGCGTCAGCTCCAGCCCCTTGTCGTGGGCGCTGGGCGCCAGCAACACCACCACTTCGTCCAGCGTTTCACGCAGGGCGAAAGGAATATGCTCCAGCACCAGCTTGCCGGCTTCCAGCTTGGAGAAGTCCAGCACGTCGTTGATGATGGTCAGCAGGTTGTTGGCCGAGCGTTCGATGGTCTGCAAATAATCGGTCTGGGTCGCGCTCAGATCGGTTTTCAGCATCTGGCGGGTGAAGCCGATCACGCCGTTGAGCGGTGTACGCAGCTCGTGCGACATGTTGGCCAGGAATTCGGACTTGATGCGCGCCGCCTCCTGCGCGCGTTTTTTCGCCAGATCCAGCTCGACGTTCTGGATCTCCATCTGCTCCAGGGTTTCACGCAGGTCGGAGGTGGCCTGATCGATGTTCTGCTGCATCTCTTCGTGATAGGCGGTGAGCGACATCGCCATCGAGTTGATGCCATTCTTCAGCATGTGCAGCTCGCCGAGCATGTAGCCCTCCACGCGGCTGTCGAGCTGGCCGCGGCGGATGCGGTCGACGGTGTTCACCATGTTGCGGATCGGGCCGGTCACGTCGCGCATCAGCCGGTAAGCGAACAGGATGGCGATGCACATGCACAGCAACAGCAGCAGGGTGGAGACGAAGACCTCTTTATATTGCTGCAGCCGCACTGACTGCAGATCCAGCTCGATCGCCACATAACCCAGGTTGTTGTCGGGGTGGCTGCCGCCGTCGGCGGTTTCATCCGGATACTGGCTTTCCGACAGGATCGGCGTGCGCAGGATCAGCGAATCGCCGCGTCGGGTGAGCATCAGCTCGGTGGGCAACGGCACGCCTTTCGGCAGCTGTAGCTGAGCGAAGTTGTGATGATAATTGGAGGTGACGAACAAATTGTTCTGCGCATCGAACACGGTGATCGAACGCACGATGTCCGAATGGCGGCGGTGCAACAGGCTGACCAACTGCCTGACCGATTCGCGGCTGCGGAACGTCATGCCGTACTCGCTGGCCACCGCCAGCGGCTCGATGATGCTGGCGCCGGCGTCGACCAATTGCTCCTGCAGCTCGTTATAGCGGTGCACCACGAAGAAGGTGCTGAGCAGCAAACCAATCAGCAAGGTCGGGGCCAGAATCAGGATCATCATGCGCGCACGCAGGCTGTATTTGGTCATGGGATTCCAATGTGGGAGAATTGACAGCTGACACTAGCTTAATGAACCAGCACACAATCGACAAATATGGCGCAATTCTACTCTCCCAAACGCCGCGTGACGACCCGGCAGAGCTCACAAATCTTCACCGTGACGGTGAGCGATCTCGATCCTTTCGGCCAGGGCGTGGCGCGCCACGACGGCAAAGCGGTGTTCGTGCCGGGCGTATTGCCTGGCGAGCAGGCGGAAATCCAGCTGACCGAAGACAAGCGCCAGTTCGCCAAAGGCAAGCTCAAACGCTTGCTGAGCCGTAGCCCGCAGCGGGTGACGCCGCGCTGCCCGCATTTCGGCGTCTGCGGCGGCTGCCAGCAGCAGCATGCGGATGAAGCGCTGCAGCAGCAGAGCAAGGCGGCGGCGCTGGTGCGCATGATCGCCCGCGAAACCGGGGTGACCCCGCAGCAGGAACCGGTGATCGCCGGCCCGGAATACGGCTATCGCCGCCGCGCTCGCCTGAGCCTGGCATGGCAGCCGAAGTTGCAGCGCCTGATGATGGGCTTTCGACAGGCGGCCTCGAGTGAGCTGGTGGCGGTGGAGCACTGTCCGGTGCTGCGACCGGAGCTGGAACAGCTGCTGGCGCCGGTGCGCGCCTGCCTGAGCGGGCTGCAGGCGGTACGGCGGCTGGGGCATGTGGAGCTGGTGCTGGCGGACAACGGCCCGCTGCTGGTGCTGCGCCATCTCGACGCGCTGAAAGAGGCGGATCGGCAGGCGCTGTTGGCGTTTGGCGAGCGGGAAAACGTCGCCGTTTATCTGGCGCCGGACAGCGATCGCGTGGAGAAACTGTGCGGTGACACGCCGTATTATCAGGTTGACGGGCTACGCTTAGACTTCAGCCCGCGCGACTTTATTCAGGTCAATGACGCTGTAAACCAACAAATGGTGGCGCAGGCCCTTGAATGGCTCGATATTCAACCCAATGATCGGGTGCTGGACCTGTTCTGCGGCATGGGTAACTTCACCCTGCCGTTGGCGCGCCGGGCCGCTGCGGTGGTGGGCATCGAAGGTGTTGCCACGCTGGTAGCGAATGGGCAATATAATGCACATAAGAATAAGCTGAATAATGCATCGTTCTTCCACGAGAATCTGGAGGACGACGTTGCGCGGCAACCTTGGGCAGCACAAGGGTTTGATAAGGTGATGCTGGATCCCGCCCGTGCCGGTGCGGCCGGGGTGATGTCACACATTGTAAAACTGGCGCCGGCGCGGGTGGTGTATGTTTCCTGTAACCCCACCACGCTGGCTCGCGACAGCAAAGTGCTGTTGAGCGCCGGTTATCGTCTTGCGCGCGTGCGGATGTTGGATATGTTTCCGCACACGGGGCATCTTGAATCAATGGCGCTGTTTATCAACGAGCGCGCGCCAGAGGTCGCTGCAAAGTAGGGAGAAGTTATGGTTGCGGTAAGAAGTGCACATCTGAATACGGCGGGTGAATTCGCTCTCGATGAGTGGATCGCCGGCTTGGGGCTACCTAACCCGCAGTCATGTGAGCGATTGGCCGCAACCTGGCGTTATTGTGAGCAGCAGACCCAGAACCATCCCGACGCCTCGCTGCTGCTGTGGCGCGGTCTGGAGATGGTGGAAATCCTCTCGACGCTGAGCATGGACAACGACAGCATGCGCGCCGCGCTGCTGTTCCCGCTGGTGGACGCCGGCATCGTGCAGGAAGAGACCCTGACCGAAGCGTTCGGCAAGGGCATCGTCGCGCTGGTGCACGGCGTGCGCGACATGGACGCCATTCGCCAACTGAAAGCCACCCAAAACGATTCGATGGCCTCCGAACAGGTCGACAACGTGCGCCGCATGCTGTTGGCGATGGTGGAGGATTTCCGCTGCGTGGTCATCAAGCTGGCGGAGCGCATCGCCCATCTGCGCGAGGTGAAAGACGCGCCGGAAGACGAACGCGTGCTGGCGGCGAAGGAATGTTCCAACATCTACGCCCCGCTGGCCAACCGGCTCGGCATCGGCCAGCTGAAGTGGGAGCTGGAGGATTTCTGCTTCCGCTACCTGCATCCGGAAGAATACAAGCGCATCGCCAAGCTGTTGCATGAGCGCCGCATCGATCGCGAACAGTTCATCGACGATTTCGTCGCCGGGCTGCGCACCGAGATGGCCAGCGAAGGTATTCGGGTGGAGATCTACGGCCGGCCGAAACACATCTACAGCATCTGGCGCAAGATGCAGAAAAAGCACCTGGCGTTCGACGAACTGTTCGACGTGCGCGCGGTGCGCATCGTGGCGGAGCGCCTGCAGGATTGCTATGCGGCGTTGGGCATCGTGCATACCCATTTCCGTCATCTGCCGGACGAGTTCGACGACTATGTCGCCAACCCGAAACCCAACGGCTACCAGTCGATCCACACCGTGGTGCTGGGGCCGCGCGGCAAAACCGTCGAGATTCAGATCCGCACCCGGCAAATGCATGAAGACGCCGAGCTGGGCGTGGCCGCACACTGGAAGTACAAAGAGGGCGCGGGCGTGACCGTGCGCTCCGGCTACGAAGAACGCATCGCCTGGCTGCGCAAGCTCATTGCCTGGCAGGAAGAGATGGCGGACTCCGGCGAGATGCTCGACGAAGTGCGCAGCCAGGTGTTCGACGATCGGGTCTATGTGTTTACGCCGAAAGGCGACGTGGTGGATCTGCCGGCCGGCTCCACGCCGCTCGATTTCGCTTACCACATTCACAGCGACGTCGGTCACCGCTGTATCGGCGCCAAGATCGGCGGCCGCATCGTGCCGTTTACCTATCAGCTGAAGATGGGCGATCAGATTGAGATCATCACCCAGAAGCAGCCGAACCCGAGCCGCGACTGGCTGAACCCGAACCTGGGCTATGTCACCACCAGCCGCGGGCGCTCGAAGATCCATAACTGGTTCCGCAAGCAGGATCGCGACAAAAATATTCTCGCCGGTCGTCAGATGCTGGACAACGAACTGGAGCATCTCGGCATCAGCCTGAAAGAGGCCGAGAAGCTGTTGATCCCGCGCTACAACATGAACTCGCTGGACGAGGTGTTGGCGGCGATCGGCGGTGGGGACATTCGCCTGAACCAGATGGTGAATTACCTGCAGGGCAAGTTCAACAAGCCGAGCGCCGAAGAGCAGGATCGCGAGGCGCTGCGCCAGCTGGTGCAGCAGAAAGCGCCGCCGCCGGCCCGCAACAAGGACAACGGCCGGGTGGTGGTGGAGGGCGTGGGCAACCTGATGCACCATATCGCCCGCTGCTGCCAGCCGATCCCGGGCGACGACATCGTCGGCTTTATCACCCAGGGGCGCGGTATTTCGATCCACCGTGCGGACTGCGATCAGCTGGTCGATCTGCAATCGCACGCGCCGGAGCGCATCGTCGACGCGGTATGGGGTGAAAGCTACTCCAGCGGTTATTCGCTGGTGGTGCGCGTGATGGCCAACGATCGCAGCGGGCTGCTGCGCGACATTACCACCATTCTGGCCAACGAAAAGGTCAACGTACTGGGCGTCGCCAGCCGCAGCGACACCAAGAAGCAGTTGGCCACCATCGACATGGATATCGAAATCTACAACCAGCAGGTGCTGAGCCGGGTGCTGGCGAAGCTGAACCAGCTGCCGGACGTGATAGACGCCAAGCGTCTGCACGGCAACTAAGCCCACATTGCCTTTCGGGCTGTATCGATAGCGGATGCGGCCCGAAATCCATGAATTCGGCGGGCGCTCCCCTGCGCCCCCATGCTTTCTCAGAGATTTTTTATGACCCAATCCACTTCGCTGCAGCGTCTGCTGAACATCATGAAAACGCTGCGCGACCCGCAGATCGGTTGCTCGTGGGACCGCAAGCAAACCTTCGCCACCATTGCGCCTTATACGTTGGAAGAGACTTACGAAGTGCTGGACGCCATCGAGCGGCAGGACTACGCCGATCTGCGCGACGAGCTGGGCGATTTGCTGTTTCAGGTGGTGTTCTACGCGCAAATGGGGCAGGAGCAGGGGCTATTCGATTTCGATGAGGTGTGTACCGCCATCAGCGACAAGCTGGAGCGCCGTCACCCGCACATCTTCGGCGACGCCGAGGGCGGAGACAGCGAAGCCGTGGCGGCGCGCTGGGAGCAGCTGAAGGCCGGTGAGCGCGCCGAAAAAGCGCTGCACTCGGTGCTGGACGATATTCCGCAGGCGCTGCCGGCGTTGATGAAAGCGCACAAGATCCAGAAACGCTGCGCCTCGGTCGGCTTCGACTGGAATACCCTGGGCCCGGTGCTGGACAAAGTGTACGAAGAGATCGACGAAGTGATGCACGAAGCCCGCCAGGCGGTGGTCGACGAGAGCAAGCTGGAAGAGGAGATCGGCGATCTGCTGTTCGCCACGGTGAACCTGTCGCGCCATTTAGGCCACAAGGCGGAGAACGCGCTGCAGGCGGCGAACCGCAAGTTCGAGCGCCGCTTCCGCCAGGTGGAAGAGATTGTCCAGCAAAGCGGGCTGCGGCTTGAAGACGCTACGCTGGAGCAGATGGAGGAGGCCTGGCAGCAGGTGAAACGTCAGGAAAGTTGAATCGCCGCGACAATGTTGATCGCCGACAAGGTTCGCTTGAGCTGAAACGGTTAAGCTTTCGGTCAGGTTAGAGGCGTATGGCTGCCGGCGGCAGCAAAAGGGCAACAAACTGAAATCTAAGGCGTTTTATCGCTCCTGAGGGGCGGTAAAAAGAAATTTTCTCTGCTAACTCTTTGTTTTACCTGGAGGGTTTAGGCGGCGCCGGCGGAGTAAACCCTGATGAACACGGGAGGGCGGCCGAGATGATGGACAGCAAAACGATCGTTTGTAGGTCAGGAGAGGTTCGGGTATACTACTTTCCCGTCCTGGTTCTTCCATCGTCTTTAAACCTAAACTCTCAGGTTCAGCATGACAACTAATTATATTTTTGTGACCGGCGGGGTCGTATCCTCTCTGGGTAAAGGCATTGCCGCAGCCTCTCTGGCGGCTATTCTTGAAGCCCGTGGCCTCAACGTTACCATCATGAAACTGGACCCGTACATCAACGTGGATCCGGGCACCATGAGCCCGATTCAGCATGGGGAAGTTTTCGTCACCGAAGACGGCGCAGAAACCGATCTGGATTTGGGTCACTACGAGCGCTTCATCCGCACCAAAATGTCGCGTCGCAACAACTTCACCACCGGCCGCATCTACTCCGACGTGCTGCGTAAAGAACGCCGCGGCGACTATTTGGGTGCGACCGTGCAGGTCATTCCGCACATCACCAACGCGATCAAAGAGCGCATCATCGAAGGTGGCGAAGGCCACGATGTGGTGCTGGTGGAAATCGGCGGCACCGTCGGCGATATCGAATCGCTGCCGTTCCTCGAAGCCATCCGTCAGATGGCGGTGGAAGTGGGCCGCGAGCACACTCTGTACATGCACCTGACGCTGGTGCCGTACATGGCGGCAGCTGGTGAAGTGAAAACCAAGCCGACCCAGCATTCCGTAAAAGAGCTGCTTTCCATCGGTATTCAGCCGGATGTGCTGATTTGCCGTTCCGATCGCGCGGTTCCTGCTAACGAACGCGCTAAAATCGCGCTTTTCTGCAACGTGCCGGAAAAAGCGGTTATCTCTCTGAAAGACGTTGATTCTATTTATAAAATCCCAGGCCTATTGAAATCTCAGGGGCTGGACGATTATATTTGTAAACGATTCAGCTTGAACGCACCGGAAGCCAACCTGGCCGAATGGGAACAGGTGATCTACGAAGAAGCCAATCCGGGCGGCGAAGTGACCATCGGTATGGTCGGCAAATACGTTGAGCTGCCGGACGCCTATAAGTCGGTGATCGAAGCGCTGAAGCACGGCGGGCTGAAAAACCGTCTGACCGTAAACATCAAGCTGATCGATTCGCAGGACGTGGAAACCCGCGGCGTGGAAGTGCTGAAAGGGCTGGACGCGATCCTGATCCCGGGCGGCTTCGGCTACCGCGGCGTGGAAGGCAAAGTGATGACCGCACGCTATGCGCGCGAGAACAACATTCCTTATCTGGGCATTTGCCTGGGCATGCAGGTGGCGTTGATGGAGTTTGCTCGCAACGTGGCGGGCATGGAAAACGCCAACTCCACCGAGTTTATGCCAGACTGTAAGTACCCGGTGGTGGCGTTGATCACCGAATGGCGCGACGAAGACGGCAACGTCGAAGTGCGCAGCGAAGAAAGCGATTTGGGCGGCACGATGCGCGTAGGTGGCCAACAGTGCAACCTGATCGACAACAGCCTGGTGCGTCAGCTGTACGGCGAACCGACCATTGTCGAGCGTCACCGTCACCGTTACGAAGTTAACAACATGCTGTTGAAGCAGATCGAAGCCGCAGGGCTGCGTGTCGCCGGTCGTTCCGCCGACAACAAGCTGGTTGAGATCATTGAACTGCCGAATCACCCGTGGTTTGTAGCCTGTCAGTTCCACCCGGAATTTACGTCTACGCCGCGTGATGGGCATCCGCTGTTCGCCGGCTTCGTGAAAGCCGCAGGCGAGCATCAGAAGCGCCAGGTGAAATAAAATATTTGGTAGGCGGCGCGCGGTGAGAACCGCGCGCTGTTTGTCTGGAGTTTTAGTTTAACTTGTACTGAGGAAAACCTAATGTCCAAAATCGTTAAAGTCATCGGTCGTGAAATCATCGACTCCCGCGGTAACCCGACTGTTGAAGCCGAAGTTCATCTGGAAGGCGGTTTCGTAGGCCTGGCTGCTGCGCCGTCAGGTGCTTCTACCGGTTCCCGCGAAGCGCTGGAACTGCGTGACGGTGACAAGTCTCGTTTCCTGGGTAAAGGCGTACTGAAAGCCGTTGCTGCAGTAAACGGTCCGATTGCTCAGGCAGTACTGGGTAAAGATGCCAAAGACCAGGCGAACATCGACAAGATCATGATCGATCTGGACGGCACCGAGAACAAATCCAACTTCGGCGCCAACGCCATTCTGGCGGTTTCCCTGGCAGCAGCGAAAGCGGCCGCAGCCTCTAAAGGCATGCCGCTGTACGAGCACATCGCTGAACTGAACGGCACCCCAGGCAAATTCTCCATGCCACTGCCGATGATGAACATCATCAACGGCGGCGAGCACGCTGACAACAACGTCGACATTCAGGAATTCATGATTCAGCCGGTTGGCGCGAAAACCCTGAAAGAAGCGGTGCGCATCGGTTCTGAAGTGTTCCACCACCTGGCGAAAGTTCTGAAAGCCAAAGGCATGAACACCGCCGTGGGCGACGAAGGTGGCTATGCACCAAACCTGGGTTCCAACGCCGAAGCGCTGGCGGTTATCGCTGAAGCGGTAAAAGCGGCGGGCTACGAGCTGGGCAAAGACGTGACCCTGGCGATGGACTGTGCGGCTTCCGAATTCTACAAAGACGGTAAATACGTGCTGGCCGGCGAAGGCAATAAAGCCTTCACTTCCGAAGAGTTCACTCACTTCCTGGAAGATCTGACCAAACAGTACCCAATCGTGTCTATCGAAGACGGCCTGGATGAATCCGACTGGGCGGGCTTCGCTTACCAGACCAAAGTTCTGGGCGACAAAATCCAGCTGGTGGGCGACGATCTGTTCGTGACCAACACCAAGATCCTGAAAGAAGGCATCGAGAAAGGCATCGCTAACTCCATCCTGATCAAATTCAACCAGATCGGTTCTCTGACCGAAACCCTGGCTGCTATCAAGATGGCGAAAGACGCTGGCTACACCGCGGTGATCTCACACCGTTCCGGTGAAACCGAAGACGCGACCATCGCTGACCTGGCGGTAGGGACTGCGGCTGGCCAGATCAAAACCGGTTCTATGAGCCGTTCTGACCGCGTTGCCAAATACAACCAACTGATCCGTATCGAAGAAGCGCTGGGTGACCGTGCGCCGTTCAACGGCCTGAAAGAAGTTAAAGGCCAGTAAGTTCGACCGATTCGGTTGTTAAATAAAAACCCGCTGCGGCGGGTTTTTTTATGGTTTACGATGCCGGAAGTTTGACATTGACAATCAAAAAACATGCATTAGACGTATCTATTCGTTGCAAACGGATTAGAGCTTATCTGAAAAATGGAAATTCCCCCTGTACTGGTTCAACTTGAACTTTCTTTTACAATACTGCTGGTATAGAGTCGGGGCCATATTTTATGTTACTGTCTTCGTACAGACTGGAGTATAGGTGGTTTCAATTCAACTTTTGCGAGCGATAGCCGCGTTGGCAGTGGTGCTGTACCATGTTGGCAGAAAGTCTGACTTTCTCGCTATAACAAATGGGAATTATTTTGAAGTTGGAAAATATGGCGTAGACTTGTTCTTCATTATTTCCGGTTTCATTATGGCCTATATCACTCATGGGAAATCAGTTAATTTTATTTCCTTTATGAAAAAAAGGTTTGTTCGGATTATCCCAATATACTGGGTTCTAACTTCAGTAGCACTTGCCGTTTTTATTATAAGCCCATCATCTGTAAATAGCACTATGGCTCCTCCCGGTGTCATAAACTCATATCTGTTGTTTCCTGTTGAAGGAAAATCAATGCTGCTCGAAGTGGCTTGGACATTGCGATATGAGTTCATTTTCTATATCATTTTTTCGCTATCTCTTTTGACGCCAAATAGATATGTGACTGTTTCAGTATTACTTGGGGTTGTTTGGGCTTGTTCTAAATTTTCTTATGAAAATTACTATATTGGATTTTTCTTCACCCATTACATGGGAGAGTTTTTGCTCGGGGTACTATCATTCCTTTTCTACACGAAAGGAAAATCGTTAACGCTGGTTGTCTTGTCATCGATTGCCGCGTTGGTCGGTTATTTTTATGGCACTCATGATGGTGTCCTCACTTATGGTTTGTATTCTACCGTATTGTTCAATGTCTTCGTTATGCTTGAAGATAAATTAAAAAGTAATGAAAGTATGGTTAGGCCGCTCTCTTATTTGGGGGATGCGTCTTACTCTATTTATTTGGCTCATCTTTTTATTATTGCCGCCGCAGGAATACTCTATAAGCATACCGAGTTTATGAACGACCCTATCTTGTTTAACGTCAGCACGTTGGTTGCGAGTGTGTTTTTCTCAGTGCTGTTCTACGAGTTTGTCGAGAGGATAATTACGCGTAAATTAACCGCCATTAAACATGCCGCTCCCTCGGTAGGTTAAGTGTATAACTGGATAACCCACCTTGTAACTTAAGTGGTGGGTTTCTTTTTTAGGACATTTTTGTTCCACTTGAATCAGGCAGTCACGAGGGGATACTTATCAGCGGTTGTGTTCTTTCCTTTTATGTCTGTGAATTAAACTCTTTTATAATGAAAATTATTTTTTTATATCTATTTTGCTGATTTGTTTTGGTTTGCAGACTGTTAATAGTGTTGTTACCAGACGTTACGCTGAGCCATTTAATTATAGTGGTGCTTTGAAGTTTCCCGCTTCCTGCTAGGTGGGGGTAATGCGACAGCTAGTCGTCATTACCGGCGACGGAACTGGTGGTATTATACTGGCCAATGTATTGGTCGCAAAGTTGCACCAAGAAATTATTAACAATAAAGTTAAGTCATTAATGGTATCGTATTCACCACTGCATTATTACAAACCGACTTTTATGTATGTGGCGTTCACTAGCTTTTTCAAGCAGGAGCTCACGTGCTCACGGCGGAGTGTTTTGCGGCCTGAAATACCGTTTATTATTGATAAGTCGGAGTCTTTCAATTTAAAGTGGTAATATATAATGACACAAAGCGGCAAGCATTATTCTAATGATTTCCTGGTGTTTGCCACAGACTACGTGCACTGGCCGAAACGCATCGAAGGGTCGGTGCTGGCGAGCGATCAGTTCTATCAGTATCAGGCCGCCAGGCGGTTGGCGCATAAACTGGCGACCATAGAAAAAGGACGCATCTTTATCACCGTTTCCTTCCCTGAAACGCCTAATGCACCCCACCAGTGCGGCATCGCGCCGATTGAAACCACATTGATACTGGACGATTACCTGCGGCAGCGCGGTGCGCAACACCGATCTGGGCGATATTCAAAACGGCGAGGGGTGACTACCGGCCGATCGCCAAACACTGCAGGTTTACGGCCAGCAGGGTATATATGCGATCGGCGACACCGTGGATCTGCAGGGGGATATAGGGCGGGCGTTGGCGCAATAAAAAACCCGCCGCAGCGGGTTTTATTAGAAGTGAGCGTTACATCTGCTGCGTTGCCGCGCTCACCGGCGAGCCGCCGCCTTTCTTGCGCACCCACAGCCAGTAAGCCACGGTGAGTAAAGCGATCCACACCAGCCCGACGTACAGCGCGATGCGGCTCTCTTCGAAGTAGCCGAGCAGGCCGATGACAAATGCCATAAAGGCGGTCGCCAATGCCGGCGCCACCGGCCACCACGGCACCGGGAAGCTCAGCTGACGGGTTTCCTCCGGCGACAGCGTGCGGCGCATGACGATCTGCGACAGCAGGATCATCAGCCACACCCAGACGGTGGCGAAGGTGGCGATCGAGGCGATGATCATGAAGACCTTCTGCGGGATCAGGTAGTTGAGCACCACCGCCAGCAGCAGAGCGATCGACATCACCAGCACCGTCATCCACGGCACGCCGCTGGCGGTCAGTTTGGTGAAGCTGCGCGGCGCCTGGCCGTCCTGCGCCATGCCGTACATCATGCGGCCGGCGCCGAAGATGTCGCTGTTAATGGCCGAGATGGCGGCGGTGATCACCACCACGTTCAGTACGTTGGCGGCGGAGCTGATGCCGAGGTTGCTGAAGATCTCCACGAACGGGCTGCCGTTCTGGCCGATGCTGTTCCACGGATAGATCGCCATCAGCACCGTCAGCGTCAGCACGTAGAACAGCAGGATGCGCACCGGCACGGCGTTGATCGCTTTCGGCAGCACTTTGGCGGGGTCTTTCGCCTCGCTGGCGGTAATGCCGATGATCTCGATGCCGCCGAAGGCGAACATCACCACCGCCAATGACGCGACCACGCCGCCGATGCCGTTAGGCATAAAGCCGCCGTGCTGCCACAGGTTACTGATACCGGTGGCGTGCTGGGTTTGGCCGAAGCCGAACAGCATCACCGCCGCGCCGCCGACGATCATCGCCACGATGGCGGCGACCTTGACCAGCGACAGCCAGAATTCCAGCTCGCCGAATACCTTGACGCTGCACAGGTTGAGCGCGCCGATAAACAGAATGATGCTGAGCACCCAGACCCACTGGGCGACCTCCGGGAACCACAGCCCCATATAAATGCCGAAGGCGGTGACGTCCGCCAGGGCGACGATCACCATTTCGAAGGTGTAGGTCCAACCGGTGAGGAACCCGGCCAGCGGGCCGAGATAGTGGCTGGCGTAGTGGCCGAACGAGCCGGAAACCGGCTGGTGCACCGCCATTTCACCCAGCGCGCGCATCACCATGAACACCGCCGCGCCGCCCACCAGGTAGGCCAGCAGCACGGCCGGGCCGGCCAGCTGGATGGCGCCGGCGGAGCCGTAGAACAGGCCGGTGCCGATCGCCGAGCCGAGAGCCATGAAACGGATGTGCCGCGCGTTTAGTCCGCGTCTGAGTTGTGTCGTTTCGTTACGCATGTTGCTTCCCGTTAAGTGTTTGCCGAACAGGCACGCGCTGCCCGCGCCGGGTGGAACGCACCCGGCGGGGCAGAACAAACTGCGTGATTCAGTGTGTGATGATTATGCCTGGCTAGGCAGCAGCGCCGCAGGCAGCAGCGATGTCAGGTGACCGGCCGCCAAGAGTTGGCTGGCGGCTTCAATGTCGGGGGCGAAGAAACGATCCTTGTCGTAGAAACTGACATGCTCGCGCAGCAGACGGCGCGCCTGCTCCAGACCTTCCGAGGTCTTCAGGCCGTTGCGGAAATCCAGGCCCTGGCAGGCGGCCAGCCATTCGACCGCCAGAATGCCGCGCACGTTGTCCGCCATGCTCCACAGGCGGCGACCGGCGGCCGGCGCCATGGAAACGTGGTCTTCCTGGTTGGCGGAGGTCGGAATGCTGTCGACGCTCGACGGGTGCGCCAGCGCTTTGTTTTCGCTGGCCAGCGCCGCAGCGGTCACCTGGGCGATCATGAAGCCGGAGTTCACGCCGCCGTTCTCCACCAGGAACGGTGGCAGCTGCGACATGTGCTTGTCCATCATCAGCGAGATGCGGCGCTCGGACAGCGAACCGATTTCGGCAAACGCCAGCGCCAGGTTATCGGCGGCCATCGCTACCGGTTCGGCGTGGAAGTTGCCGCCGGACAGCACGTCGCCCTGTTCGGCGAACACCAGCGGGTTATCGGAGACGGCGTTGGCTTCAATTTCCAGCACCTCGGCGGCCTGGCGGATCTGCGTCAGGCAGGCGCCCATTACCTGTGGCTGGCAGCGCAGGGAGTAAGGATCCTGCACTTTTTCACAGTTGCGGTGCGAGTCGGAGACTTCGCTGCGCGCGCCGAGCAGGTGGCGATAGGCGAGGGCGGCGTCGATCTGGCCGCGCTGGCCGCGCACCTCGTGGATACGCGCATCGAACGGGCTGCGGGAGCCCAGCGCCGCTTCCACCGTCAGGCTGCCCGCCACGGTCGCGGCGGCGAACAGATCTTCGGCATCGAACAGGCCGCGCAGCGCGAAGGCGGCGGAGACCTGGGTGCCGTTCAGCAGCGCCAGGCCCTCTTTCGCCGCCAGCGTCAGCGGTTTCAGGCCGGCTTTGGCCAGCGCTTCGGTCGCCGGCAGCCATTGGCCCTGATGGCGCGCTTGGCCTTCGCCCAGCAGCACCAGGCTCATGTGCGCCAGCGGCGCCAGGTCGCCGGAGGCGCCGACGGAGCCTTTCAGCGGAATATGCGGATAAACTTCGGCGTTGACCAGCGCGATCAGCGCCTGAATGACTTCCAGACGAATGCCGGAGAAGCCGCGCGACAGGCTGTTGATCTTCAGCACCATGATCAGGCGCACCAGGTTGTCGTCGGTCGGCTCGCCCACGCCGGCGGCGTGTGACAGCACGATCGAACGCTGCAGGTTTTCCAGATCGTCGCGGGCGATGCGCGTCGAAGCCAGCAGGCCAAATCCGGTGTTGATGCCGTAAGTGGTGCGGTTTTCTTCAACGATGCGTTCCACGCAGGCCACGCTCTGCTGGATTGGCGCGTAGGCGTTGTCGTCCAGCGTCAGCGTCACCGGGTGTTGATAGACGTCGCGTAGCTGGGCCAGCGTCAGTTTGCCTGGGCGAATAGTCAGCGCTTTCATGCTTTTTCTCCTTGGGTCGCGGCAACCATCGGCAGGTTCAGGCCTTGCTCACGGGCGCAGTCGATAGCGATATCGTAACCGGCGTCGGCGTGACGCATGACCCCGGTAGCCGGGTCATTGTGCAGGACGCGGGCGATGCGCTCAGCGGCCTCGTCGGTGCCGTCGCAGACGATCACCATGCCGGAGTGTTGGGAGAAGCCCATGCCGACGCCGCCGCCGTGGTGCAGGGAAACCCAGGTGGCGCCGCTGGCGGTGTTCAGCAGGGCGTTCAGCAACGGCCAGTCGGAAACCGCATCGGAACCGTCTTTCATCGCTTCGGTTTCACGGTTCGGGCTGGATACGGAGCCGGAATCCAGGTGGTCGCGGCCGATGACGATCGGGGCGGACAGTTCGCCGCGGCGCACCATCTCGTTGAACGCCAGGCCCAGCTTGGCGCGCTGGCCAAGGCCAACCCAGCAGATGCGCGCCGGCAGGCCCTGGAAGCTGATGCGCTCGCGCGCCATGTCCAGCCAGCGGTGCAGGTGTTCGTCATCCGGGATCAGCTCTTTCACCATGGCGTCGGTTTTGTAGATGTCCTGCGGATCGCCGGACAGCGCCGCCCAGCGGAACGGCCCGATACCGCGGCAGAACAGCGGACGGATGTAGGCCGGCACGAAGCCCGGGAAGTCGAAGGCGTTGTCGACGCCGGTTTCTTTCGCCATCTGGCGAATGTTGTTGCCGTAGTCGAAGGTCGGCACGCCCATCTGCTGGAAGGCCAGCATGGCTTTGACGTGATCGGCCATCGACTGCTTGGCGGCGGCGACCACTTTGGCCGGCTCGGTCTGGGCGCGCTGGCGATACTCTTCCCAGCTCCAGCCCTTCGGCAGGTAGCCGTTCAGCGGATCGTGGGCGCTGGTCTGATCGGTGACCATGTCCGGGCGCACGCCGCGGCGAACCAGCTCAGGCAGAATTTCCGCCGCGTTGCCGCACAGGGCGATGGAGATGGCTTTGCCTTCTGAGGTGTATTTTTTGATGCGGGCCAGCGCGTCGTCCAGATCGTTGGCCTGCTCATCGACGTAGCGGGTTTTCAGGCGGAAATCGATGCGGCTCTGCTGACATTCGATGTTCAGCGAGCAGGCGCCCGCCAGCGTCGCGGCCAGCGGCTGCGCGCCGCCCATGCCGCCCAGGCCGGCGGTCAGTACCCAGCGGCCCTGCAGGCTGCCGTCGTAATGCTGGCGGCCCGCTTCGACGAAGGTCTCATAGGTGCCCTGAACGATGCCCTGGCTGCCGATGTAGATCCAGCTGCCGGCGGTCATCTGGCCGTACATGGCCAGGCCTTTGGCGTCCAGTTCGTTGAAGTGTTCCCAGGTCGCCCAGTGCGGCACCAGGTTGGAGTTGGCGATCAGCACGCGCGGGGCGTTGCTGTGGGTTTTGAAGACGCCGACCGGCTTGCCGGACTGCACCAGCAGGGTTTCGTCTTCTTCCAGCGTTTTCAGGGTTTCGACGATCTTGTCGTAGCAATCCCAGTCGCGTGCGGCGCGGCCGATGCCGCCGTACACCACCAGCTCGTGTGGGTTCTCCGCAACTTCAGGATCGAGGTTGTTCATCAGCATGCGTAACGGCGCTTCGGTCAGCCAGCTTTTTGCGTTTAATTGTGTGCCGCGTGGCGCGCGTACATCGACATTGCGAACTTTGTTATTTGTAGTCACAGCAGTTTCCTCAAACAGTATCGGTGCAGATTCCATGCCGCGGTGGGGATGAGTACCACGGCATAACAATGCGTAGGGCTTATTAACATATACTTGTATGTACAAGCATATGCAACACTGACCAGTTGCCGCTGAAAAGTGGCATAAGAAAAAGTTATTTTCTTTTTATATCAGGTTGATATGCGATTTTTCATCGCCGGCTTCATGTGCGAAAAGCCGGAGAAAAGTGAGCTGTTCGGCAAAAATGAATTAAAAATGACTCATTTTTGGGCGGCTAGTCACAATATTTTTACAGACTGATTACAGTTGGCGGCGGAGGATAAACAAGCCCTATCACCGCGGGAAGAAAGCCCGCCGTGGGCGGGCTTGCCAGGCTCAGGCGGCCGGTTGCAGCATCGGCTTGCGGCTCATCTTGCACACCGTGGCGATGGCGGCGATCAGCGCCGGAACGCACAGGAACATCAGGATGCTCTGCACTTCCCACTGCATCGCCAGCAGTTGGGCGCCCATCATGGTGCCGGCGACGCCGCCGAAGCGGCCGATGCCCTGCATCCAGGCGATGCCGGTGGCGCGGCTGTGGGTGGGGTAGAAGGTGGCCGCCAGCGTTTGCAGCCCGGACTGCGCACCGTTCATGGTGACGCCCATCAGGAAGATGAAGGCGCCCAGCAATACGATCTGCTTGTCTTCGGTCGCCATCGCCACGATCAGCAGGGCGGTGACGACAAAGCCGCTCGAGACCACCTTGTGCGCATTCCAGCGATCCATCAGCCAGCCGGCTACCAAAATGCCGAGCGTGCCGCCGAAGGTGAACAGCGAGGTGAGCATCGCCGACTGTTCCAGCTGATAGCCCAGCCCCTGCATCAGGATTGGCATCCAGCTCAGCAACACGTAGTAGATCACCAGCCCCATGAAGTAGGTCACCCACAGCATCAGCGTGCCGAGCAGGTAAGGGCGGCTGAACAGCAGGCCGACGCTGGTCTTGGCCTGCGTCAGCTTCTCTTCGTACAGGTAAAAACGCGTTACACCATCAAGGCTCTGACTGACGAAGCGTTGCGCGATGCGCTTGATCTTCGCCGCATCCTGCCCGCGGTTGACCATATATTTGACCGATTCCGGCAGCAGCAGGATCAGCAAGACCGTCAACGCCAGCGGCGCAATGGCGCCGAGCAACAGCACACTGTGCCAGCCGTAGCTCGGGATCAGCCACGATGAAATGGCACCGCCGCCGGCCGCACCCAGCGGAAAGCCGCAGTACATGGTATTGATCGCCAGCGAACGGCAGCGCTGCGGCGCGTATTCGGAGATCAGCGTGATGGCGTTGGGCATCGCCGCTCCCAGCCCGAGGCCGGTGAGGAAACGCCACAGCGTCAGGCTATTGAGCGAGCCGGCGTAGGCGGTGGCCAGGCTCGACAGGCCGAAGAACAGGCAGGAAAACACCAGCACGCGCTTGCGGCCGATGCGGTCGGAGATTGGCCCGGCGATCAGCGCGCCGAGCGACAGTCCCAGCAGCGCGGCGCTCAGCACCGGCCCCAGATCCTGTTTGACGATGCCCCAGTCTTTGGCGACCGAGGGGGCGATATAGCCCATGGCGGCGGTATCAAAACCGTCGATGGCGAGGATCAGGAATCCGAGAATGATCAGGGTCCAGTGAAACAGCGAAAACTTGCTGTCGTCGATGGCCTGCTGAATGTTCAACTCGCTGGTGGAATGAGTCATGGCACCCTCTAAACGCAGATGTAGTCGTGATGGATGGAACGTGGCCGAAACTGGCGCTCGGCTTGTGTTTGCTTGTATATACATCTGCGCGTCGGCGCTTTATGTCAAATATAATTATCTTATTTGTTAACTTCGTGTTGTTTTCTGTGGAGCAGGTTGCACCGCGGATGAAAGGCCAAAGCACGACTCACAAATTAAATGAGCGCCATTGGCGGTGGGATATGCTGACGGCGGCGCGGAGAATAAAATTTAATACAATGTTGGCCGTTTGGTCGGCGGGCCGGAATCTGCGATAATCGCTTTTTACTTTTCCAGATTGAGAAACCGATGCAGTACCCGATCAATGAGATGTTCCAAACCTTGCAGGGCGAAGGCTTTTTCACCGGCGTGCCGGCCATTTTTATCCGCCTGCAGGGCTGCCCGGTAGGGTGCAGTTGGTGCGATACCAAACATACCTGGGAAAAGGAAGCCAATCGGGAAGTCGACCTGCAACGGATCCTGGTCAAAACAGAGGAAAGCGACGCCTGGGGCAATGCCGGCGCCGAGCAGCTGCTGGCGGTGATGCGCCAACAAGGTTACACCGCGCGCCATGTGGTGATCACCGGCGGCGAACCCTGCATCTACGATCTGACGCCGCTGACCGAGCTGTTCGAACAGCATGGCTACGGCTGCCAGATTGAGACCAGCGGCACCCACGACATTCGCTGTTCCGCCAAAACCTGGGTGACGGTTTCGCCGAAGGTGAATATGCGCGGCGGCATGAAGGTGTTGGATCAGGCGCTGCGGCGCGCCGACGAGGTGAAGCATCCGGTGGCGCGCGAGCGCGACATCGAGGCATTGGACGCGCTGCTGGCGACGCTGCAGGACGACAAGGCAAGGATTATTGCGCTGCAGCCGATCAGCCAGAAAGAAGAGGCGACCCGCCTGTGCATCGAAACCTGCATCGCGCGCAACTGGCGGTTGTCGATGCAGACCCACAAGTATCTGAACATCGCCTAAAATCAGGGCGCCTTTGCGGCGCCCTTTCTTTTAACCTTTATATACGCATCCCGCAGTACAGGTCTCTTTCACCATCACCGCAGTCAGTTCCGGCAACTGGGGCTTGAGCTGCTGCCAAATCCAGGCGGCGAGCACTTCGCTGGTGGGATTTTCCAATCCTGGAATATCGTTCAGGTAATGGTGATCCAACCGCTCCCAGATCGGGGAAAACACAGCCTTGAGCTCGGCGAAATCCATCACCCAACCGGTGTGGGGGTCCACTTCACCGGTCACTTCCAGACGCACCATAAATGAATGCCCATGCAGGCGGCCGCATTTATGGCCCTCCGGCACGTGCGGCAAACGGTGTGCGGCTTCAAACTGAAAATCTTTAAACAGCGTGGTTGCCATTATTACGGCCTCATTGACTCAAAAACCGCCGCATAGTACCGGAAAGCGCGTCTGCTTGCCATTTATACCGTTATGGTCTAGCGCCGCGATAACCGCGCCCGGTTAACACTGTTTTTGTTTGGTGTTTGCGGCACCTATCGGCTGGGGTAATGAGCCGAAATGTTGAACGGTGAAAAAACGATGAAAAAAAGCGCTTTAATTTCATCTGGATAAAAAACTTTGTTTAACGGTTTAAGCGTTATCCCTTACCAGAAAAACAGCTTAGTCATTTTGGTTATGATTTATTGCTATCCCTTATTTAATCGTTGCTATTCTGCTCGGTAACCTTACAAACTCTCCTGATCTTTTCCGCACACCCGACGCAGCGAAGAGACAGCGACTGACACTGGCGCGCGCCTGGCAGGAAAGGCGCTAAGTATAGGAAATAAGTACAGCAATGACGACTCAGGCTCCTCCAACATCTTTGCTCCCGCTGACGCCCGAACAGCTGGCGCGCCTGCAGGCGACGATCGGCGACTATTCGCCGACGCAGCTGGCGTGGCTGTCCGGCTATTTTTGGGGCATGGTCAATCAACAGCCCGGAGCCGTGGCCATTGCGCCTGTCGCCCCTGCGGCTGCCGCCGGCATCACCATCATTTCCGCTTCGCAGACCGGCAATGCGCGCCGCCTGGCGGAGCAGCTGCGCGACGATCTGCTGGCCGCCAATCTGAGCGCCACGCTGATCAGCGCCGGCGACTACAAGTTCAAGCAGATAGCCCAAGAGCGCCTGCTGGTGATCGTCGCCTCGACGCAGGGGGAGGGCGAACCGGCGGAAGAAGCGGTGGCGCTGCATAAATTCCTGTTCTCGAAGAAGGCGCCGAAGCTGAATGATACCGCTTTTGCGGTGTTCGGGCTGGGCGACACCTCTTATGAGAATTTCTGCCAGTCTGGTAAGGATTTCGACGGCAAGCTGGCCGAGCTGGGCGCCGAGCGCCTGGTGGAGCGCGTGGACGCCGACGTGGAGTACCAGGAACTGGCCGCCGCCTGGCGCAAACAGGTGGTATCGGTGCTGAAGGCGCGCGCGCCGGCGGAAAGCGCCGCGCCGGGCGTGTTGGCCAGCGGCGCGGTCGATCTGATCGACAGCAGCCCGTACAGCAAGGAACAGCCGCTCACCGCCCAACTGGCGGTCAATCAGAAAATTACCGGCCGCGCGTCGGATAAAGACGTGCGCCATATCGAGATCGATCTGGGCGACTCCGGCCTGCGCTATCAGCCGGGCGATGCGCTCGGCGTATGGTTCGACAACGATCCGGCGCTGGTGGACGAACTGGTGCAGCTGTTGTGGCTGAAAGGCGACGAGCCGGTCGAGGTGGAAGGGCAAACCCTGCCGCTGGCGCAGGCGCTGCGCAGCCATTTCGAACTGACGCAGAACACCACGCCGATCGTCGATAAATACGCCGCGCTGTCGCGCGACGAAACGCTGATCGGCCTGTTGGCGGATAAAGCCGCGCTGCAGCACTATGCGCACAACACGCCGATCGTTGACATGGTGCGTCAGGCGCCGGCGGACCTGAGCGCCGAACAGCTGGTCGGTCTGCTGCGCCCGCTGACGCCGCGCCTGTACTCCATCGCCTCTTCGCAGGCGGAGAACGAAAGCGAAGTGCACATCACCGTAGGCGTGGTGCGTTACGACATCGACGGGCGCGCCCGCAGCGGCGGCGCCTCCGGCTTCTTGGCGGATCGCCTGGAGGAGGACGGCGACGTGCGGGTGTTTATCGAACACAACGACAACTTCCGCCTGCCGGCCAATCCGGAAGCGCCGGTGATCATGATCGGCCCGGGCACCGGCATCGCGCCGTTCCGCGCCTTTATGCAGCAGCGCGACGCCGACGGCGCCGACGGCAAGAACTGGCTGTTCTTCGGCAACCCGCACTTTACCGAAGATTTCCTGTATCAGGTCGAATGGCAGCGCTATGTGAAAGACGGCCTGCTGACCCGCATCGATCTGGCCTGGTCCCGCGACCAACAACATAAAATATACGTACAAGACAAACTGCGCGAACAGGGCGCGGAAGTGTGGCGCTGGATTCAGGAAGGCGCGCACATTTACGTCTGCGGCGATGCCAATCGCATGGCGAAAGACGTGGAAAACACATTACTGGAACTGGTGGCCGAGCACGGTGGCATGGATACCGAGCAGGCGGATGAATTTTTAAGTGAGCTGCGCCTTGAGCGCCGTTATCAGCGAGATGTTTACTGATGAGTGATAAACACCCCGGGCCTTTGGTAGTCGAAGGCAAACTGGCCGATGCGGAGCGCATGAAGAAGGAGAGCCACTTCCTGCGCGGCACCATCGCCGAAGATTTGAACGACGGCCTGACCGGCGGCTTCAACGGCGACAACTTCCTGCTGATCCGTTTTCACGGCATGTATCAGCAGGATGACCGCGATATTCGCGCCGAACGCGCCGAGCAGAAGCTGGAGCCGCGCCACGCCATGATGCTGCGCTGCCGCCTGCCGGGCGGCATCATCAGCCCGCAGCAGTGGCTGGGCATCGACAAGTTCGCGCAGGAGAGCACGCTGTACGGCAGCATTCGCATCACCAACCGCCAGACGTTCCAGTTTCACGGCATTCTGAAAGGCAACGTCAAACCGGTGCACCAGCTGCTGAACCGCCTGGGGCTGGACGCGCTGGCGACCGCCAACGACGTGAACCGCAACGTGCTGTGCACCTCCAACCCGGTGGAGTCCGAGCTGCATCAGGAAGCCTACGAGTGGGCGAAGAAGATCTCCGAACACCTGCTGCCGCGCACCCGCGCCTACGCCGAGGTGTGGCTGGATCAGGAGAAGGTGGCCACTACCGACGAAGAGCCGATTCTGGGGCCGACCTACCTGCCGCGTAAGTTCAAAACCACGGTGGTGATCCCGCCGCAGAACGACGTCGATCTGCACGCCAACGACATGAACTTCGTGGCGATCGCCGAAAACGGCAAGCTGGTAGGCTTCAACCTGCTGGTGGGCGGCGGGTTGTCCATCGAGCACGGCAACAAGAAAACCTACGCGCGCCAGGCCAGCGAGTTCGGCTACATTCCGCTCGAACATACGCTGGCGGTCGCGGAGGCCGTGGTGACCACGCAGCGCGACTGGGGCAACCGCACCGATCGCAAGAACGCCAAAACCAAATACACGCTGGAGCGCGTCGGGGTGGACGTTTTCCGCGCCGAAGTGGAAAAACGCGCCGGCATCACCTTCGCGCCGAGCCGGCCGTATGAATTCACCGGCCGCGGCGATCGCATCGGTTGGGTGAAGGGCATCGACGATCAGTGGCACCTGACGCTGTTTATCGAGAACGGCCGCCTGCTGGACTATCCGGGGCGCCCGCTGAAGACCGGCATGGCGGAGATCGCCAAGATCCATAAAGGCGACTTCCGTCTGACGGCGAACCAAAACGTGATCATCGCCGGCGTGCCGGAAAGCGAGAAGGCAAAGATCGAAGCCCTGGCGCGCGATCATGGCCTGATCGACGACGAGATCAGCGAGCAACGCAAGAACTCGATGGCCTGCGTATCGTTCCCGACCTGCCCGTTGGCGATGGCGGAGGCCGAGCGCTTCCTGCCGCAGTTCGTCACGAAGGTGGAAGGGATCATGCATCGGCACGGGGTGGGCGACGAGCATATCGTGCTGCGCATCACCGGCTGCCCGAACGGCTGCGGCCGCGCGCTGCTGGCGGAGCTGGGGCTGGTGGGCAAGGCGGTCGGCCGCTATAACCTGCATTTGGGGGGCAACCGCGAAGGCACGCGCATTCCGCGCATGTACCGCGAGAACATCAACGAAGACGAGATCCTGAGCGAGATCGACTTGTTGGTGGGGCGCTGGGCGAAGGAGCGCAATGCCGGCGAAGGCTTCGGCGACTTCACCGTTCGCGCGGGCATCGTCAAACCGGTGCTGGATCCGGCGCGAGATTTCTGGGAGTGAGGCCGGGCGGCCCCTGGGCAGAGGGGCCGCACAGGTAATTTCAAGTAGCAGGAGAGACAACATGGCTGAATTCGATCTGGCGGCGCTGAATGCGTTGCCCAAATCCGGGCAGGCGCTGGCATTGGCGGTGGTCAACGGCCAACTGGAGACCCTCAGCGCCGAACAGCGCGTTGAATGGGCGCTGGAGCATCTGCCCGGCGAGTTCGTACTCTCGTCCAGTTTCGGCATTCAGGCGGCGGTGTGTCTGCACCTGGTGACGCGCATCCGGCCGGATATCCCGGTGATCCTGACCGACACCGGTTACCTGTTCCCGGAAACCTACCGCTTTATCGATCAACTGACCGACCAGCTGAAGCTGAATCTGCAGGTGTTCCGCGCCGAACAGTCTCCCGCCTGGCAAGAGGCGCGCTACGGCAAGCTGTGGGAACAGGGCGTGGAAGGGATTGAAAAGTACAACCAGATCAACAAGGTTGAGCCGATGAACCGCGCGCTGGAGACGCTGGGGGCACAGAGCTGGTTCGCCGGCCTGCGGCGCGAGCAGTCCGGCAGCCGCGCCAATCTGCCGGTGCTGGCGGTGCAGCGCGGGGTGTTCAAGATCCTGCCGATCATCGACTGGGACAACCGCAAGATTTACCAGTATCTGACCGAGCACGGGCTGAACTATCACCCGCTGTGGGAGCAGGGTTACCTGTCGGTAGGCGATACCCATACCACCCAGAAGTGGGAGCCGGGCATGAGCGAGGAAGAGACGCGTTTCTTCGGGCTGAAGCGCGAGTGCGGCCTGCACGAAGGCTAAACGAGGCGAATCACACGACAGGGCTCAGCAATGCTGGGCCCTGTTTTTTTGCGGGCTACTTTTTCTTCTGTGCTTTCGGCGGGTGCGCCTGCGCCAGCTCTTTGATCAGCGGCAGCAGGATCTGCACGCTGTCGCGGCTGCGTTTGTCGATCCGCCCCGGCAGGTAGCGATCCAGGTACTGCAGGTTGTCATACTGCGGGCGGTGCCAGGTGATGCCCTGCGGGAAGTGCGGGCTGACGGCGCGCTGCTGGTAGCCGTCCTTGTCGCCCAGCGACCAGTTGGTGGCCTCCACCGACAGCACCGGGATGCCTGCGGCGTCGAATACCTCTTGATCGGAGCAGCAGCCGGTGCCCTTCGGATGCTGTGCGCTGCCCGGATTGCTGGCGGCGGCGATGCCGTAGCGATGGGCGATATCCAGCGCGCGATCGCGGGAGCGTTTCGCCATCTGCGGCGGCGTGTTGCGCCCGGCGTTGAAGTACAGACGATCGCCAGTGATCAGGCTGTCGAGGTTGATCACCAGCACGGTGTTGCTTTTCTCTTCCGCGCTCATGCGCTGCAGGTAGTTCTGTGCGCCCAGCGAGCCGAGCTCTTCGGCGCTGGTGGCGACGAAGCGCAGGCCGTAGGCGGTGGGGATGCTTTTCAGGCGCTCCGCCAGTTCCAGCATCACGCCGATGCCGGAGGCGTTGTCGTCGACGCCCTGCAGCGTCAGGCCGCCGAGGTTGTTATCCAGATCTTCGTCGCTCTGCGGCGTGTAGGTGTCGAAGTGGGCGACGATCACTATCTGTTTCGGGCTGTCGCCGTTGCGGGCGGCAATCACCGAGCTGGCGGTGACGTTGTTCCAGTTCTTCTTGCCGTCTTTGCTGGTGTAGAGGTAGCGCGTGTTGACGCTGCGAATGTCGCTTTGGTAACCCATCTTGGCGAACTGCTGCTTCAGGTAGTCGGCGGTGAGCAATTCGGCCGGGCTGCCCGCCATGCGGCCGGGGAAGTAAGTGGCGATGTGGCGGGTCTGTTCGGCGGCGAAACGGCCCATTGGCGCGTCTTTTGCGGGCTGTGCGGCACAAACGCTGAAGACGCCGCCGAGTGCGAGGGCCAGCAGGCTGGTCTTCAGGTAAAAACGGGAAAACATACCGAAAAATCCTTCTTTGCTATCGGCGCTGCCGATCATTTTTCTGCGGCACCCAGTATGAGACGCCGGGCGGCATTACACGATTTCCCCGTCTCTTAATTTTCGCGTGAATGCGCAAACCGTCGCCGCAGTTATCACCGTTTGCCTCTGGCGTTGCGGCCTATATTCCATAAAGGAACTAATCATTCCTTTTCGTCATTTCAGAGGCTAAATCTCAGCCCGTATAGTCACACTATCTTTCTGTTATATGAAAAGGCTGTTGTGGACTATCTACCAATATTCGCCGATCTGAAACAACGTCCGGTGCTGGTCGTTGGCGGCGGTGACGTGGCTGCGCGCAAAGTCGATCTGCTTCAGCGCGCCGGGGCTGAAATACGGATAGTTGCGCAGTCGCTCTCACCGGAACTGGAACAACAACGTCAGCGAGGGCAACTGCTCTGGCTGGGGAAAACCTTTGACCCGCCGCAGCTGGACGACGTGTTTCTGGCGATCGCCGCCACGGACGACAACGCGCTGAACGCCGCGGTGTTTGCCGAAGCGGATAAACGCCGGGTGTTAGCCAACGTGGTGGACGACCAGCCGCGCTGCTCGTTCATCTTCCCGTCGATCATCGATCGCTCGCCGCTGGTGGTGGCCGTATCGTCCAGCGGCCAGGCGCCGGTGCTGGCGCGGTTGCTGCGCGAAAAGCTGGAGGCGCTGCTGCCCGCCAGTTTGGGGCAGATGGCGCAGGTGGCGGGCCGCTGGCGCGGCCAGGTCAAACAGCGGCTGGCCTCGATCGGCGAGCGTCGCCGTTTCTGGGAGAAAACCTTCGGCGGCCGTTTCGCCACGCTGGTGGCCAACGGCCAGACGGCGCAGGCGGAGCGGCAGCTTGAGCAGGATTTGCAAAGCTTCGCCGCAGGCGATGAAGGCGCGCAGGGTGAGATAGCCTTGGTGGGCGCCGGGCCGGGCGACGTGGGGCTGTTGACCCTGCGCGGGCTGCAGGTGATGCAGCAGGCGGACGTGGTGCTGTATGACCATCTGGTCAGCGGCGAGATCCTCGATCTGGTGCGCCGCGACGCCGAGCGCATCTGTGTGGGCAAGCGCGCCGGCGCGCACTCGGTGATCCAGGAAGAGACCAACCGGCTGTTGGTGGCGCTGGCGCAGCAGGGCAAACGCGTGGTGCGCCTCAAGGGCGGCGACCCGTTCATCTTTGGCCGGGGCGGCGAAGAGCTGCAGGTAGCCGCCGCCGCCGGCATTCCGTTCCAGGTGGTGCCGGGCGTCACGGCCGCCGCGGGGGCGACCGCCTACGCCGGCATTCCGCTGACGCACCGCGACCACGCGCAGAGCGTGACCTTTATCACCGGCCACTGCCGCCCCGACGGCGATGGCCTGGACTGGGCCGATCTGGCCCGGGCGCGGCAGACGCTGGCTATCTACATGGGCACCATGAAGGCGGCGGACATCAGCCAACGCCTGATCGCCCACGGCCGCGCTGCCGATACGCCGGTGGCGGTGATCAGTCGCGGCACGCGCGCCGATCAGCAGGTGCAGATCGGCACGCTGGATCAACTGGAACATCTGGCCCAACGGGCGCCGCTGCCGGCGCTGCTGGTGATTGGCGAAGTGGTGGAACTGCACCATCAAATCGCCTGGTTCGGGCATCAATCGCAGACGGAAGGGGCCGCGCGCCCGGCCGTCGTGAATTTGGCATAGGCAAGGCTTTTAAGGACCTGTTATGGACGAAAAACGACTCACTCATTTGCGGCAATTGGAGGCGGAGAGTATCCATATCATCCGTGAAGTCGCCGCTGAATTCGCCAACCCGGTGATGCTGTATTCCATCGGCAAAGACTCTTCCGTGATGCTGCATTTGGCGCGCAAGGCGTTCTTCCCCGGCACGCTGCCGTTCCCGCTGCTGCACGTCGATACCGGCTGGAAGTTCCGCGAAATGTACGAGTTCCGCGATCGCACCGCGAAAGAGTACGGCTTCGAGCTGCTGGTGCATAAAAACCCGGAAGGGGTGGCGATGGGCATCAACCCGTTCGTGCACGGCAGCGCCAAGCATACCGACATCATGAAGACCGAGGGCCTGAAGCAGGCGTTGAACAAGTACGGTTTCGACGCCGCCTTCGGCGGTGCGCGGCGCGACGAGGAGAAATCGCGCGCCAAAGAGCGCATCTATTCGTTCCGCGATCGCTTCCACCGCTGGGATCCGAAAAACCAGCGGCCGGAGCTGTGGCACAACTACAACGGCCAGATCAACAAAGGGGAGAGCATCCGCGTCTTCCCGCTGTCGAACTGGACCGAGCTGGACATCTGGCAGTACATCTTCCTGGAAAAGATCGACATCGTGCCGCTGTACCTGGCGAAACCGCGCCCGGTGGTGGAGCGCGACGGCATGCTGATGATGGTGGACGACGATCGCATCGATCTGCAGCCGGGCGAAGTGATCAGCCAGCGCATGGTGCGTTTCCGCACCCTGGGGTGCTGGCCGCTGACCGGCGCGGTGGATTCGCAGGCGCAAACCCTGCCGGAGATCATCGAAGAGATGCTGGTCTCCACCACCAGTGAACGCCAGGGGCGGATGATCGATCGCGATCAGTCCGGCTCGATGGAGCTGAAAAAGCGTCAAGGGTATTTCTAAGGAGCCGCCGGATGAACAACGCAATTGCACAACAAATCGCTGACCAGGGCGGCGTCGAATCCTACCTGCACGCGCAGCAACACAAGAGCCTGCTGCGCTTTCTGACCTGCGGCAGCGTCGACGACGGCAAAAGCACCCTGATCGGGCGCCTGCTGCATGATACCCGCCAGATCTACGAGGATCAGCTGTCGACGCTGCACAGCGACAGCAAACGCATCGGCACCCAGGGCGAGAAGCTCGATCTGGCGCTGCTGGTGGACGGCCTTCAGGCCGAGCGCGAACAGGGCATCACCATCGACGTGGCCTATCGCTATTTCTCGACCGAAAAACGCAAATTTATCATCGCCGATACCCCAGGGCATGAGCAGTACACCCGCAACATGGCCACCGGCGCCTCCACCTGCGATCTGGCGATCCTGTTGATCGACGCGCGCAAAGGGGTGCTGGACCAGACTCGTCGCCACAGTTTTATCGCAACCCTGCTGGGCATTCGCCATCTGGTGGTGGCGGTGAACAAAATGGATCTGGTGGACTACCAGGAAGCGGTGTTCGAGCAGTTCAAACAGGATTACCTGACCTTTGCCCAGCAGCTGCCAGGCGATCTGGATATCAAATTCGTGCCGCTGTCGGCGCTGGACGGCGACAACGTGGCGAGCGAAAGCGCTCATATGCCGTGGTACAGCGGCCCGACGCTGCTGGAAGTGCTGGAGAGCGTTGACGTGGTCAGCGAGCGAGAAAACCAGCCGCTGCGCTTCCCGGTGCAGTACGTCAATCGCCCGAACCTCGATTTTCGCGGCTATGCCGGCACGTTGTCCGCCGGCGTGGTGCGGGTGGGGCAACGGGTCAAAGTGCTGCCTTCCGGCGTGGAGTCCAGCGTGGCGCGCATCGTGACCTTCGACGGCGATCTGCAAGAGGCGGTGCCGGGCGAGGCGATTACGCTGGTGCTGAAGGATGAGGTGGACATCAGCCGCGGCGATCTGCTGGTCGATGCCGGCGAAAGCCTGCAGGCGGCGCAGAGCGCGCTGGTGGACGTGGTATGGATGGCCGAGCAGCCGCTGGTGCCGGGCCAGAGCTACGACATCAAGATCGCCGGTAAAAAGACCCGCGCCCGCGTGGAGAGCATCCGCCATCAGGTGGAGATCAATACGCTGGCGCAGCACCCGGCAGACACGTTGCCGCTTAACGGCATCGGTCTGGTGGAGCTGACCTTCGACGAGCCGCTGGTGCTGGACAGCTATCAGAGCAATCACGACACCGGCGGGCTGATCTTCATCGATCGCATGAGCAACGTCACGGTAGGCGCCGGTCTGGTGCGCGAAACGCTGCAGGCCACCCCGGCGGCGCACGGCGAGTTCAGCGCCTTCGAGCTGGAGCTGAATGCGCTGGTGCGTAAGCACTTCCCGCACTGGGGCGCACGTGATCTGCTCGGTGGTCGATAAGGTGGCCGCTGAACTGAGGGCGACCGGGCCGGACGATGAGAACGTGGTTTGGCATCCGCACGCCGTGACGCGCGCGGATCGCGAAGCGCGCAACGGCCATCGCGGCGTGGTGCTGTGGTTTACCGGGCTATCCGGCTCGGGCAAATCCACCGTCGCCGGCGCGCTGGAACAGGCGCTGCACGGGCTCGGCGTCAGCACCTATCTGCTGGACGGCGATAACGTGCGCCACGGCCTGTGCCGCGATCTCGGCTTCTCTGACGAGGATCGGCGCGAGAACATCCGCCGGGTGGGGGAAGTGGCCAAACTGATGGTGGATGCCGGGCTGGTGGTGCTGACCGCGTTCATTTCGCCGCACCGCGCCGAGCGGCAGATGGTGCGCGAAATGCTCGGCGCCGATCGCTTTATCGAAGTGTTTGTCGACACGCCGTTGGCGATCTGCGAGGCGCGCGATCCGAAGGGATTGTATAAAAAAGCGCGCGCCGGCGAACTGCGCAATTTCACCGGTATCGACGCGGTTTACGAGGCGCCGCAGCAGCCGGAAATCCACCTTGATGGCCAACAATTGGTAACAAATTTGATTGCGCAATTGTTAGACGTGTTGCGTGGTCAGGCTATTATCAAACCCTGAATTCAAAAAAAGCGTGTGGCGTTTTTCGCCATGCGCTATTTACTCTAAGCCGCCGCAGAGCGAGCCGAATAACCAGGGATCACTATGCAAAATGTCACGCCTATCTTGATCGACTCCAAGCAGTCAAAACAGGAGAGAGAGGAGCCTTCTTATTCTTTCCTGGGCGGCGTCAGCGGCTTTGTTTTCTACTGGCTGGCGTTCGCGTTGCCGTTCCTGGTTTACGGTTCCAACACGCTGTTTTTCCTGCTCTATACCTGGCCGTTCTTCCTGGCGCTGATGCCGCTGTCGGTGCTGATCGGCATCACCCTCAGCATGCTGTTGCGCGGCCGTCTGATCCTGACGCTGCTGCTGACCGGCGCCATCGTGCTGTGCCTGTTCTGGCTGGTGTTCAGCTTCTTGACCGGGTGGTGAGAGAGCGGGCGCCGATGCCGGCGCCCGAAGGATTGCAAAGCGGTGCCGAAGGTTACAAAACTTTGCTCAGAAACGCCTGTGTGCGCGGATTGGCCGGATGGCTGAAGATCTGCTGCGGCGCACCTTCCTCCTGAATGATCCCCTGATCGATAAACAGCACCCGATCGGCCACCTCGCGGGCAAAGCCCATCTCATGCGTGACCACCACCATGGTCATGCCCTCGTGTGCCAGCGATTTCATCACCGCCAACACTTCGCCCACCAGCTCCGGATCGAGCGCGGAGGTGGGTTCGTCAAACAGCATGATCTTCGGCTCCATCGCCAGCGCGCGGGCGATCGCTACCCGCTGCTGCTGGCCGCCGGAGAGGCTGTTGGGGTAGGCGTCTATCTTGTCGAGCAGCCCGACCTTGTGCAGCAGCTGCTCGGCTTGCGCGATGGCTTCGGCGCGCGGCCGTTTCTTCACGCTCACCGGTGCCATGATGATGTTTTCCAACACCGTCATGTGCGGGAACAGGTTGAAGCGCTGGAACACCATACCTACGCTTTCACGCATCTTGTTTAGGTCGGTTTTTTGATCGTGAACGGCGAAGCCGTTGACCTCGATCTCGCCGCCGGAGAGCGTTTCCAGCGCGTTGATGCAGCGCAGGAAGGTGCTCTTCCCGGAGCCGGAAGGGCCGATGACGCACACCACTTCGTTGGCGGCGATCCGGCAGGAAATGCCGCGCAGCACGTGGCTCTCGCCGAACTGTTTTTGCAGGTTATGTACGCGAATCACTTTTACCGAACCTCTTTTCCATGTGTTGCACCAGCAGCGAGAGCAGGAAGGTGATGACCCAATAGACCAGCGAAATGGTCAGGTAGGGCTCCCAATAGGTGGCGTAGGCGCCGGAGACGGTGCGGGCGGCATAGGCCAGATCCGCCAGGCCGATGGCGGAGGCCAGCGACGAATCCTTGACGATAGCGATGGCGTTGTTGCCCAGCGGCGGCAGCATGCGGCGGAAGGCCTGCGGCAGGATCACCTGGCGCATGGTCTTGCCGTAGCTCATGCCCAGCGAGCGCGAGGCCTCCATCTGGCCGCGGTCAATCGACTGGATCCCGGCGCGGAATATTTCCGACACATAGGCGCCGGCGTTGAGCGTGATCGCCACTACGCAGGAGAGAAAGGCACCGTAGTCAGCGCGCAGCGCGCGGGCAAAATCGACGCTCATCAGGCCGCTGGTGACCAGCAGGCCGTCGCGCGGGTTGATGAACAGCGGCACCAGCGCGAAGTGCACCACCATGATCTGCACGAACAGCGGCGTGCCGCGAAAGGCGCTGATGTAAATGCGCACCGGCCACTGAACGCCGTAATGCAGGATGGGTTTCCAGATGCCGTGCGGCGCCTGCGCCAAACGGCCCAGCCCGAGGATCAATCCCCAGGTGGTGCCGAGCAGTACGCAGATAATGGTGCATTTGATGGTCATCCAGGCGCCTTCCATAAACAGCGGCGCGTATTCCTGGATGATCTCCCAACGGAAGTTCAAAAGGTATTCCTTCTTGGTAGGCTGAAACGGGGGGGCGCCGACGGCCTGGCGGGCGCCGGCGACAGGGTATTATTCCGCCGGCAGCGTCGGTACGTTGCTGTCGAACCAGGTTTGGTAAATCTTGGCGTAGGTGCCGTCGGCGACGATTTTCTTCAGGCCGGCGTTGATCTTGTTGCGCAGCTCATCGTTGCCTTTGGCGACGGCGATGCCGAAATACTGGCGATCGAACTTGGCGTCGGGTACCAGCTTGAAGGCTTTCTCAGGGTGGGTTTTGATATAGAACTTGGCCACGCCGACGTCGCCGACCGCCGCGCCGATGCCGTCTTCATACAGCTCCTGCAGCATCAGCGGCGTATTGTCGAAGCGCTTGATGGCGGTGCTGTTTTTGCCCAGCACGTCGGACACCACGATGTCGCCGGTGCTGGAGTTCACCACGCCGACCTTCAGCGCTTTCAGCGCGGCGATGGAGTCTACCGTCGAGTCCTGCGGCACCACGATAGCCTGCTCGGCCGGGAAGTAAGGCGCCGAGAAATCAACCATTTGTTTGCGCTTGTCGGTGATGGTGATGCCGGAAATGATGATGTCGCGATCGCCGGAATTCAACGTGGCGAAGATCCCTTCCCACGGCGTATTGATCAGTTTGATCTGGAAGCCTTCGGCCTTGGCCACCGCTTTGATGATGTCGATGTCGAAACCTTCCAGCTGCTTTTGGCTGTTTTCAAACTCGAACGGCCGATAGGTGCCACCGGAGCCGACGACGTAGGTAGTTTCAGCCGCCAACGCGGCGGTGGAGAAGGTGGCGGCCAGGCAGGCGCCGATCAGAACTAAACGTTTTAACATCGCGATCCCCGATAATGAAAGGTTATATATTGGAATTATTTATGCACTAGTAGTGCATAAAAATAAGCTTCAATGAATGAAAGTACAACCCCTGCATAAGGAATGTTCTTTCTATGGTGGTAAATATTCACTTTTTGCGTTGCGACGGAGTAAGCGATGGGGCAGAAAGCGGCGGTGCAGTGGTTCTTGCTGCATAATGGGTGAAGGGCAGTGTGTGCCTCATTGGAAAACGCGTCGTGCGCATCCGGTGTAAGGGGCTTTTTTTGCCGCTTTCGCCGCGGAATTGGGCGATAAACTCGGGAACCCTTCATCCGTATTCTGAATTTGGCGTTGAAATGCCGCTCTCAGTGTGGAGTCCAACGAAAAGTTGTGGGATGATTGGTCGGTTTTTCAGGGGGCGGAGATGGGAAAACTTACGCTGCTATTGCTGGCATTGCTCGGTTGGTTACAGTATTCACTGTGGCTGGGCAAAAATGGTATTCACGATTACGTGCGAGTCAATGAAGACGTTGCGGTCCAACAGGGCAACAACGCCAAGTTGAAAGCGCGTAACGATCAGCTGTTTGCCGAAATCGATGATTTGAACGGCGGTCAGGAAGCGATCGAAGAGCGAGCGCGTAATGAGCTGGGCATGATCAAGCCCGGTGAGACTTTCTATCGTCTGGTTCCTGACCAATCCAGACGCAACGCGGCGTCTTCCTCGCAAAATAACGCACAAAAATAACGCATGAATCACTCCGCAGGCACCTTTCCCTCGGTGATTGCCGTCCTGCCCGCTGCCGGTATCGGCAGCCGCATGCAGGCGGAATGCCCGAAGCAATATTTAACCATCGGCCGGCACAGCATCGTTGAGCACGCCATCCACGCCCTGTTGCGTCATCCGCGCATTGAGCGGGTGATCGTGGCGATCGGCCCCGAAGATCGCCAGTTCGAACAGTTGCCGATCGCCCAGGATCCGCGGGTGACCGTCACTGAGGGCGGCAAACAGCGCGCCGATTCGGTGATGGCCGGGCTGAAGCTGGCGGGTGATGCGGACTGGGTACTGGTGCACGACGCTGCACGTCCCTGCCTGCACGCCGACGATCTCGAGCGCCTGCTGGCGATCACCGCACACAGCAAGGTCGGCGGCATTCTCGCCGCACCGGTGCGCGACACCATGAAACGCGCCGAACCCGGCCGCGAAACCATCGCCCACACCGTCGAACGCCAGGATCTGTGGCACGCGCTGACGCCGCAGCTGTTTCCGCTGCCGCTGCTCAAGCAGTGCCTGCAGCGCGCGCTGGATGAAGGTGCGAACGTCACCGACGAAGCCTCGGCGCTGGAGCATTGCGGTTATCATCCGCAGCTGATCGCCGGCCGGGCGGACAACATTAAAGTAACGCGGCCGGAGGATTTGGCGCTGGCGGCGTTCTATTTGACTCAGTTAGACAATTAAGGAGCGCATCATGCGTATCGGTCACGGTTTTGACGTACATAAATTCGGCGGCGAAGGCCCGCTGGTGATCGGTGGCGTTCGCATCCCTTACGACAAAGGTTTGCTGGCCCACTCCGACGGCGACGTCGCGCTGCATGCCGCGACCGACGCCCTGCTGGGCGCGGCGGCGCTGGGCGATATCGGCAAGCTGTTCCCCGATACCGATCCGGCGTTCAAAGGCGCCGACAGCCGCGAACTGCTGCGCGAAGCCTGGAAACGCATCCGCGCCAAAGGGTACCGCCTCGGCAACCTCGATATCACCATCATCGCCCAGGCGCCGAAAATGGCGCCGCACATCCCGCAGATGCGCGTCTTCCTGGCGGAAGATCTGCAGTGCCATATGGATGACGTCAACGTGAAGGCCACCACCACCGAGCAGCTCGGTTTCACCGGGCGCGGCGAGGGTATCGCCTGCGAAGCGGTCGCCTTGCTGATCAAGGAATAACCGCATGGATATGGCGAATCTGACCTGGCTGCATGGCCGGCCGCAGAGCACCGGGGTGTTGAAAGCCAATCCGGAAGATTTCGTGGTGGTGGAAGACCTGGGCTTTGCGCCGGACGGTGAAGGCGAGCACGTGCTGGTTAACATCCGTAAAAACGGCTGCAATACCCAGTTCGTGGCCGATTACCTGGCGCGCTTCGCCGGAATTCACGCCCGTTCCGTCAGCTATGCCGGCTTGAAGGATCGCCACGCGGTGACCGAGCAGTGGTTCTGCCTGCATATGCCGGGTAAGGACACGCCGGATTTCTCCCGGTTTACGCTGGAAGGCTGCGAGGTGCTCTCATACGCCCGCCACCTGCGTAAAATGCGCATCGGCAACCTGAAGGGCAACCACTTTACGTTGGTGCTGCGCCAGATTTCCGACCGGCAGGACGTGGAACGCCGCCTGCAGGCCATCGCCGCGCAGGGCGTGCCGAATTACTTCGGCAGCCAGCGTTTCGGCCGCGGCGGCAACAACCTGGTGATGGCGCGCCGCTGGGCGAATGACGAAATTCGCGTCAAAGAGCGCAGCAAGCGTAGTTTCTACCTGTCCGCCAGCCGCAGCGCGCTGTTTAATCAGGTCGCGAGCAGGCGCCTGGCCGACGGCCTGCAGCGCACCGTGCTGGAAGGTGACGCCCTGCAGCTGAGCGGCCGCGGCAGCTGGTTTGTCGCCAAAGCCGATGAACTGGAGACGCTGCAACAGCGCCTGGATGCCGGCGAGCTGGTTGTCACCGCGACGTTGCCGGGCGACGGCGAGCCGGGTACTGCCGGCGATGCGTTGGCATTTGAACAACAATGCTTGGCGGAGCAGCCGGAATTGCTTACGCTTTTAAAGCGCGAGCGTGTCGAACCCGCTCGTCGGGCCCTGCTGTTACAGCCGCAAAATATGCTGTGGAACTGGTGGGATGACGTTACCGTGGAACTGCGCTTCTGGCTGCCGGCAGGCAGCTTCGCCACCAGCGTAGTTCGCGAGATCATGCAGCAGGATGACAGTGATGCGGATATTGCTGAGTAACGATGACGGCGTCAGCGCTCCGGGCATTCAGGTGCTGGCGGCGGCGCTGCGGGAATTCGCCGAGGTGCAGGTCGTGGCGCCGGATCGTAACCGCAGCGGCTCTTCCAATGCGCTGACGCTGGAATCGCCGCTGCGCACGCAGACGCTGGCCAACGGCGATATTGCGGTGCTGCAGGGGACGCCGACCGACTGTGTCTATCTTGGCGTCAACGCACTGATGCACCCGGCACCGGATATCGTGGTCTCTGGCATCAACGCCGGGCCGAATTTGGGCGACGATGTCATCTATTCCGGCACCGTCGCAGCGGCGATGGAGGGCCGGCATTTGGGGCTGCCCGCATTGGCGGTGTCGTTGAACGGCCACCAGCACTATGCGACTGCCGCTGCCATTACTTGCCGTATCCTGCGCGCGTTGCGGCGTGAGCCGTTGCGTACCGGAAAAATCCTGAATATCAACGTACCGGATCTGCCCCTGGCGGAGATTAAAGGCCTGCGCGTTACCCGCTGCGGCAGCCGCCATCCCGCCGACAAGGTGTTCTGCCAGCAGGATCCGCGCGGACAAAATCTCTACTGGATCGGGCCGCCTGGTGATAAATTTGATGTCGGGCCGGATACCGACTTTGCGGCGGTGGAACAAGGCTATGTGGCGATCACGCCGCTGCAGGTGGATTTGACCGCCTACGCGGCGCAGGAAGTCGTGAAAACATGGTTAACCAAGGCAGAGGTTAGCGGGGAATGGTGAACAAGCGTATGCAAACATTGCTGACGCAGCTGCGGCAGCAGGGGATCCGGGACGAAAAGCTGCTGCGGGCGATCGAAGCGGTGCCGCGCGAGCGTTTTGTCGACGAAGCGCTGGATCATAAGGCCTACGAAAACACCGCGCTGCCGATCGGCTCCGGCCAGACCATTTCCCAGCCTTATATGGTGGCGCGGATGACCGAGCTGCTGAATTTGAAGCCCACTTCACGGGTGCTGGAGATCGGCACCGGTTCCGGTTATCAGACCGCTATCCTGGCACATCTGGTGCAACACGTTTGTTCCGTCGAGCGCATTAAGGGGCTGCAGTGGCAGGCTAAGCGCCGCCTGAAACAGCTCGATCTTCATAATGTTTCCACCCGCCACGGCGACGGCTGGCAGGGCTGGGCGTCGCGCGGTCCGTTCGATGCGATCATCGTCACCGCCGCACCGCCGGAGATCCCGCAGGCGCTGGTGGAACAATTGGACGACGGCGGCATTTTGGTACTGCCGGTGGGCGAGCAGGCCCAAACCCTCAAACGCATTCAACGCCATGGCAACGAGTTCGTTGTCGATGCGGTGGAAGCGGTGCGCTTTGTCCCGCTGGTGAAAGGCGAATTGGCCTAGCGATTGTCTGATTTTTCGACCGTCTGCAAAATCTGTTGCACTTTCATCACGTCCGGATAAGGTTTTCTCGTTCCAATCAGGCTAATTTTCACTAGAATTGGCCTTTCTACGTAGTTGTCTTATGGTGCGGCAACGCCAATGTGGTTAGCATTGGCGCGCGTTTTGATGCTCCGGCGGGAGATGACCTGGCGTTCAGGGATCGGCCGGCGGCGCCTTTACATCGCAGGGACTGGGAAGTGGCAAAAGCTCGGCTACGATGTAAAGGGTATTTTGGATATATCACTGATATTGCTGTCATGGGGGAAGCATGAGCACGGGAAGCCCAATGATTACGTTACGCCGGGTAGCGGTGTGTACGATGGTAAGTTTGTGGTTGGCGGGTTGTACGAACAATGCCTCGACGTCGGCCCCTATCAGCAGCGTGGGTGGCGGCGGTGCCGTTCCATCCGGCAATAATAATGGCGGGGCGCAGCAGGTCAGCCCCGAGGGCCGCATTGTCTATAACCGCAGTTATAACGCTATCCCTAAAGGGAGCTACAGCGGCGGTGAAACCTACACGGTCAAGCGCGGCGACACGCTGTTTTATATCGCCTGGATCACCGGCAACGATTTCCGCGACCTGGCGCAGCGCAACAATATTCCCGAGCCATACAGCCTGAATGTTGGCCAAACCATTCAGCTTGGTAATGGTTCTGCCAACGGCGGCGGCGGCATGCTGGCGACGACAGACGCGACCAAAGGCGGCGTTCCGAAGCCACCTTCCAGCTCCCAGATCCAGACGGCAACGGTTGATTCTCAATCAACTAACGCGTATTCTGAAAACTCGGGTAAACAGAATGTAGGTAAGATGTTACCTGCAGCAGGTGCCGCAGCGGTTGGGACCGCGACTGCGCCTGTTACCGCACCGGAAGCCGCTCCACCCGTGAGCAGCACCGTCAGCAACAGTTCTCCGGTCAGTACCTGGAGATGGCCGACTGACGGTAAGATTATTGATAACTTTTCCTCATCAGAAGGTGGGAATAAGGGCGTCGATATCGCCGGTTCCCGTGGGCAGCCTATCTTCGCTACCGCCGATGGCCGCGTAGTGTATGCCGGCAACGCTTTACGGGGTTACGGTAATCTAATCATCATCAAACACAATGATGATTACCTGAGCGCCTACGCTCATAACGACACAATGCTGGTCCGGGAACAACAAGAAGTGAAGGCGGGTCAAAAAATAGCCACCATGGGTAGCACCGGTACCAGTTCAGTACGTTTGCATTTTGAAATTCGTTACAAGGGGAAATCCGTAAACCCGCTGCGTTATCTTCCGCAGCGATAGATTGGGCAGAATACGCTGAGATTCTGCTCGCGGTATCACGGGTAGGAGCAGCATATGAGCCAAAATACGCTGAAAGTTAACGAGTTACATGATGATGCGGATTTCGACGAGAATGGAGCTGAGGCTGAGTCGTTTGATGAAAAAGCGCTGGTAGAAGAAGAGACCAGCGAGAACGATTTAGCGGAAGAAGAGCTGTTGTCTCAAGGCGTTACGCAACGCGTATTGGATGCGACGCAGCTCTATCTGGGTGAGATCGGTTATTCACCTCTGCTGACTGCAGAGGAAGAAGTCTATTTTGCGCGGCGTGCTCTGCGCGGTGACGTGCCGTCCCGCCGCCGCATGATTGAAAGCAACCTGCGGCTGGTGGTGAAAATCGCTCGCCGCTACAGCAACCGCGGTCTGGCGCTGCTGGATCTGATCGAAGAGGGTAACCTCGGTCTGATTCGCGCAGTGGAAAAATTCGACCCGGAACGCGGTTTCCGCTTCTCCACTTACGCAACCTGGTGGATTCGTCAGACGATTGAACGGGCGATCATGAACCAAACCCGTACCATTCGTTTGCCTATCCATATCGTCAAAGAACTGAATGTCTATCTGCGCACCGCGCGCGAGCTTTCCCACAAGCTGGATCATGAACCGAGCGCTGAAGAGATTGCCGAGCAACTCGACAAGCCGGTGGATGACGTCAGCCGCATGCTGCGTCTGAATGAACGCATCACCTCGGTGGATACGCCGCTGGGCGGGGATTCGGAGAAAGCGCTGCTGGACATTCTGGCCGACGAGAAGGACAACGGGCCTGAAGACACCACGCAAGACGACGATATGAAGCAAAGCATCGTCAAATGGTTGTTCGAACTGAACGCCAAACAGCGTGAAGTGTTGGCGCGCCGTTTCGGCCTGCTGGGCTATGAAGCGGCGACGCTGGAAGACGTAGGCCGGGAGATTGGCCTAACGCGTGAGCGCGTCCGTCAGATTCAGGTTGAAGGCCTGCGCCGTCTGCGTGAGATTCTGCAGATGCAGGGCCTGAGCATTGAGGCGCTGTTCCGCGAATAACGCCGATTGTTGAACCGCATCAAATAAAAACGGTGAGCATGATGCTCACCGTTTTTTTATGCCCGCGTCTGGCGCCAGACTACACCATATTTTTCAGCCGGTAGATCCATTCCAGCGCCTGGCGTGGCGACAGGGAATCCGGATCCAGCGCCTCCAGGGCTTCTACCGCCGGCGAGGTCTCTTCCTGCAGCAGCGTCATCTGGGTGGCATCGACGCTGCCCGAGGCGGTGTGGCTGGAGATAGACTCCAGCTCGCGCAGCTTCTGACGGGCGCGCTTGATGACGTCGCGCGGTACGCCGGCCAGCGCGGCGACCGCCAGGCCATAGCTTTTGCTGGCGGCACCGTCCTGCACGCTGTGCATGAAGGCAATGGTGTCGCCATGTTCGAGCGCGTCCAGGTGCACGTTGACCACGCCTTCCATTTTCTCCGGTAGCGTCGTCAGCTCGAAGTAGTGGGTGGCGAACAGCGTCATCGCCTTGATGCGGTTGGCCAGGTTCTCGGCGCAGGCCCAGGCCAGCGACAGGCCGTCGTAGGTGGAGGTACCGCGGCCGATTTCATCCATCAACACCAGGCTGTGCTCGGTGGCGTTGTGCAGGATGTTGGCGGTTTCGGTCATCTCCACCATGAAGGTAGAGCGGCCGGAAGCCAGATCGTCCGCCGCGCCGACGCGGGTGAAGATGCGATCCACCGGGCCGATAGTGGCCTTGGTGGCCGGCACGTAGCTGCCGATGTGCGCCATCAGCACGATCAGCGCCGTTTGCCGCATATAAGTGCTTTTACCGCCCATGTTCGGGCCGGTGATGATCAGCATGCGGCGCTGTGGCGACAGGGTGAGCGGGTTGGAGATAAACGGCTCACTCAGCACCTGCTCTACCACCGGGTGGCGGCCTTCGGTAATGCGGATCCCCGGCTGTTCACTCATGGTTGGGCAAGCGTAGTTCAGGGTATCGGCGCGCTCGGCCAGGTTGGCCAGCACGTCCAGCTCGGCCAGTGCGGCGGCGCTTTGCTGCAGTTCCGCCAGGTGCGGCAGCAGCAGATCAAACAGCTCGTCGTACAGGCTTTTCTCGATCGCCAGCGCCTTACCCTTGGAGGTGAGCACTTTGTCTTCGTACTCTTTCAATTCCGGGATGATGTAGCGCTCGGCGTTTTTCAGCGTCTGGCGGCGCACATAGTGGATCGGCACCAGGTGGCTTTGGCCACGACTGACCTGAATGTAGTAGCCGTGTACGCCGTTAAAACCGACCTTGAGCGTATCCAGCCCCAGTTTTTCACGCTCGCGGATCTCCAGCCGATCGAGGTAGTCGCTGGCGCCGTCGGCCAGTGCGCGCCACTCGTCCAGTTCGCTGTTGTACCCGGGGGCGATCACGCCGCCGTCGCGCACCAGCACCGGCGGCGATTCAATGACCGCGCGTTCCAGCAGCTCACGCAGCTCGTCGAACTGGCCCACCTGTGACAGCAGCTGCTGCACGTGCGGGGTGTCCACGTCTTGCAGCAGCGCGCGGATGTCCGGCAGTTGCTGGAAAGCATGGCGCATGCGCGCCAGATCGCGCGGCCGCGCGGTGCGCAGCGCCAGACGCGCCAAAATTCGCTCCTGATCGCCCACCTGACGCAGAGAAGGCTGCAGATCGGTGAACAGGTCCTGCAATGCGCCGATCGCCTGTTGGCGGGCGGTGAGAACCTTGATATCGCGGGTCGGCATGTGCAGCCAGCGTTTCAGCATGCGGCTGCCCATCGGCGTGACCGTGCGATCGAGGATCGCCGCCAGCGTGTTGTCGCTGCCGCCGGACAGGCTTTGCGTCAGCTCCAGATTGCGGCGGGTCGCGGCGTCCATGATGATGCCGTCCTGCTGGCGCTCCATGGTGAGGCCGCGAATGTGCGGCAGTGAAGTGCGCTGGGTATCTTTGACGTACTGCAGCAGGCAGCCGGCGGCGCGCAGCGCCTGGTGCGCCTGCTCGACGCCAAAGCCGGTCAGATCGCGGGTGCCGAACTGCAGGTTGAGCTGCTGACGCGCGGTCTCAAGCTCGAATTCCCACAGTGGGCGGCGGCGCAGGCCGTGGCGCTGTTCTATGAGCGCCATTTGTTCGAAGGTTTCCGGGTAGAGCAACTCGGCCGGATTGGTGCGCTGCAGCTCGGCGGCCATGGTTTCCAGATCCTGCGGCTCGGCGACGCGGAAGCGGCCGGAGCTGACGTCCAGCGTGGCGTAGCCGAAACCGCGCGCGTCCTGCCAGATCGCCGCCAGCAGGTTGTCCTGACGCTCTTGCAGCAGCGCTTCGTCGGTGATGGTGCCGGGGGTGACGATACGCACCACTTTGCGTTCGACCGGCCCTTTGCTGGTGGCCGGATCGCCGATCTGCTCGCAGATGGCGACGGACTCGCCGAGCTGCACCAGCTTGGCCAGGTAGTTCTCCACCGCGTGGTGCGGCACGCCGGCCATCGGGATCGGTTCACCCGCCGAGGCGCCGCGTTTGGTCAGCGAGATATCCAGCAGTTGGGAAGCGCGCTTGGCGTCGTCGTAAAACAGCTCGTAGAAGTCGCCCATGCGGTAGAACAGCAGGATTTCAGGATGCTGGGCCTTGAGGCGCAGGTACTGCTGCATCATCGGCGTATGCGAATCGAGTTTATCGGTGCTATTCATGCGATTATTTTTCCAATCCATTGAATGTAAAGGGAACTGTGATTTTCATTGTCGTCATTCGCTATCACATTGTTTCAGCAGGCGCCGCCCCCTTTAGCGCTTGCCGGGCGGCGCAAATCAAATCATCAAAACGCCAGACGGCGCGCTCAAACCTGAGGTTTGCACAGACGCTTATACTAGCCCAGCGGGCAATCGGCTGTCACAGGTAAAAATGGGAAGCGTAGCGCAAGGCGGGTTTGTAACGCAGCGAGATTGTTGTTCGCCTGCGGGCAACAACGCAAGTCGCCGCCCGCAGTGGTGGTGGAAAGGTTATTGCGCGGCGGTGAGAGGCAAAGGCAGTTGATAGAGGCGGAAGCTGTCGGGCACTTCGGTTTCATGGCCGGGCAGCAGGCGGTGGCGGATGCGCGATTCGCTGACGAAGGCGCAGCCTTGTGGCGTGATAGTCAGGTTGACCGGCGATTCCATGCCTTCGCGCAAGATCTCAATCCGGTGCATGCCTGCCGCCTTGGGGGAAGGGATCCGCAGGATCCGCCCCTGGCCGCTCTGGATCCCGTTTTCCAGCACGATCAGCGCGCCGTCCGGTGCCAACCCCATCCCGTCCGGGTTTTCGATGAGGCGCGGCAGCTGCATTTCCGTCAGCTGCGGCTTTGGATCGTTATAGCTGAGGGCGTAGAGCTTACCGGTGCCGAAATTGGCGACTGCCATCAGCCGGTCGTCGAGCAGCACGATCCCGGCGGCCCCCAACCCGCTGGGAGCCGCCAATTGCGGATCCCGATACAGCGTACTGAAGGCCGTTTCGCCCGGCCGCAGGCGCAGGATGCCGCCGCCGCGGGTTTCCGTCACGTACACCGTGCCGTCTGCGCCGAGCACGATATCGTTGCCCATTTCCCCCGCCGGCAGCGCCAGGCTGCGGTTGAGGGTGCCATCCACGACGTTCAGCGCATAGATGCGGTTGGCGCGCGTTTTGCCGCCGGAGAGAAAGTCCGGCGAGTTCCCCCACAGCAGCCCGCGCCGTTCGTCCAGCCGCAGCGCGTTTGAGGCGAACACCGTGTCAGCGCCGGGGAAGAAGGTTTCCCACGCCTGACCCGGCCGTTTGCGCAGCACGTTGCCGCTGGTGATCAGCCCGACATACAGCGTACCGTCCGCCGCGCGGGCGATGCCGTTGGGGTAAAGTGCGCCGGGCGGCAGCGTTATGCTGCTTTCCGTGCAGTCTGCGCTGACGGCGGCCTGCGCCGGCGCGCTAAGGGTGAATGCGGCAGCGAGGGTGAACAACGCCGCTCGCGCGGTAACAGCGTATGACATGTTTCTCTCCGGGAATGAGGGAAAGGGGGCTACCAGCGCTCGGGGCGGGCAGCGTGTGCCATTGGCGCCTCCAGCGCGGCCACGTCTTCCGGCGATAGCCTGAGGTCGAGCGCCGCCAGCGCATCCTGCAGATGGTGTGGCTTGGACATGCCCACCAGCGGCGACGCTACGCCGGGTTTGGCCAACAGCCAGGGCAGCGCGATCTGCGCCGGTGGAACGCCGCGCGCGGCCGCCACCTCCGCTACGGCAGCGACGGTGCATTCCACCTCGTTTCTGCCGCCGTACCAACGGGGCGCCTGTTCGTCGGTGGCGGCGCGCAGCGTGCCGCCACTGGCGGAGCCGGCCAACACGCCGCGGGCCAGCGGCGACCAGGGCGTCAGGCCAATACCTTCCTCCAGGCACAGCGGGATCAATTCTTCTTCGTCTTCACGCGTCACCAGGTTGTATTGGCTTTGCAACGAAATAAACGGCGCCAGGCGGTGCTGACGTTGAAAGGCCAGCATTTTCATCAGGCGCCAGGCGTGCAGTGAAGACGCGCCGAGATAGCGGATCTTGCCCGCCCGCACCAGGCCGTCGAGGGTGTCGGCAGTTTCTTCGATCGGCGTTTCGGTATCGAAGCGGTGCAGTACGAACAAATCGAGGTAATCCGTTCCCAGCCGCTGCAAGGAGGCGTCGACGCTGTGCAGCAGGTGCTTGCGCGACAGCCCGCGGCTGTTCGGCTGCGCGTCCATCGGAAAGTAGGCTTTGGTGGCGATCACCACGTCTTCACGACGGGCGAACGCCTTCAGCGCGCGGCCGAGAATGCGCTCGCTTTCTCCGCCGGAGTAAATGTTGGCGGTATCGAAAAAATTGATGCCCGCCTCCAGCGCCTCACGGATAAAGGGGCGCGCTTGCTCTTCTTTCAGCACCCAGGGCCGCCAGGCCGGATCGCCGTAGGTCATGCCGCCCAGACAAAGGCGGGACACCTGCAGGCCGCTGTCGCCAAGCCGAACGTAGTTCATGGCGTCGCCCCCTCAACGCATGCCGGCGATGGTGTAACCGCCGTCCACCAGCAGGCTTTGGCCGGTGATGAAGCGGGCTTCGTCCGTCGCCAGCCACAGCGCCACATCGCCGATGTCTTCCGATTCGCCCAGGCGGCCGGCGGGCGTGTGGGCGATAAAGGGCGCGAACGCCGCGCTGTCAGCCACGCTGCCGCGCGCCATCGGCGTGTCGATGATGCCGGGGTTGATGTTGTTGACGCGGATGCCCTGGCCGCTGTATTCGAGCGCCACCGCGCGGATCATCGCGTCGAGCGCGCCTTTGCTGGCGGAATAGCTGGATGAGCCGGCGAGCGCGCCGTGGGTCAGCCAGGAGGAGGTGTTAACGATCACGCCGCCTGAATGTTGCGCCAGGAAGGTTTCAATCTCGTATTTCATCGCCAGCCAGACGCCACGGAGGTTAATGGCGATCACGCGGTCAAAATCCTCGCTGCTCTGTTCGGTGATGGGGGCGAAGTTGCCGATGATGCCGGCGTTGTTGAAGGCGACGTCGAGCCGGCCGTAGTGGGCGGTCACCGTGGCGAGCAGCCTGCGGATGTCGTTTTCCTGGGAGACGTCGGCCACGATGGGCAGGGCGTCGCCGCCGGCGAGCGCGATGTCGCGCGCCGTGGCTTCGATTTCCGCCGCACGCCGGCCGGCCAGCGCCACTTTTGCGCCTTCGCGGGCATAGGCCAGCGCGGCTGCGCGGCCGATACCGGTGCCGCCGCCGCTTACCAGCACGACTTTGTCAGCCAGACGGCGCGGCGTTTCATGAGTTGGAGCTGTAGTATTAATCATCGCATCGATACCTGGTAATGGGTTCGATCGCAATGCTATGTTGTTAGATGACGGATAACTATCCGCTAAAAATTCATCTCACTATTAGATAATTTATATTAATAGCATGAAGAAACCCGAATTGTCCGGCCTGGCAGCCTTCGTGGCTATCGCCAGTGAACGCAGCTTCCGCCGCGCCGCCGCCCGACTGGGCGTGACGCCGCCGACGCTGACCCACACCCTGCGCGAACTGGAAGCGCAGGTGGGCATTCGCCTGCTGAACCGCACCACCCGCAACGTCTCGCCGACGGAGGCCGGTGAGCATCTGTTGGCACAGCTGGTGCCGGCCTTTACCGACATCGACGCCGCGCTGGAGAGCCTGAATGCGTTTCGCGAAGGGCCACGCGGCCTGGTGCGCATCAACGCGCCGCGTTCGGCGATCGATCTCGCCATCGTGCCGCATCTGGGGCGGTTGGCCAGCGATTACCCCGGCATTACGCTGGAGGTGGTGGCGGACGAAGGGTTTGCCAACATCGTCGAGCAAGGCTTTGACGCCGGTATTCGGCTCGGCGAGGATCTGCACAACGATATGCGTGCGGTGCGCCTGACGCCGGATCTGCGTTTTGCCATCGTCGCCACGCCGGACTATTTTCAACGGCACGGCGAACCGACGCATCCACAGGATTTGCTGCAGCACCGCTGCATCGGTTGGCGCAAGGCCTCTTCGGGCGAGCGCTACAAATGGGCATTTCAGCAGGGCGAGCAGCGATTTTCCGTGGCGGTCAACAGCCCGCTTATCGTGGATGACGCCAGGCTGTTGCTGCAGGCGGCGTTGGCGCACGTCGGCATCGCTTTCGCCATCGAACAGGAGGTGGAAGAACACCTCGCGAGCGGGCGGCTGCGGCGGGTGTTGGCCGACTGGTGCGCGCCGTTTCCCGGTTTTTACCTCTATTATCCCAACCGCAGGAATCATTCCGTGGCGCTGACCACAGTGATCGAGTTGCTGCGTCTGCCCACCTAATCTTCTTTACCGGCCATCGCGTTCGGATGGCAAGTAAGCGAATCAAGCTTGAACTATTATTATTCCCCCTTCGTTTGTTCGGGCGCAAATAATCCCTTAAATTCCCGGCGAGTTTATAACTGGCTGTTTATAATTGCTATTTGAGTATTTATTGCGAATATTCCGAGTTTTTATCGGTTATTTGAGAGCCCGGTCACACTATTTTTTTATGTGAAATGTGAAGAGGGTCAAGCCAGTAGGTCAAGGAGAGACGGTTATTATCCTCGCTGGCTTACCGATCCGTTTTTCATGCTCCGTATACTGTCTGCAACCAGGGCAACGTGACGGAAATTTTCATAAGGAATGTGCGTGAAGCAATCGTGATTGCATCTGGCATACAAATAACACGGGGTTTTTTTGATTATCTGAGGTGCTTGGTATGGAAAAGAAAAAAATCTATCTGTTTTGTTCTGCCGGTATGTCCACTTCCCTGTTGGTATCAAAAATGAAGGCGCAGGCCGAGAAATACGAAGTACCGGTGATCATCGCCGCCTATCCGGAGGCGCTGGCCGCGGAGAAAGGCGTTGAAGCGGATCTGATCCTGCTGGGGCCGCAGATCGCCTACACCTTGCCGGAAGTGCAAAAACAGCTGCCCAACAAACCTGTTGAAGTCATCGATCCGCTGCTGTACGGCAAGGTCGATGGGCTGGGGGTGCTGAAGGCCGCGGTGGCCGCCATCAAGAAAGCCAATCAATAACAGGAGGCCGCCGTGAATACCCTCATTGCCTCGCTCGAGAAGGTTATCCTGCCTTTCGCCGTAAAAATCGGTAAGCAGCCCCACGTCAACGCCATCAAGAACGGCTTTATCCGCCTGATGCCGCTGACCTTGACCGGGGCGATGTTCGTGTTGATCAACAACGTGTTCCTGAGCTTCGGCGAAGGATCGTTCTTCTATTCGCTGGGCGTGCGCCTGGATGCCTCCACCATCGAGACGCTGAACGGGCTGAAGAGCATCGGCGGCAGCGTTTACAACGGCACGCTGGGGATCATGTCCCTGATGACGCCGTTCTTTATCAGCATGGCGTTGGCCGAAGAGCGCAAGGTCGATCCGCTGGCTTCGGCACTGCTGGCGGTGGCGGCCTTTATGACCGTCACGCCGTTTAACGTCGGCGAGGCCTATGCGGTGGGCGCCAACTGGCTGGGCGGCGCCAACATCATTTCCGGTATGGTGATCGGGCTGGTGGTGGCCGAGATGTTCGCTTTCATCGTGCGGCGCAACTGGGTGATCAGCCTGCCGGACAGCGTGCCGGCTTCGGTGTCGCGCTCCTTCTCGGCGCTGATCCCCGGTTTCATCATCCTCTCCATCATGGGGCTGGTGGCGTTCGCGCTGGCGCACTGGGGCACCAACTTCCACCAGATCATCATGGACGGCATTTCGGCGCCGCTGGCCAAGATGGGCAGCGTGGTGGGCTGGGTGTACGTGCTGTTCTCTTCGCTGCTGTGGTTCTTTGGGGTGCACGGCTCCATGGCGCTGGCGGCGCTGGACAGCGGCATCATGACGCCGTTCGCGCTGGAAAACGTGGAGCTGTACAACAAATACGGTTCGGTCGAAGCGGCGGTGGCCGCCGGCAAAGAGTTCCATATGTGGGCGAAGCCGTTTGTCGACTCCTACATCTACCTCGGCGGCACCGGCTCGACGCTGGGCCTGATCATCGCCATCTTCATTGCCTCGCGCCGCGAAGATTACCGCCAGGTCGCCAAGCTGGCGACGCCGTCCGGCATCTTCCAGATCAACGAACCGATTCTGTTCGGCCTGCCGGTGATCATGAACCCGGTGATGTTCATTCCGTTCATCCTGGTGCAGCCGGTGCTGACCATCATCACCTCGCTGGCTTATTACTCCGGGCTGATCCCGCCGATCACCAACATCGCGCCCTGGACCATGCCGGTCGGCCTGGGGGCGTTCTTCAACACCAACGGCAGCATCATGGCCCTGTTGCTGAGCCTGTTCAACCTGGCGGTCGCCACCGTGATTTATCTGCCGTTCGTGGCGATCTCCAACAAGGCGCAGAGCCAGATCGACGCGGCGACGGAAAGCGAAGAAGACATCGCCAAGGCGCTGAAATTCTAACAGTGGAACGGGGCGGCGTGGCCGCCCCGCGAGGGACGCGAGTATGGAATATCAATTTGCCGACGGGTTCTGGTGGGGCAGCGCCACCTCCGCGCCGCAGTCTGAAGGGGCGGCCGCACGGGACGGCAAGAGCCGCAACATCTTCGACTATTGGTTCGAGATCGCGCCCGAGCGCTTTCACGATCGGGTGGGGCCGGGCGAGGCCTCAACCTTTTACGACCATTTCCGTACCGATATCGGGCTGCTCAAAACGCTGGGCCACAATACCTTTAGAACGTCGATCTCGTGGTCGCGGCTGATCCCGGACGGCGACGGCGAAGTGAACCCGCAGGCGGTGGCTTTCTATAACGCGATGATCGACGAGCTGCTGGTGCAGGGCATCACCCCGTTTATCAATCTCTACCACTTCGATATGCCGCTGTGCATGCAGCAGCGCGGCGGCTGGGAAAACCGGGCGGTGGTCGAAGCCTATGCGCGTTACGCCGACATTTGCTTCGATCTGTTTGGCGATCGGGTCACCCACTGGTTCACCTTCAACGAGCCGATCGTGCCGGTGGAGGCCGGTTACCTGAATGACCTGCACTACCCTTGCGTAGTGGACTTCAAACGGGCGGTCACCGTGGCGTATCACAGCGTACTGGCGCATGCCATGGCGGTGCAGCGTTTCAGAGCGCGGGAGCTGCCGGGGAATATCGGCATTATTTTGAACCTGAGCCCGACCTATCCGCGTTCCGATGCGTCGGAGGATCGGCAGGCTGCACACGACGCCGATCTGCTGCTCAACCGCAGTTTCCTCGATCCGGTCGCCAAAGGGCGTTATCCGGCGGCGTTGCTGCAGCTGCTGGAGCGGCATGGGCTGATGCCCCACTGCGAGCCGCAGGATGCGCAGCTGATTGAAGACGGCGTGGTGGACATCCTCGGCGTCAACTATTACCAACCGCGCAGGGTGCAGGCGAAAGAGGGGCGCCGTGCCGAGGGGCCGATCGCATCGCCGGAGGATTTGTTCAGTTACTATGCAATGCCGGGCCGCAAAATCAATCCGCACCGCGGCTGGGAGATCTACGAAAAGGGGCTGTACGACATCCTGATGGATCTGAAAGAGAACTACGGCAATCTGCCTTGTTATATTTCGGAAAACGGCATGGGCGTTGAAGGCGAAGAGGCGTTTATCGGCGTCGATGGGCGGGTGGAGGACGATTACCGCATCGACTTTATTCGCGAGCACCTGAAATGGCTGCACCGCGCGCTGGCGGAAGGCTCGCAGTGCAAAGGCTATCATCTGTGGACCTTTATCGACTGCTGGTCCTGGCTGAACGCCTACAAGAATCGTTATGGGCTGGTGCGGCTGGATCGGGCGGATCAGCGCCGTACCATAAAGAAAAGCGGCTACTGGTTTGCCGAGGCGGCCAGACGCAACGGATTTGACTAACGGGAGGCCGGCGCCGTGTCCGACAACCGAATTTCGCTGAGTGCGAACGACGTGAAGCTGATTCGCGAGCAGGATTTTTTTAACTGCAAAGATTTTCACCTGTTTATCTACAACAAGGTGGAAAGCGCCACCGGGCTGCATCAGCACGACTATTACGAGTTCACCATCGTGCTGAGCGGCAAGTGTTACCAGGAGATCAACGGCAAGCGGGTGCTGCTGGAACGCGGGGATTTCGTCTTTATCCCTATCGGCTCCTATCACCAGAGCTTTTACGAGTTCGGCGCGACGAAAATCTTCAACGTGGCGGTCAGCAAAGCGTTCTTTGAAGAGCACTATTTGCAGCAGCTGCCGCGCTGCTTCGTCGCCTCGCAGGCCTACAGCCTGAGGAGCGAGTTTTTGGCCTATATCGAATCGGTGGTGAGTTCGCCGCAGTTTCGCGAGGATGATTTCGCCGAATTTCTCGAAACGCTGACTTTCTATGTGATCAGCCGCATTCGTCACTATAAGGAAGAAAACGACGGCGGCGATGATATCCCGCAGTGGCTGAAGAACACCCTGGCCGGCATGCATGACAAGGCGATGTTCGGCGAAAGGGCGTTGGCGAACATGGTGGCGCTGTCGGGGAAGACCCAGGAGTATCTGACCCGGGCGATGCGGCGTTACTACCATAAGACGCCGATGCAGGTAATCAATGAGATCCGCATCAATTTCGCCAAGACGCAGCTGGAGGTCACCAACTCTTCGGTTTCCGATATCGCCTTTGATTCCGGCTATGGCGATGTCAGCCTGTTCATTAAGAACTTCAAGCGGCTCACCGACGTGACCCCAGGCAACTACCGAAAAAAGTGCTACGGCCCTCTTTAGGGCCGCTCCCGATCAGTATCAACGCCGATATGCCGATGAGCTTCAGGCCGCCGGCCGGTTAATCATTCGATTTTTACCTTAGCGAAGGGGAATGCCGCGTCGGTCGGTCGGGCTTCCCTTGCCAAAAATCCATCTCGCGGGAGCCATTATGGAAAAACTACTGATCGTGAATGCCGACGACTTCGGCCTGAGCAAGGGGCAAAACTACGGCGTCATCGAGGCGTATCAGCATGGCGTGGTTTCTTCTACCACGGCGATGGTGAACGGCGGCGGCGCCCAGCACGCGGCGGCGCTCAGCCGGCAATATCCGGGGCTGCCGATCGGGCTGCATTTCGTTTTGACCCATGGCAGGCCTCTGGGCGCCATGCCTTCGCTGGTCAACGAGCATGGCGAACTGGGTAAATGGCTGTGGTGCCGCGCCGAGGCCGGCGAGCTGCAGTTGGACGAGGTTCAGGAGGAGCTGCAGCGCCAGTTCGCGCGGTTTGTGACGCTGTTCGGCAGGCCGCCGACGCACATCGACAGCCACCACCATGTGCATATGCAGCCGCAGATTTACCCGCTGGTGGAGGCGTTTGCGCAGGCACAGGGTCTGCCGCTGCGTCTCGATCGCGAAGAGGCGAAACGGCGCGATATTGCGTTGCAGACGCCCTGCAGCACCGACGCGTTTGACGCGGGATTCTACGGTGAAATGATTTCCGAAGCCTTGTTCCTGCAGCGGTTGACGCGCGCCGACGAGCAGGGCGCCGAGTCATTGGAAATGATGTGCCACCCGGCGTTCCTCGACGCGACGATCCTGCAGAGCAAATATTGTCACCCGCGCCTCGTCGAGCTGGAGGTGTTGACCGCGCCGACGCTGAAAGCGGCGATCGCCGAACGCGGTTTCATGTTGGGCTCCTTCCTGGATCTGTAGCGCCGCCGTTTACAGCATGGCGTGCGCCTTTTTCAGGCCGGTATCCTCTTGCGGATCGGCCCCCTGAGGCAGGGGCTCCGTCTCCTGTTCCTCGGGCTGCGGCTCGTCGACATCGGGCGCCGCTTCCGGCGGCGGCATGGTGTCGTGAATGATCTGCTCATCGAAGGTCGGATTGAGCGCCGGCGACAGCGGCGAACTGGCGAGGCTGTCCGGCAGCGGAATATGCGGCACCGGTGCGTCCTGCGCCAGCTGAGGTTCCTCCGCTTTCGCCGTGCGGCTGAGGGCCGCCAGCAGCACGCCGCACAGGGCGAAGAAGGCGTACAGGATATTACCGCCAAGCGGCTCGATCAGCGCGCCGACCGCCAAGGGCCCGATGCTGGCGCCGACGCCGAACGCCATCAGCAGGCAGGCGGCCAGTGAGACGCGGCGCTCCGGCTCAATCAGATCGTTGGCCAGCGCCACTACCAACGGGTAGAGCGTAAACTGCAGCATGCTGACGACGAATCCCACCGCCAGCAGCAGCGGGAAGTCGATGTGCGGCAGCAGCGCCAGCGGCAGCGCCGCCACGATCAGCAAAATAGCGTTGAGTCGCATCAGCAACGGGCGGCTATAGCGATCCGACAGCCAGCTGAGTGGGAACTGCGCCACCAGCCCGGCGAAGATGGCCAGTGCCATGAACAGGCCGGTTTGTTGAGTGGTTAAGGACTGCAGGCTGGCATAGACCGGCGCCAGGCCGTAAAACGAGCCCACCACCATGCCGATCACCAACGTGGTGGCCAGCACCTTGGGAATGGCGCCGACAAAGTAGCGCAGCTCCATTGGCGCCGGCGACATGTGGCGCGCATTGGTGCGGGTGGTGAGGGCGATGGGCACCAGACAGAGCGCGAAGCACAGCGCGATCACCAGCAGCGTGGTGATGCCCAGGTTGCTTTGCAGCATCAGCACGATCTGGCCCAGCGACATGCCGAGATAGGTCGCCGCCATATAGAAGCCGAACACCATGCCGCGCTGGTTGGATTCCGCCTGGTCGTTCAGCCAGCTTTCCAGCACCATGTACTGACACATCATGCACAGCCCGATCACCAGGCGCAGGGCGACCCAGGCGGGAATGAACTCCGTCAGGCCGTGCCCCAGCACCGCAGCGGTAATGATGCCGGCGCAGGCCACGTAGGCGCGGATATGCCCGACGCGGGCGATGAGAAAGTGGCCGACCTTGCCACCTATCACCAACCCGATGTAGTTGGCGGCGATGATGGCGCCGATCAGCGCGCTGCTGACGTGGATAGAGGCCAGCCGCAGCGAGACGTAGGTGGTGAGCAGGCCCGAGCCCAACAGCAGCAGCAGGGTGGTGGTATACAACGGCAAGAATACGCCCAACGTTTTTTTCACGCTATCATCCTAATCTCTTCTGGTGCGCCCTGAGGCCGCTGCCGCAGCGTGCCGCCTCCGTGATGTTCCTTGTGCTGGTGCGCCGCCGCTCAATGGGGCGCTTCTTTTGATACTAGCAGCTTGGCCGGGCGCTTAAAACCGTACCTCCTGCGAGGCGCTGCGCATTTCCACGCGTCGGCCGCCGCGTCGCCTTGATAAATGCTACTATCGGGCGCATATACCTGAATTCGCGAGGGAGAGGTTATGAGTGAAAACCAACTGCGCCGGCTCAGCGTGCTGGTGGGGGAAAAACTGAAGGCCCAGGGCCGCTGGATCACCTGTGCGGAATCCTGCACCGGCGGCGGTATCGCCAAGGCTATTACCGATATCGCCGGCAGCTCCGCCTATTTCGATCGCGGTTTCGTCACCTACAGCAATGCGGCGAAGCATGACCTGTTAGGGGTGAGAGAAGCCACGTTGGCGGCGCACGGCGCGGTCAGCGAAGAGGTGGTGCGCGAGATGGCGATAGGGGCGCTGCGGGCGGCGCAGGCCGATCTGGCGCTATCGGTGAGCGGCATCGCCGGCCCGGACGGCGGCAGCGCGGAAAAGCCGGTCGGTACCGTGTGGTTCGGCTTCGCCGGCAGCGATGGCCGGGGGCTGTCGCGCATGATGCAATTCGAGGGCGACCGCGACGCGGTGCGGCTGCAGGCGACGATTTTCGCGCTGCAAACCGCCATCGACGAATTTTTGTAAATTAGGCTTGATACTGTATGACCATACAGTATAATTAGTGACATTTCCTGCACAACATACATTCAGTGGCAGTGTGGGGTAACACCGGCATTGCGAAACGAAGGAGCAAAAATGGCTATTGATGAGAACAAGCAAAAGGCGTTAGCTGCGGCACTGGGCCAGATTGAGAAACAGTTCGGCAAAGGCTCCATCATGCGCCTGGGTGAAGACCGCTCCATGGACGTGGAAACGATCTCCACCGGCTCACTGTCACTCGATATCGCTCTGGGCGCCGGCGGCCTGCCGATGGGCCGCATCGTTGAAATCTACGGCCCGGAATCCTCCGGTAAAACCACCCTGACGCTGCAGGTGATCGCCGCTGCGCAGCGCGAAGGCAAAACCTGTGCGTTCATCGATGCCGAGCACGCGCTGGATCCTATCTATGCGAAAAAGCTGGGTGTCGATATCGACAACCTGCTGTGCTCCCAGCCGGACACCGGCGAGCAGGCGCTGGAAATCTGTGATGCGCTGACCCGCTCCGGCGCGGTTGACGTCATCATCGTCGACTCCGTGGCGGCGCTGACGCCGAAGGCGGAAATCGAAGGTGAAATCGGCGATTCGCACATGGGCCTGGCGGCACGCATGATGAGCCAGGCGATGCGTAAGCTGGCCGGCAACCTGAAAAACGCCAATACCCTGCTGATCTTCATCAACCAGATCCGTATGAAAATTGGTGTGATGTTCGGCAACCCGGAAACCACGACCGGCGGTAACGCTCTGAAGTTCTACGCTTCGGTGCGTCTGGATATCCGCCGCATCGGCGCCATCAAAGAGGGCGACGAAGTGGTGGGCAGCGAAACCCGCGTGAAAGTGGTGAAGAACAAAATCGCTGCGCCGTTCAAGCAGGCTGAGTTCCAAATCATGTACGGCGAAGGCATCAACAGCCGTGGCGAGCTGGTCGATCTAGGCGTGAAGCACAAGATGATCGAAAAAGCCGGCGCCTGGTACAGCTATAACGGCGAGAAGATCGGTCAGGGCAAGGCGAATGCCTGTAACTTCCTGAAAGAAAACCCGGCTATCGCCGCTGAGCTGGATAAGAAGCTGCGTGACCTGCTGCTGCACAGCGGCGGTGAACTGGTGGCCGCTTCCGGTGACGACTTCGAAGACGACGAAGCGGAAACCAGCGAGCAGTTCTAATCGCTGAAGATATGCGCCGCCGTTCGTGTGGCGCATATCCCATAAATTCAGGCTTGAATGATGAATGACTTGCTAAGCCGCGCCATGCGCCTGCTGTCGCAACGCGATCATAGTGAAGCTGAACTGCGCCGCAAACTTGCGGCGCAGCCGTTTGTGGCGAAAGCCCGTTTTGGCGGCAGGGGGCCACATGCGCCGGCATCATCGCCGGGGGCTGAAGAGCCGGTGGATCCTGCGCTGATCGAGCAGGTTATTGCCTACTGTTACCAGCATAATTGGCTAGACGATAAGCGTTTCGCTCACAGCTACATCGGCAGCCGCAGCCGCAAAGGTTACGGTGCGCAGCGTATCCGCAGTGAACTGATGCAAAAGGGTGTCGACAAAGCGCTGGTGCAGGACGCGCTGGCGGAATGCGACATCGACTGGTGCGAACAGGCGAAACAGGTGGCGCAGCGAAAATTTGGCGATGCGTTGCCAACCGACTGGAAAGAGAAAGCCAAAGTGCAGCGCTATCTGCTCTATCGCGGCTTCTTCCAGGAAGAAATTCAGTCAATTTACCGTGATTTTGCGCAATGAGCGCACACGGGGTTTTACTTCCCTCTGAAGAAAATTTATCTTATCCCCACTTTTTGTTCGTGAGCTGGTTGTCATCGTCGGGATGACGCGTCACCGGCTCACGTGTCGTTATTCTAGCCTTTCCAGGAAAATTATGAGCAAGAGCACCGCTGAGATCCGTCAAGCGTTTCTCGATTTCTTTCATAGTAAGGGTCACCAGGTTGTAGCGAGCAGCTCCCTGGTGCCTAACAATGATCCGACATTGCTGTTTACCAATGCCGGCATGAACCAATTTAAGGATGTTTTCCTGGGGCTGGACAAACGCGCCTATTCCCGTGCCACCACCTCGCAGCGCTGCGTGCGCGCAGGCGGCAAGCACAATGACCTGGAAAACGTCGGCTATACCGCCCGTCACCACACCTTCTTTGAAATGCTGGGCAACTTCAGCTTCGGCGATTACTTCAAGCATGACGCGATCAGCTACGCGTGGGAACTGCTGACCGGTGAAAACTGGTTCAACCTGCCGAAAGAGCGACTGTGGGTCACCGTGTATGAAACCGATGACGAAGCGTTCGACATCTGGCAGAAGCAAATCGGCGTACCGGCCGAGCGCATTATTCGCATCGGCGACAACAAGGGCGCGCCTTTCGCTTCCGACAACTTCTGGCAGATGGGCGACACCGGCCCATGCGGCCCGTGCACCGAGATTTTCTACGATCACGGCGATCACATCTGGGGCGGCCCTCCTGGCAGCCCGGAAGAAGACGGCGACCGCTACATCGAGATCTGGAACATCGTTTTCATGCAGTTCAACCGCCAGTCCGACGGCACCATGCTGCCGCTGCCGAAACCTTCGGTGGATACCGGTATGGGCCTGGAGCGCATCGCGGCGGTGTTGCAGCATGTGAACTCCAACTACGAAATCGATCTGTTCCGTACCCTGATCGCCGCCGTGGCAAAAGTGACCGGTGCAACCGATCTGGACAACAAATCCCTGCGCGTTATCGCCGACCACATCCGTTCCTGCGCCTTCCTGGTGTCGGATGGCGTGATCCCGTCTAACGAAAACCGCGGCTACGTGCTGCGCCGCATCATTCGTCGCGCGATCCGCCATGGCAACATGCTGGGCGCGAAAGACACCTTCTTCTACAAGCTGGTGGCGCCACTGATCGAAGTGATGGGCCCGGCGGCCGACGAACTGAAACGCCAGCAATCGTTGGTGGAGCAGGTGCTGAAAACCGAAGAGGAGCAGTTTGCCCGCACGCTGGAGCGTGGCCTGGCGCTGTTGGACGAAGAGCTGGCCAAGCTGCAGGGCGATACCCTGGACGGCGAAACCGCTTTCCGTTTGTACGATACCTACGGCTTCCCGGTCGATCTGACCGCTGACGTCTGCCGCGAGCGCGGTCTGAAAGTCGATGAAGCGGGCTTTGAAGAAGCGATGGAAGCGCAGCGCCGCCGTGCGCGCGAATCCAGCGGTTTCGGCGCCGACTACAACAGCCTGATCCGCGTGGACGGCAGCAGCCAGTTCAGCGGTTACGATCACGACGAGCAGCAGGCAACTGTCATCGCGCTGTTCCGCGACGGCCAGCCGGTCGATCAGATCAACGCCGGCGAAGAGGCGGTGGTAGTGCTGGATGAGACGCCGTTCTACGGTGAATCCGGCGGCCAGGTCGGCGATAAAGGCGTGCTGAAAGCCGCCGGCGTAGAGTTTGTGGTCAACGACACCCAGAAATACGGCCAGGCTATCGGCCACCAGGGCAAACTGGCGCAGGGCTCGCTGAAGCTGAACGATCGCCTGGATGCGCAGATCGACGCTGAGCGCCGCAACAGCATCCGTCTTAACCACTCCGCGACTCACTTGCTGCACGCCGCGCTGCGCCAAACGTTGGGTGACCACGTCGCGCAGAAAGGCTCGCTGGTTAACGACAAATATCTGCGTTTCGACTTCTCGCACTTCGAAGCGATGAAGCCGGAGCAAATCCGCGCGGTGGAAGATCTGGTGAACCAGCAGGTGCGTCGTAACCTGCCGGTACAGACCGAGCTGATGGCGTTGGAAGATGCCAAAGAGAAGGGCGCGATGGCGCTGTTTGGCGAGAAGTACGATGACAACGTGCGCGTACTGACCATGGGCGACTTCTCCACCGAGCTGTGTGGCGGTACTCATGCCAGCCGCACCGGCGATATTGGCCTGTTCCGTATTCTGAGCGAGTCGGGCACCGCGGCGGGCATCCGTCGTATTGAAGCGGTGACCGGCGCAGGCGCTATCGCCACGCTGCACCAGCAAAGCGATTTGTTGCAAGACGTTGCGCAGCTGGTTAAGGGCGACAGCAACACCCTGACCGATAAAGTGCGCTCGGTGCTCGATCGCACCCGCGCGCTGGAAAAAGAACTGCAGCAGTTGAAAGATCAGCAGGCGGCGCAGGAAAGCGCGTCGCTGTCCAGCCAGGCAAAAGTGGTTAACGGCGTGAAGCTGTTGGTCAGCCAGTTGGACAATGTCGAAGCCAAAATGCTGCGCACCATGGTGGATGACCTGAAAAATCAATTGGGTTCAGCCATCATCGTGTTGGCAACGACGGCTGATGACAAAGTCAGCCTGGTTGCAGGCGTGACCAAGGATCTGACTGACCGCGTGAAAGCCGGCGAGTTGATTGGCAACGTGGCGCAGCAGGTAGGCGGCAAGGGCGGTGGTCGCCCTAATATGGCGATGGCGGGGGGGACGGATATCAACGCCCTGCCAGCGGCGTTAAACAGCGTAGAAGCCTGGGTGGCCTCGAAGCTGTGAACATATAATAAATAGCACGCACAAACGCCATAATACTTTGTTGATTATGGCGTTTTCATACTGTGCTAACACAATTTAGTTACAATTGCGGGAACAAAGTTTTTCAGGTCGGCTAAACTTACCATTATCTGAGGTGGGACCAAGTCTGCTTACACTTATTGTGGGTTGCGCGGCTTACGTTTTCACCACATATGATGGATAATGACGGGGAAACTGAGAGACCCGACTCTTTTAATCTTTCAAGGAGCAAAGAATGTTAATTCTGACTCGTCGAGTTGGTGAAACCCTCATGATTGGCGATGAGGTTACGGTCACTGTGCTAGGGGTAAAAGGCAACCAGGTGCGTATTGGTGTGAACGCCCCCAAAGAGGTTTCGGTTCACCGTGAAGAAATCTATCAGCGCATTCAGGCAGAGAAGTCTCAGCAGACGACTTACTGATTCCGAAGCAGCGTCTCGTTGCCAGACGAGACGCTACTGCATCGTTTTACCCACTTCTTTCGTTCTCCCCTCTCTTTTTCGTGATTATTTTCCCGGTTAGTTTTCTGCTTTGTTGCTACAGACGCTGCGGTTGCCTGTTGATAAAACGCCCTTTTTGCCGTGAAATCGCCCATGTTGGGTGCGAATTGTGCAAACGCGCATGAGTTGGGAAAAATTGTTTGACTTAAAAGTCGGAGAAAGTAATATGTGCGCCACGCAGTGCCGATGAGCTTCTCTAAAGCAAGTTAGGCGCAATTCGAAAGAAGCGTTTGGTGAGGTGGCCGAGAGGCTGAAGGCGCTCCCCTGCTAAGGGAGTATGCGGTCAAAAGCTGCATCCGGGGTTCGAATCCCCGCCTCACCGCCATTTGCATCCGTAGCTCAGCTGGATAGAGTACTCGGCTACGAACCGAGCGGTCGGAGGTTCGAATCCTCCCGGATGCACCATTCTTTAAGTCTGGCTTCATTAGCGAAGCAGGCAAGCAGTAAAAATAGTAATGCATCCGTAGCTCAGCTGGATAGAGTACTCGGCTACGAACCGAGCGGTCGGAGGTTCGAATCCTCCCGGATGCACCATTCTTTAAGTCTGGCTTCATTAGCGAAGCAGGCAAGCAGTAAAAATAGTAATGCATCCGTAGCTCAGCTGGATAGAGTACTCGGCTACGAACCGAGCGGTCGGAGGTTCGAATCCTCCCGGATGCACCATCTAAGAGAAACCCGCTTCGGCGGGTTTTTCGCTTTTCAGCATTTAGCCATTCTCTCTCCCCCGTCCTCCTTTGCGCCCGATCGGGCACAGCACATTCCGTTATGACGCAGTCAGCGACAACCCAACGGCTTTACGCTAAAGTAGTTTTCTTTCCTCAACGATCATGGAGTAACGATGTACGACCGCTATCAGGGTCTTATTTTCGACATGGACGGCACGATTCTGGACACCGAGCCAACGCACCGCAAAGCGTGGCGTGAAGTGCTGTCCCGTTATGGCATGACGTTTGATGAAGCGGCCATGGTGGCGCTGAGCGGTTCACCGACCTGGCGCATCGCCCAGGCGATTATCGCCAGCCATCAGGCCGATCTCGATCCCCATCACCTGGCGGCGGAGAAAACCCGCGCGGTGGAAGCGATGCTGTTGGACAGCGTGCGTCCATTGCCGCTGATCGAGGTGGTGAAGTCCTATCACGGCCGCCGTCCGATGGCGGTCGGTACCGGCAGCGAGCACCGCATGGCGGAAATGCTGCTGCGTCATCTCGGCCTGTTCAACTGCTTCGACGCGATCGTCGGTGCGGACGACGTGCAGCGCCACAAACCGGAGCCGGACACCTTCTTGCGCTGTGCCGAACTGATCGGCGTGCCGCCGGAAAAATGCGTGGTGTTTGAAGACGCCGATTTCGGCATTCAGGCGGCGAAAAGTGCCGGTATGGCTGTGGTAGACGTCCGTACGCTGTGAGTAGTACGCTAGCCGTAATATCGTTATTTGGCAGTAGCTTCCTCAGTGCGACGCTGCTGCCGGGAAATTCAGAAATCGTTCTGGTCGCCTTGCTGACCCAGAGTCGCGTCTCGCCGGAGTTGCTGGTGCTGGCCGCGACCCTGGGCAATACGCTGGGTGGCTTGACCAATGTCATTATCGGGCGCCTGTTACCGGCGTTGAAACCACAGCGGGGGCTGGCAACGGCGCTCGGGTGGCTGCAACGCTTCGGCCCGGCTGCGCTGCTGCTCAGTTGGGTGCCGGTGGTGGGCGATTTGTTGTGCGTGTTGGCAGGTTGGCTGCGCATGCCCTGGGGCTCTGTCGCGCTGTTTCTGTGTATCGGAAAGGCGCTGCGTTACATCGTTTTGGCTATGATAACGGTACAGGGTATCGCCTGGTGGCAGTAACCAAGTGAATATAACTCAATATTCTCTCGGGTGCGGATTCAGTATGCTTACGAGTTATTGTTTTTAGAAGCGGGAGGTCAATTTGATCCCGGACGTATCACAGGCGCTTTCTTGGTTGGAAGCCCATCCCCAGGCATTAAAAGGCATTCGTCGCGGCATCGAGCGTGAAACGCTGCGGGTCACGCCGAACGGCACCTTGGCGACCACCGGGCATCCGGAAAAGCTGGGCGCGGCATTGACGCACCACTGGATCACCACGGATTTCGCCGAAGCGCTGTTAGAGTTCATTACGCCGGTTGATGACAACATCGATCACCTGCTGACGTTCCTGCGCGATATTCATCGTTACGTGGCGCGCAATATCGGCGATGAGCGCATGTGGCCGCTCAGCATGCCGTGCTTTATCGAAGCCGAGCAGGATATCGAGCTGGCGCAGTTTGGTTCGTCGAACATCGGCCGCATGAAGACGCTGTACCGCGAAGGGTTGAAGAATCGCTACGGCGCGCTGATGCAGACCATTTCCGGCGTGCACTACAACTTCTCGCTGCCGCTGGAGTTTTGGCAGGCCTGGGCCGGGGTGCAGGACGCAGAAAGCGGTAAAGAGCAGATCTCGGCGGGGTATTTCCGCCTGATCCGCAACTATTACCGTTTCGGTTGGGTGATCCCGTATCTGTTCGGCGCATCGCCGGCCATTTGTTCTTCGTTCCTCAAAGGGCGTGAGACCAATCTGCCGTTCGAGCGCACCGAGCAGGGGATGTGCTACCTGCCGTACGCCACCTCGCTGCGTCTGAGCGACCTGGGTTACACCAACAAGTCGCAGAGCAATTTGGGCATCACCTTCAACGATCTGCACAGCTATGTGGCCGGTCTGAAGCGGGCAATTGCGACGCCTTCTGAAGAGTTCGCCAAGCTGGGCGTGAAAGAGGGCGATCGCTACCTGCAGCTGAACAGCAACGTGCTGCAAATCGAGAACGAGCTGTATGCGCCGATCCGGCCGAAGCGCGTGACCCAAAGCGGCGAGACGCCGTCGGACGCGCTGCTGCGCGGCGGCATCGAATACATCGAAGTGCGTTCGCTGGATATCAACCCGTTCTCGCCAATCGGCGTGGACGCGGTGCAGGCGCGTTTCCTGGATCTGTTCCTGGTGTGGTGCGCGCTGGCCGATGCGCCGGAGATGAGCAGCGATGAACTGCTGTGCACGCGCAAGAACTGGAACCGGGTGATTCTGGAAGGGCGTAAGCCGGGCCAGACCATCGGCATCGGCTGTGGCGCCAGCCATGAACCGCTCGAAAAAGTGGGTAAGGCGCTGTTCGCCGATCTGCGTCGGGTGGCGGAAGTGTTGGACGGCGAAGCCGGCAACCGTCAATACCAGCAGGTGTGTGATGAGCTGGTTGCCGCGTTCGACGATCCTGAGTTGACCTTCTCTGCGCGCATTCTGAAGGCGATGAAGGCGGAAGGCACCGGGCGCGTCGGGTTGCAGCTGGCGGAGCAGTATCGTCAGACGTTGCTGGAAGAGCCGTTGGAAATCCTGAACGAAGCCGAGCTGGATAAAGAGCGGGAAGCCTCGTGGCAGCGCCAACGCGACATAGAAGCCAATGATACGCTAAGCTTTGAAGCGTTCCTGAAGCAAAACGGCGGAAGCTGAAAAAGAAAAAGGCCACATCAATGTGGCCAAATATGCATCTCTGATGACAGGGATGATGATAACAAATGCGCGTCTTTCACATACTCAGACTCGCAGGGTTAGAAAAGGTTTCCCGGTTAGGAAAAAAAGTTTCGAAATAAATGCTCTTTTACGAGGAGGTAGCGAAATGCCATTGCTGGATAGCTTTACCGTCGATCATACCCGTATGGCAGCTCCGGCTGTCCGCGTTGCGAAAACCATGAAAACGCCTCATGGCGATACCATCACGGTGTTTGATCTGCGCTTTTGCCGCCCGAACCTGGAAGTGATGCCCGAGCGCGGCATTCACACGCTGGAGCACCTGTTCGCCGGCTTTATGCGTGACCACCTGAACGGCCAGGGCGTGGAGATTATCGACATCTCCCCGATGGGCTGTCGTACCGGTTTCTACATGAGCCTGATCGGCGTGCCGGAAGAGCAGCGCGTAGCCGATGCGTGGAAAGCGGCGATGGCCGACGTGCTGAAAGTGACCGACCAGCGCAAAATCCCTGAGCTGAACGAATACCAGTGCGGCACTTACCATATGCACTCGCTGGAAGAAGCGCAGGAGATCGCCAAGCACATCCTGGATAACGACGTGGTGGTTAACCACAACGACGAGCTAGCGCTGCCAAAAGAGAAGCTGCAGGAACTGCATATCTAGCCGCGAGTTTCCCGCAGAGATAAAAAAAGACGCGATTTCGCGTCTTTTTTACTTTCAGGCCGGCGGTCAGTGATGGCCGACGCTGGACTGCAGCGAGGTGATCGGCGTGACTCGCACCTGTTTGATCATGTTGCCCTGCACGTCGAGAATGTCGATATCGTAGTGGCCGATACGCACCCGGGTGCCGGTTTCAGGGATCTCTTCCAGCTCTTCGAGCAGCATGCCGTTGACGGTGCGGGCCTCGCTGGCCGGCAGGGTCCAGTTGAAGGCCTTGTTCAGTTCGCGCACGTTGGCGGTACCGTCGATCAAGACCGAGCCATCGCTCTGCGGCGTGACCTCTTCCGCCAACGTTGGTGACATCGAGGTGGTGAAGTCGCCGACGATCTCTTCGAGAATGTCTTCTACCGTGACCAGGCCCTGAATGTCGCCGTACTCGTCGACCACGATGCCGACCTTCTCTTTGTTGCGCTGGAACTTCACCAGCTGCACGTTGAGCGGCGTGCCTTCCGGCACGAAGTAGATTTCATCGGCGGCGCGCAGCAGGTTCTCTTTGTTGAACTCTTTTTTCTCGGTCATCAGGCGGTAGGCTTCGCGCACGCGCAGCATGCCGATCGCGTCGTCCAGCGAGCTGCGATACAGCACGATGCGGCCGTGCGGCGAGTGGGTCAGCTGGCGCATGATCGACTTCCAGTCGTCGTTGACGTCGATGCCGACGATCTCGGTGCGCGGCACCATGATGTCGTTGACCGTCACCTTTTCCAGATCCAGCACCGAAATCAGCATGTCCTGATTGCGGCGGGAGATTTGCGACTGGGATTCGCGCACGATAGTGCGCAGCTCATCCTTGCTGACGGCGTCGCTGATGCGCACGTTGGTGCGGATGCCGAACAGGCGCAAGGTCAGGCTGGTGATGCCGTTGAGCAGCCAGACCAGCGGGAACATCACCTTTTGCAACGGGGCCAGCAGGACGCTGCTGGGGAAGGCAATACGTTCCGGATAGAGGGCGGCGAAGGTCTTCGGCAGCACTTCGGCGAACAGCAGCACGGCGAAGGTCAGTATGCCGGTCGCGATCGCCACGCCGAGATCGCCATACAGCCGCATGCCGACGATGGTCGCCAGCGCCGAGGCGAGGATGTTGACCAGGTTGTTGCCGATCAGCACCAGGCCGATCAGTCGATCCGGTTTTTGCAGCAGCTTCTCCACCCGACGCGCCGAGCGGTTGCCCTGTTTGGACAGGTGACGCAGGCGATAACGGTTGAGCGTCATCATGCCGGTTTCTGAAGCGGAGAAGTAAGCGGAGACCACGATCATGATCACCAGGATAATGATGAGGGTCCCCGTCGACACATGCTCCAATGCAGTATTCCTTATAGAGAGGGAGAATTGAACCGGGCTGGATTAGCGCACCATCACCTGCTGAATCAGACGGCTGCCGAAGTAGGCGAGCGTCAGCAGGAAGGCGCCGGCGAAGCTGAACCAGACGACGCGGCGGCCGCGCCAGCCTTCATGGTAATGGCCCCACAACAGCACGATATACACGAACCAGGCCATGATCGACAGCACGGCTTTATGCACGTTCTCTTTGCTGAACAGATTATCCATGTACAGCAAGCCGGTGCACAGGGTGAGCGTCAGCAGCACCACGCCGATCTGGGTGATATGGAACATCTTGCGCTCGATGCTCATCAGCGGCGGCATGTCGGCGCTAAAGGTCAACTTCTTGTTTTTCAGAAGGTAATCGAGCCAGGCGAGCTGCAAGGCGTAGAGCGCGGCGATGATCAGGGTAGCGTAAGAGAACAGCGCCAGGCCGATATGCACCATCAGTTCCGGGCTGGCTTCCAGGTGAGTGATGAACTCGCCGGGCATGAAGCTGGCGAAGGCCAGGTTGATCATCGCGAAGCTGTAGACGATCGGCAGCAGGAACCAGCCGCGGTCGCGCGAGGCGACGAAGGTCATCACCGAGCAGATGATCAGGCTGACGATGGAGCCAATGTTCAGCAGGCTGAGATTCTGCCCGGCGCTGACGTCAAAGATGCGCTGCTGCAGCGCGATGGCATGGCAAATCAGCGCCACCACCGCCGAGACGAGGGCAAGCCGACGGTATGCGCTGTTCTTCCGCAACAAGCTGGGAATGATCAGTCCAAGGCTGAGCAGGTAGGCCATCAAAGCCACAATGGAGAAAACTGGCATAGCGTTTAATTTTGCTTCGGCGTGGTTAATTGGAGTGTCAGTATAACGTTGCGCGCGTTTCACTCCAACCTATCTCCAACGCTGAGGCAGAGATCCGCCGCGCTTCGTGTTATCATCGGCGCAATTGTGTCGCCGGAGCGGCCTGTCATTACACGTTGAGCATGAGACGATGTTTGAAAATTTAACCGATCGATTGTCGCGCACGTTGCGCAATATCAGCGGCCGCGGGCGGCTGACCGAAGAGAATATCAAGGAAACCCTGCGTGAAGTGCGCATGGCATTGCTGGAAGCGGACGTTGCGCTGCCGGTGGTGCGCGACTTCATCAACCGCGTCAAAGAGAGCGCGGTCGGTCATGAAGTCAACAAGAGCCTGACGCCGGGGCAGGAGTTCGTCAAGATCGTCAAGGGCGAGCTGATCGCCGCGATGGGCGAAGTCAACACCGAGCTGAATCTGGCGGCCCAGCCGCCGGCGGTGGTGCTGATGGCGGGCTTGCAGGGTGCCGGTAAAACCACCAGCGTCGGTAAACTCGGCAAATTCCTGAAAGAAAAACAGAAGAAGAAAGTGTTGGTGGTTTCCGCGGACGTTTATCGCCCGGCGGCGATCAAACAGCTGGAAACGCTGGCGGAAGGCGTCGGCATCGATTTCTTCCCGTCTGACGTCAAAGAAAAACCGATCGACATCGTCAATCGCGCGCTGCAACAGGCCAAGCTGAAGTTCTACGACGTACTGATCGTCGATACCGCCGGCCGTTTGCACGTTGACGAAGCGATGATGGACGAGATCAAACAGGTGCACGCGGCGATCAAGCCGGTGGAAACCCTGTTCGTGGTCGACGCCATGACCGGCCAGGACGCCGCCAATACCGCCAAGGCGTTTAACGAAGCGCTGCCGCTGACCGGCGTGGTGCTGACCAAGGTCGACGGCGACGCGCGCGGCGGTGCCGCGCTGTCCATCCGTCATATCACCGGCAAGCCGATCAAATTCCTCGGCGTGGGCGAGAAGACCGAAGCGCTGGAGCCGTTCTACCCGGATCGCGTGGCATCGCGCATCCTGGGCATGGGCGACGTGCTGTCGCTGATCGAAGATATCGAAAGCAAGGTCGACCGCGAGCAGGCGGAGAAGTTGGCCAACAAGCTGAAGAAGGGTGACGGTTTCGATCTGACCGACTTCCTGGAGCAGCTCAAGCAGATGCGCAACATGGGCGGCATGGCCAACATGCTGAGCAAGCTGCCGGGCGCCGGCCAGCTGCCGGACAACGTCAAGTCGCAGATGGACGATAAAGTGCTGGTGCGCATGGAGGCGATCATCAACTCGATGACGCTGAAAGAGCGCGCCAAACCGGAAATCATCAAGGGCTCGCGCAAGCGCCGCATCGCGATGGGGGCCGGCATGCAGGTGCAGGACGTCAACCGCTTGCTGAAGCAGTTCGACGAAATGCAGCGTATGATGAAGAAGATGAAGAAAGGCGGTATGGCGAAGATGATGCGCGGCATGAAAGGTATGATGCCGCCGGGCTTCCCAGGCCGCTGATGGGCCTCCGCACGCCGAGTGCGGGCGCTTTCAGCATTCGCCGTTCGCGGTGAAAACCGCCCGAAATTTGACAGGCTGCAAAAGTTGTCCCCTGCGATCGACGCTTTAGATTGCTTTTTGCGCCAAAATGAGTAAAATTTTCGGGCTTTTTATATTGCAACCGGGCCCCGTCCCTCAATGGGGCCCGGCTGTTTTATTAACTAAAGAGGATGTTATGGTAACAATTCGTTTGGCACGTGGCGGCGCTAAAAAGCGTCCGTTCTATCAAGTAGTAGTGACCGACAGCCGCAACGCTCGTGATGGTCGTTTCATCGAGCGCGTAGGCTTCTTCAACCCGATCGCTTCCGGTCAGGCTGAAGCACTGCGTCTGGACCTGGACCGCATCGAGCACTGGGTTGGTCTGGGTGCAACCGTTTCTGATCGCGTTCACGCGCTGATCAAAGACGCTAAGAAAGCAGCTTAATCTGTCGCGGTGGTGGCAATGAGCAAGCAACTCAAACCGGTAGCGCCTAAGCAGCCGATTGTACTCGGTAAAATGGGGTCCGCTTACGGCATTCGTGGTTGGCTCAGAGTGTTTTCATCCACCGAGAACGCCGAAAGCATTTTTGACTATCAGCCGTGGTTTATCCAGCAGGCGGGTCAGTGGCAGTATATCGAGTTGGAAGACTGGAAGCGCCACAGTCAGGATCTGATCATCAAGGTCAAAGGCATTGACGATCGGGACGCGGCGAATCTGCTGACTAATCGCGAGATTATGGTGGATTCTGAGCAACTTCCTCCGCTGGAGGGTGACGATTACTACTGGAAAGACCTGATGGGCTGCCAGGTAGTCACCACCGCCGGCTACGAGCTGGGTAAAGTCATCGATATGATGGAAACCGGCTCGAACGATGTGATGGTTGTGAAAGCGAACCTGAAAGATGCGTTCGGCATGAAGGAGCGGTTGATTCCGTTTCTTCATGGGCAGGTTATCAAGAAAGTCGATCTCACTGCCCGCGTGATTGAGGCAGATTGGGATCCTGGTTTTTGACCCCCGGATCAAACGGTCGAAGCAAGTGGAATAACGGTAAGGGGATTGGCTTGTGTTCATCGGTATTGTAAGCCTGTTTCCTGAGATGTTCCGCGCTATCACCGATTACGGGGTGACTGGCCGGGCAGTAAAAAATGGCCTGCTGAGCGTGCAGTGTTGGAGTCCTCGCGACTTCACCTACGACCGGCATCGCACCGTGGACGATCGCCCTTATGGCGGCGGCCCGGGAATGCTGATGATGGTGCAACCTTTACGGGAAGCCATTCATGCGGCGAAAGAAGCGGCAGGCGAGGGAGCAAAGGTGATTTATCTGTCACCTCAGGGGCGCAAGCTGGATCAAACCGGCGTGTGCGAACTGGCGGCCAATCAGAAGATGATTCTGGTGTGCGGCCGTTACGAAGGGATAGACGAGCGCGTAATCCAAACCGAAATTGACGAAGAGTGGTCAATCGGCGATTACGTTCTCAGCGGCGGGGAACTGCCGGCGATGACCCTGATTGATTCAGTCGCCCGTTTCATACCGGGTGTGCTGGGCCATCAGGCCTCAGCGGAGGAAGACTCCTTCGCCGACGGATTGCTGGACTGCCCGCACTATACCCGCCCAGAGGTGTTGGAAGGGATGGAAGTACCGCCGGTTCTACTGTCGGGCAACCATGCCGAGATACGTCGCTGGCGCTTAAAGCAGTCGCTGGGCCGAACCTGGCTTAGAAGACCTGAACTTCTAGAAAGCCTAGCTCTGACTGACGAGCAAGCGGTGTTGCTGGCTGAGTTCCAACGGGAACATCAGGCCAGGCAACAGGACTATGAAGGAAACGTCTGACATCAGACGGGACCGATATATCAGTTTACCTAGGGTAAGAGACATATTATGAGCAACATTATTAAGCAACTTGAACAAGAGCAGATGAAACAAGACGTACCTGCATTCCGTCCGGGTGATTCCGTGGAAGTGAAGGTATGGGTCGTTGAAGGTAGCAAAAAACGTCTGCAGGCATTCGAGGGCGTGGTTATCGCTATCCGTAACCGCGGTCTGCACTCTGCATTCACTGTTCGTAAGATTTCCAACGGCGAAGGTGTTGAGCGCGTATTCCAGACTCACTCCCCAGTAATCGACAGCATTACTGTTAAACGTCGTGGTGCCGTTCGTAAAGCTAAACTGTACTACCTGCGTGAACGTACTGGTAAGGCTGCTCGTATCAAAGAGCGTCTGAACCGCGTTAACTAACGCTGCATCCAAAAGTTAATAGTTATCAGGGGTTGGCCTATGCCAACCCCTTTTTTTATCTGAAAATCCGGCTTCGTTGCATTTGCGAGATTTGGCCACGTTGTAGCGACATTAAAAAGCCTGCATCAGCAGGCTTTTTGCATTACAGCGCGGCGGCGCTTTGTTTATGCTGATTCTCCGGCGGGTGCGGCTGCGCCGGGACAATGTCATCGCCGGGCTTGACGATCACCCGTGCAACGGATTCGTGCGTGGCGAACGTGCAGCTGCAGTTGATGTTGCGGCATTGATGGTAACGCTCTTTGGTCGACTCGCTCAGATAGCGACTGGAGCGAGTGTGGGCCACGTGACCGCATAGTGGACAGTGCATCATAAGAACCCCCCTTGAACAAATTAAGTGAAATTGTTGTGGCATCACCACTTAGGCGAGCGAGCCCGTCATGATGAGGCAATGCCTTGCAAGCACAGTGCGCGTTCCGTGGCGCGTCGCTGTTCCAGCCCCTTGTTTTTCTTTCCGTTTACGTAAACCCAACGTGGCAACTGATCGCAAGCCTGTTGCCACTGGCGCTGCTGCAGCAGCGTGACCAGCGTGGAGTGGCAGGCGGCGCTGATGCCCACGTTGAAGGCGAAGGCGATCACCGCGTCATAGGTTTCTTGTGGGAGCGTTTGCGGCAGGCAGGCGGCCATGCCACGCTCGGTGCGGCGAACATCGTCTACCAAATCCACAGCGGCTTGCCGCTCATCGATAGCCTGGCCCGGGATGACGCCGGCGGTGTGTCCAATGCCCTGTGTCCACACTCCGGCGCTGCACTGGTAAGGCGACAGGCGGCAACCTTCGAGATCGGCGATCAGCCTGAGGCCGGCTTCTGAGGTTTGCAGCTCGCCAAATGACGGTAACAGCACGGCGATGGCCAAAACGGCGGCGACGCTGCAGCTCTTAACGATTGCACTCATCGTAAATTTTCCTCCGTGATGCCGCATTGCGCTCAATAGCCTTCAAGATCTGCAGGCTTTTACGTCGGTAGTACCAGTTCACCAGAAACGTGCCGATTCCTACCGCCGCACCGACTAAAAAGGCAATGTCCTGCGGAGAGAGCCTGCCGAGCCAGGCGAGAAACAGCGCCATGGCGTAGGTGATGAATGAGGTGATTTTCTCCATAGCTTATGCTCACTTTGTTTACAGTCTCTCGGAGCTGGGGTTATCGATGCGTTGTTGGCCACTCGCTATCGAAATCCATCATGCCACGAGGCTGTATAATAATTACTGTATATGCATACAGTATTAAGCTATTTGCTAAAGTCGTCAATGGGCGAGATGAATATTTTTAGCAGATTGTGCAAGAGAGAGCGGCGGGTATAAAAAAAGCCCATCGATGATGGGCTTCGAGAGATTCTGGGCGGGGGGAGGTTACAGGCCGTAGACCAGCGTGACCGAGGTGGTGGTATCGGTGTTTTTCGGTGCGGAGGCCGGCGGTTTGCTGTTGTAGGTCACGGTGTAGGCCACGCGCAGTGAGAAGCGATCGTTGATCGCCACGTTCAACGCGCTTTCCGAGTTCAGCGTGGTTTCCTCGTTCGCCAGCGCGGAAACGCCCTGAATGAACTTGGTGTTGTCGGTCAGCTGATAGGAATAGTTGGCCGCACCGTAGGCCAGCCCTTTGGTCGAGCGGCCGCCGCCGTGGTATTCGTCATGGCGTACGCCGGGACCGAATTCCACCCGCAGATCGCTGAGCGGCCCGTTGAGGAGTTGGCGGCCGTAACCGCCGGTCAGAGTGGAGCGCGAGTCATAACCGTTGAAACGGTCGCTCAGCCAGCTGGCCTGGCCGAACAGGTAGTTGCGATCGGTCAGGTTATAGCGTGTACGGCCACCGGCCTGGTACTTTTCGGACGAGCGCACGTTTGAGGAGGTGGTGTTATTGGCCGCCCCCCACAGGCTATACGCCGCGTCGGTATTGAACCAGGTCATGTTGGTGTTGGCCAACAGGGTAGAGCTTTGCGAGTTGCCGGACTGGGCGTTGTAGCCAGCCTGCACGTTGCCTTCGAACGGTTTCTTTGCGGTGGCCGGATCGTCCATCGCGGTGAAAAGCGTATTGTCGGCAAGGGCTGAAACACTGGTGAAAGTCGTTAAGCAGCAAATATACAGCGGAAAAGCGCGACGAGCGCGAGAAGAGAGCATCTTGGATCCAGTTGTTAAGGGTGGTTATTGTTGATGACGGTCACATTATATCGGTTCACTTCGGCGACAAAAATAGCCGCCATTAGCTTAAGTTTTTAATTTTTATTCCTCATTTATTCGTTTTTCTTCTACTTAAATTCATCGCTTTCGGCGGCCTTTCGTGCTGAGCCTGACGGTATCCGCTGCTGCCCGTTAGTTGGCGCCGCGGCGGGCGGCGTATCTTGCCTGTAAAATCAACTGTACATATATATTTACGGAGTGGGGTTTCCGCCGGGAAGGCGTACAGGTGCGTTTCGATGTCTTGTTTTTTGTACATATCATTGAATTTACTTGGTTTTATTTTAATTTATTGATATTTACATGCGTGCATTTTCATCGGTTTAATCACGGTAATTTTTTATTTACGGATATTGGATTGAAAACTTTACAACCCGTGGTAAGGTAGAGCCCTGAAACGCTCAATGTTCCATTTCAACGCATAACGCCAAACGACAGGAATAGCATCATGCAAAAAGACGCGCTCAATAACGTACACATCAGTGCAGAACAGGTTCTCATCACGCCGGAGGAGCTGAAGAACCAGTTCCCGCTTAGCGCCGACGACGAAAATGAAATCGCCACCGCGCGCAACACCATCGCCAATATTTTGCAGGGGCGCGATCACCGTCTGTTGGTAGTGTGCGGGCCTTGTTCGATCCACGATCCGGATGCGGCACTGGACTACGCCCGTCGTTTGAAGACCCTGGCGGCTGACTTGAGCGATCAGCTGTATATCGTTATGCGCGTCTATTTTGAAAAACCCAGAACCACTGTCGGCTGGAAAGGTTTGATCAACGATCCGTACATGGACGGTTCGTTTGACGTTGAAGCAGGCTTGCATATCGCGCGTCGCCTGTTGCTGGATCTGGTGGGCATGGGCTTGCCGTTGGCTACCGAAGCGTTGGATCCGAACAGCCCGCAGTACCTGGGGGACTTGTTCAGCTGGTCGGCGATCGGCGCGCGCACCACCGAATCGCAGACCCACCGCGAAATGGCTTCCGGCCTGTCGATGCCGGTCGGGTTCAAAAACGGCACCGACGGCAGTCTGGGCACCGCCATCAACGCCATGCGCGCCGCCGCTATGCCGCACCGCTTCGTCGGCATCAACCAGGCGGGCCAGGTTTGCCTGCTGCAGACCCAGGGCAATCCGGACGGGCACGTGATCCTGCGCGGCGGCAAAACCCCGAACTACAGCGCCGAGCACGTTGCGGCCTGTGAAAAACAGATGCTCGAGGCGGGACTCCATCCGTCCTTGATGATAGATTGCAGCCATGGCAACTCGAATAAAGACTATCGCCGTCAGCCGGCGGTGGCCGAGTCCGTGGTGGAGCAGATCAAAGCGGGCAACCGTTCGATCACCGGCATTATGCTGGAGAGCCATCTGCATGAGGGCAATCAGTCTTCCGAACAGCCGCGTGCAGACATGCGTTACGGTGTGTCCGTCACCGACGCCTGCATCGACTGGGAGAGCACGGAAACGCTGCTGCGTCATATGCATCAGGAACTCGGCGCTGCGCTGACGGCACGCACGGGAGAAAAGTAAGTTATGGTGGCAGAACTGACCGCGCTGCGCGATCAAATCGACGAGGTGGACAAAGCGTTGCTGGATCTGCTGGCAAAACGCCTGCATCTGGTAGCGGAAGTGGGGGAGGTGAAAAGCCGCCACGGTTTACCGGTTTATGTGCCGGAGCGCGAGGCGGCGATGCTGGCCTCGCGCCGTCAGGAGGCGGAAAACCTCGGGGTGCCGCCGGATTTGATCGAGGACGTCTTGCGCCGCGTGATGCGCGAATCATACGTCAGCGAGAACGATAAAGGCTTTAAAACCCTGTGCCCGCAGCTGCGGCCGATCGTCATCATCGGCGGCAACGGCCAGATGGGCCGGCTGTTCAACCGTCTGCTGACGCTGTCGGGTTATCAGGTCAGGGTATTGGATCAGGAAGATTGGCCACAGGCGGAACAGCTGTTGGCCGACGCCGGCATGGTGATCGTCAGCGTGCCGATCCATGTGACAGAGCAGGTGATAAGCCGCCTGCCAACGTTGCCCGACGACTGTATTCTGGTGGATTTGGCGTCGGTGAAGAACCGTCCGCTGCATGCGATGCTGGCGGTGCACAACGGCCCGGTGGTGGGGCTGCACCCGATGTTCGGCCCGGACGTGGGCAGCGTGGCGAAGCAGGTAGTGGTCTACTGCGATGGCCGCCGGCCGGAGGCTTACCAGTGGTTGCTTGAACAACTGCAGGTGTGGGGGGCGCGGCTGCATCGCATCAGCGCGGTCGAACACGATCAAAACATGGCGTTTATTCAGGCGCTGCGGCACTTCGCCACCTTCGCCTACGGGTTGCACCTGGCGGAAGAGAACGTGCAACTGGAGCAACTGCTGGCGCTCTCCTCGCCGATCTACCGGCTGGAGCTGGCGATGGTTGGCCGCTTGTTTGCGCAGGATCCGCAGCTGTACGCCGACATCATCATGTCGTCGGAGGAAAATGTGGCGCTGATTAAGCGTTACTACCAGCGCTTCGGCGAGGCGATAAAGTTGTTGGAGCATGGCGACAAACAGGCGTTTATCGACAGTTTCCGCAAGGTGGAGCACTGGTTCGGCGATTACGCCCAGCGCTTCCTGGTGGAGAGCCGCACGCTGTTGCGGCAGGCTAACGACAGCCGGCAGTAAAACGCGGGTGGTAAACGTAAAGGTAAGGGGTTCGGCTTGGCCGAACCCTTTTTTTATGGTTTCAGGATGGGTTGACCGGCACCACGGTGTCGCTCGGGTAACAGCCCAGTACCTTCAGCGAGCGGGTGATTGGTGCCAGATCGCGCAGCGCTTTTTGCATCGCGTCGGCACGCAGATTGGCCTGCACATCGATATAAAACATCTCTTCCCACGGATTGCCGTTGATCGGGCGTGACTCCAGCTTGGTCATGATGATGCCGTTGTCGCGCAGAACCAGCAGCGCTTCGACCAGTGCGCCGGATTGCTGGCCGGTCGCCATGATCAGCGTGGTTTTGGCCGGCACCTGTTCGGAGACGTCAATCGCTTTACGCGCCAGGACGATAAAGCGGGTGATGTTCTGCTGCTGGTTGGCAAGGTTGTGTTCCAGCACCTGCAGCCCGTACAGTGCGCCGCCGGCTTCGCTGCCCAGCGCCGCTACCTTCGGTGAATTCAGCTTGGCGACTTTCTCCATCGCGGCGGCGGTGCTTTCGGTGTATTCGATTTTCCAGTGCGGGAAGCGGTTCAGGAACTGGCTGCACTGCTGGAACGGCTGCGGGTGACTGTAGACGGTTTCAATCTGGCTCAAATCACTGTCGCCGGCAATCAGAACGCAGTGGTTGATCGGGTTAGTCAGCTCGCCGACGATCGACAGACTGGTGTGTTGCAGCAGATCGTACACCTCGTTAATCGAGCCGGAGCTGGTGTTCTCGATCGGCAGTATCGCGTAGTCCGCCTGGCCGGTTTCCACCTGGGTGAAGATATCCTGAAACTTCTGGCAGCCGCATTCGATCAGCTGATCGAAATGGCGGGCGGCGTATTGACGCGCCGCCAGATGTGAATAAGAGCCTTTCGGGCCGAGGAAGGCGATGCGGGCGGAGTGCTGGCTGACGGGGTTGAGCTGGTGCTGCAGCAGCGCCTGTTGGGTCAGAACGGAGTCTTCAATGATCAGTTGGAACAGGCGGGTGACGTAGAAGCCGTCCAGATCGTAAGGTTTGGCGGCGGCGATCAGCGCGTCCAGCAGGTCGCGCTCGCGTTCTTTATCGCGGATCGGGCGGTGAGAGTGCAGCTTGGTCTTGCCGACTTCGATCGCCAGCTCACGGCGTTCCGCCAGCAGGGCCAACAGTTTCAAGTCCAGTGCGCTGATGCGCTCGCGCAGCACCAATAACGGGTTGTCAGTCATAATCAGCTTCCGCCTTCAGTTCTTATTCGTTGTAAAATAGCCATAAAAAAAGCCCCCTGTTTCCAGGAGGCCTTGTTGTTCGTCTTCGCATTCTTTCTCACACGACGAAACGCCTCCCAGTCAGGGGAAGGTAAAAAAGAATGCGAAGAAAAACGGTGTGCGTGGCATGGTCTACCTAAGGTTAATGCGATCAGGTTTTAAAGTAACCGCTGGCCTTTACCCCGTCAACAAAAATACCCGACAAAAAACGCGCCCTCGGGCGCGTTTGATGCGGCAATCGCTGTCGGACGGATATTCTTGCTCTTGCGTGACTTCCGGCACGATGTCTTTCACGCTGGCATTGCAGCGGCGCGCTTCGCCTTTGTGCTGCACCTTGTTCAGCTGGCGCTCCAGCTTGGCGATCAGCTCATTAACGGCGGTGTACATGTCATCATGTTTGGCGCTGGCGACCAGCGGGCCGTTAGGCGTGGTAATGGTAGCGTCGGCGACAAACCCCTGCGGTTCTTTAGATAAGACGATATGTGGGTTTATGAGCTGGGTCTGCCATTTTTCCAGTTTGGTGAGACGGTCTTCGACGTGATTGCGGATTGCGGGAGTGATATCCATTTGTTTGCTGGTAATGTTCAATGTCATATAACTTACCTCTCTGTCTTTCCGTCTTGGTGAATCCAGCATACCCCGCTTTTTGTTTAAATGCGTGATGTAAATCACGATTTTTTGTCACTTTTTGCAAAGTTAGTTCAATCTGTGATTCAGCATCTGAATTGACTATCTAATGCTTGAGAGTTGCCGCCGGATGGCGCATTATCGATGAGTTGACCGGTGAGGGGCGCTAGCTAACACCGTGTTTTTACTTGTATATTTCTCCAGTGAAAACCCGGTCGACGCCAATGAAAACGGCAGCCGAGGCTGCCGTTTGGTTTTTCTGCCGATGCCGACGCGCGGTTATTGCGGGTTGGCGGCGATCACTTTGGCCACTTTGTCAGCCTGGCCGTTCAACTGCAGCTGCTTGTAGGCATTTTCCATCAGCGGCAACACGTCGTGGGTCGCTTTGGTATCCGGGAATTCACGCAACATCTGCTCGGCGCGATTAACGACCGCGACGTAAGCACCGCGTTTAGTGTAGTATTCCGCCACCGAAAGCTCATACTTGGCCAAGCGGTCTTTCAGATACACCAAACGCTTGTTGGCATCGGTCGCGTATTGGCTGTTCGGGTATTGCTGAATCAACTGGCTGAAGTCGCGGAACGCAGCGCGAGCGTGCTGAGGATCGCGGTCAGAACGGTCAACCCCGAAGAAGCCCTGCAGTGCGCTGTCATCGAGCGCCATGTCGGTCAGGCCGCGCATGTACATCACGTAATCGATGTTCGGGTGCGTCGGGTTCAGACGCATGAAGCGATCGATGGATGCCTGAGCCATCGGCAAGTCGGCAGCCTTATAGTAGGCGTAAATCAAATCCAGCTGGACCTGCTGGGAATACGGCCCGAAAGGATAGCGGTTATCTAACGCTTCGAGTTGCGTAATCGCGCCCTTGAAGTTACCGTCCTGCAGTTTTTGCTGCGCGGTAGCATAGATTTCCGAAGGTGGGTTGTCGGGAACCGCATCCTTGGATGTGGAGCAACCTGCCAGCGCCAGGCTCAACGTGGCTGCTGCCACCAGATATTTCATACGCGTCATGACGTTTTGATTATCCTCAGGGTGTTATTCCGGGAGACTGTCCGTTAAGCTCCCGACAAAGACCAGGTACAATAGCACATTATATTAAACGGCATCGCCGTGAAAACCCAACGTTAACGAAGAAGCTGCATATGGCACAACAAGTACAACTCACCGCAACGGTGGCCGAATCTCAACTCGGACAACGTTTAGATCAGGCTTTGGCCGAATTGTTCCCTGATTATTCACGATCTCGCATAAAAGAGTGGATCCTGGGCGATCGGGTGAAGGTCAATGGCAAAACGTCAAACAAACCGAAAGAGAAGGTGCTGGGCGGAGAGACCGTCGCCATCGATGCACAGATTGAAGAAGAGGCGCGTTGGGAGCCGCAGGATATCGCGTTGGATATCGTCTATGAAGACAGCGACATCCTGGTGATCAACAAACCGCGCGATTTGGTGGTGCATCCTGGCGCCGGTAACCCGGACGGCACGGTGCTCAATGCATTGCTGCATCATTACCCGGAAATCGCCGACGTGCCGCGCGCCGGCATCGTGCACCGTCTGGATAAAGACACCACCGGTCTGATGGTGGTGGCGAAAACCGTGCCGGCGCAAACCCGGCTGGTGGAAGCGCTGCAGGCGCGTGAAATTACCCGTGAATACGAAGCGGTGGCGATCGGCACCATGACCGCCGGTGGCACGGTAGAAGAGCCTATCGCGCGTCACTCTACCAAGCGCACCCACATGGCGGTGCACCCGATGGGTAAACCGGCGGTGACGCACTACCGCATCATGGAACACTTCCGTGCGCACACCCGCCTGCGTCTGCGCCTGGAAACCGGCCGTACTCACCAGATCCGCGTACACATGGCTTACATCAGCCATCCGCTGGTGGGCGATCCGCTGTACGGCGGCCGTCCACGTCCGCCGAAAGGCGCTTCGGAAGCCTTCATCAACACGCTGCGCGGCTTTGACCGCCAGGCGCTGCACGCCACCATGCTGCGTTTGTATCATCCGATCAGCGGTATCCAGATGGAGTGGCATGCGCCGCTGCCGCAGGACATGGTCGATCTGATCAACGCGCTGAAGGCGGACACCGAAGAATTCAAAGATCAGATGGACTGGTAATGAATTCGCTCATTCTGCCCGACTGGCCGTTGCCTTCCGGCGTTAAGGCCTGCAGCACCACGCGCGGCGGCGGCACCAGCCTGCCGCCTTATGACTCGCTGAACCTCGGCACCCACGTCGGTGACGAGGAGCAAGCGGTGAAGCGCAATCGGGAACGGTTGGTTACCGCCGCCGGCTTGCCGCAGATGCCTGTATGGCTCGAGCAAGTACATGGCACCCGCGTGGTGACGTTGACGGGGCAAGCGCCCGCCGATCTGCGGGCGGATGCGGTGTACAGCAACGTGCCGGGGCAGGTGTGTGCCGTGATGACGGCGGATTGTCTGCCGGTGCTGTTCTGCTCGCAGAACGGCGATGAAGTGGCCGCCGCCCACGCCGGCTGGCGTGGGTTGTGCCATGGCGTGCTGGAACAAACCGTGGCGGCGTTCAGCGCCGCACCGGGCCAGATCCGCGCCTGGCTGGGGCCGGCGATTGGCCCGCAGCAGTTTGAAGTCGGGCCGGAGGTGCGTGCCGCCTTTATCGCGGAAGACGCCGAAGCCGCGGCGGCGTTTATGCCGCACGGCGATAAGTTTTTGGCTAATATCTACTTACTGGCGCGCCAACGTTTGTTGCGGGCAGGCGTGCAGGCCATCTATGGTGGTGACCGCTGCACGGTTAACGAAAAGAGTCATTTTTTCTCCTATCGACGCGATGGAATAACCGGACGTCTGGCAAGTTTAATCTGGCTGATATAACCTATTGAATTAGGACGATCCAACGACGCATGGCGTTGTACCGAAAATTTAGCGTCGAGATAACCTTGAAAATTTGAGGGATGACCTCATTTAATCTCCAGTAGCAATTTCGACCCATCTTGGAGGTGTTATGCGTCTGGATCGTCTTACCAACAAATTCCAGCTTGCCCTCGCCGATGCCCAGTCACTAGCCCTTGGGCACGACAACCAGTTTATTGAACCGCTACATCTGATGAGCGCCCTGCTCAATCAGGAAGGGGGCACGGTTCGTCCACTATTAACTTCCGCAGGTATCGATGCCGGGCGCGTGCGCACCGAAATCGAACAGGCGCTGTCCCGTTTACCGCAGGTAGAAGGCACCGGTGGCGACGTTCAACCGTCCCACGAGCTGGTGCGCGTCTTGAACCTGTGCGACAAGCTGGCGCAGAAGCGCGCGGACAAATTCATTTCTTCCGAGCTGTTTGTGCTTGCGGTGCTGGAAGACCGCGGCTCGTTGACCGACTTGTTGAAAGCGGCCGGCGCAACGGCCGACAAAATCAGCAAAGCCATTGAACAAATGAGAGGCGGTGACAGCGTGGAAGACCAAGGCGCCGAAGACCAACGGCAAGCATTGAAGAAATACACCATCGATCTGACCGAACGCGCCGAGCAGGGCAAACTTGACCCGGTAATCGGCCGTGACGAAGAGATCCGCCGTACCATCCAGGTGCTGCAGCGCCGTACCAAAAATAACCCGGTGCTGATCGGCGAGCCTGGCGTGGGTAAAACCGCCATCGTCGAAGGCCTGGCGCAGCGCATCATCAACGGCGAAGTGCCTGAAGGGTTGAAGCACAAGCGCGTATTGTCCCTCGATATGGGCGCCTTGATCGCCGGCGCCAAGTACCGCGGCGAGTTTGAAGAGCGCCTGAAAGGCGTGCTCAACGATCTGGCCAAGCAGGAAGGCAGCGGTATCCTGTTTATCGACGAACTGCACACCATGGTTGGCGCCGGTAAGGCGGATGGCGCGATGGATGCGGGCAACATGCTCAAACCAGCGCTGGCGCGCGGCGAGCTGCACTGCGTCGGCGCGACTACGCTCGACGAGTACCGTCAGTATATAGAAAAGGATGCGGCGCTCGAACGTCGTTTCCAGAAAGTGTATGTGGCGGAGCCGAGCGTGGAAGACACCATCGCTATCCTGCGCGGCTTGAAAGAACGTTACGAACTGCACCACCACGTGCAGATCACCGACCCGGCCATCGTGGCGGCGGCAACGCTTTCGCACCGTTATATCGCCGATCGTCAATTGCCGGACAAGGCTATCGACCTGATCGACGAAGCGGCGTCCAGCATTCGGATGCAGATGGATTCCAAGCCGGAATCGCTTGACAGACTTGAACGCCGCATCATTCAGTTGAAGCTGGAACAGCAGGCGCTGAATAAAGAGTCTGACGACGCCAGCAAGAAACGCCTGGACATGCTCAGCGACGAGCTGGGACAGAAAGAGCGCGAATATTCGGAGCTGGAAGAAGAGTGGAAAGCGGAAAAAGCCTCGCTCTCCGGCACCCAGAACATCAAGGCCGAACTCGAACAGGCCAAAATCACCCTGGAGCAGGCGCGCCGCGTCGGCGATCTGGGGCGGATGTCGGAACTGCAGTACGGCAAAATTCCTGAGCTGGAGAAACAGCTCGCCGCCGCCACGCAGGCCGAAGGCAAGAGCATGAAGCTGCTGCGCAACCGGGTGACCGATGCGGAGATTGCTGAAGTGCTGGCGCGTGCGACCGGTATCCCGGTTGCCAGAATGCTGGAAGGGGAGCGTGACAAACTGCTGCGCCTGGAGCAAGAGCTGCATTCGCGGGTTATCGGCCAGGACGAAGCGGTCAGCGCGGTCTCGAATGCTATCCGCCGCAGCCGCGCCGGATTGTCCGATCCTAACCGGCCGATCGGTTCGTTCCTGTTCCTGGGCCCGACCGGGGTGGGGAAAACCGAGCTCTGCAAAGCGCTGGCTTCGTTCCTGTTCGACAGCGACGACGCCATGGTGCGTATCGACATGTCCGAGTTTATGGAGAAACACTCCGTTTCTCGTCTGGTCGGCGCGCCTCCGGGTTATGTCGGCTATGAAGAGGGCGGTTACCTCACGGAGGCCGTGCGCCGCCGGCCTTATTCGGTGATTCTGCTGGATGAAGTCGAGAAAGCGCACCCGGACGTATTCAATATTCTGTTGCAGGTGTTGGATGACGGCCGACTGACCGATGGTCAAGGCCGTACCGTCGATTTCCGCAATACTGTGGTGATCATGACGTCCAACCTGGGCTCAGATCTGATCCAGGAGCATTTCGGTCAGATGAACTACGCGCAGATGAAAGAGTCGGTGATGGAGATGGTGAGTCACCACTTCCGCCCGGAGTTCATCAACCGTATCGACGAAGTGGTGGTGTTCCATCCGCTGGGCGAGAAACACATTGCTGCAATTGCCAAGATTCAGCTGTCGCGTCTCTACAAGCGTTTGGAAGAGCGCGGTTACGAAGTGACCATGACCGAACCGGCCCTGGCGCTGTTGAGCAAAACCGGTTACGACCCTGTGTATGGTGCGCGTCCGTTGAAACGCGCTATTCAGCAGGAGATCGAGAACCCGCTGGCGCAGCAAATCCTGTCCGGTAAACTGATCCCCGGCAAGCTGGTCACGTTGGATGTGGAAAACGACCATATCGTTGCACGCCAATAACGGCAATCGAGCGTAATAAAGATGAAAGGGAGCGGGCGACCGCTCCCTTTTCTTTATCTTCGTTTGTCCCTATTTACAGGGTTTGCCGCTATTACTGTGCTAAAAGTGGTATTTTTTGACTAATAAACATCCTAAAAAGGCATTTCGGGTGATTATTTGAGCGATTGAAAAGTTTTTTGCAATTAGGGGTTGCGGCCCGCCGAGAACTCCCTATAATGCGCCTCCACTGACCGGGAACAACGACTGACAAGCCGCCGGGTCAGCGAGAGGAAAGCGAAATAAACGCTTGACTCTCCGGGTGAAAAGCGTAATATACGCCACCTCGAGTTAGCAAGCGAAAGCGCCTAACTCACTGCTCTTTAACAATTTATCAGACAATCTGTGTGGGCACTCCACAAGACGATATCCAGCATCTTCGGATGCAAAAAAATATCAAGTCTTGAAGAGTGACTAACTGAAGTAAAATTCATGCAGTAAATCTTTGAGCATCGCTTCTCGAGTGGAAGCAAATCAAGCTTTTAATTGAAGAGTTTGATCATGGCTCAGATTGAACGCTGGCGGCAGGCTTAACACATGCAAGTCGAGCGGTAGCACA